>NZ_JAGRPM010000069.1 GCF_019449565.1 Rhodoblastus sp. | reverse complement strand
CTACATGACGCTTGAGACAATGGCGCCCTTGAGCGATGATCCGCTCGTCAGCCTGCCCGTCCCGGCCGCCTGACCCATCCCGGCTCAGCCAGGAAAACGACGGCGCCCACCGTCAGCTACACCACCATTTGGGACACGATCTTGCCTTGTCTCCCTCCACCGCGCCGAGGGATTCGGGCGTGGGCCGGGCGAGGCCATGCGGCTCGGGCGCGCCGCCCTGGCGACGGGATGGTCCGGCAATGTCGATTTCATGGACAAGTCGAACGCGCTGCTGGTCGATTACAAGCTGATCCCGGTTGCGGCGGGAGACTATCCGGAAAGCGAGGGCCAGGTTTGGGCCGAGCCCGATGTCGAACATGCGGCCTCGCTCGCGAGATGGGCGCTGGACAACCCGGCCGACCTGCGCGACATGACACGACGCGCCCGCCACGACATCGTCATGAAGATGGGCGATCGCGCCGTCGGATTGCGCATGTTGGAGCGTTTGAAGGCGCTTGACGGCAGGCGCGACGATTCGGGGGCGCACGATTGAAATCGTCCGCGATTTCCTCGGTCAGCGCACGCCTGCACACATCGCGAAGCCCGAAGTTATTCCGGACGCCATGGGGGCAATACCCCGAATCCTTCGAGGAGCGCTGTCCGTCGCCAGATTTCCCCGTCGCTGCCTGTAAAAGGAACGAGAACGCCTTTGATTTCATCTGACGGCAGGTCGTCCGACGTCAAATAGGTCGACTTGATCTCCTGCACGCGCTCCCGTGAATGCAACAGCACGCTATAGCCGTCCGGATGCAGCATCCCTGTGTCTGTGACGCGGGGCACGATGGGAAAGAGGCAGAATTTGTTCTCGGCGGCGCATCTCTTGCAAACGTCATTGGCGCCTTCGCGTTGCCCGCGCGTCGCCCCGAATTCTTTCCATTTCGTCGCATTGGTCGCGAAACAGGTCGATGGCACGAAGTTCAGCTTGATAAAAGCGCGCCCCAACCTTTTTTCGACCGCATAATTGCGGGCGAGTTCAACATAGCCGTCGGGCAGATTTTTTTCCTGCGCGTCAAAAAATACCGATTCTCCGGCTATCGCCCAAACGTCCGGATCGTTGAACGCCTCAAGTGCGAAAGCTGCTCTGAACCATCTGATGGCGTCGCGCGCGAAGAGCGTATCGTCCTCCGTGAAGATGACATGATCAAACCGCGCTGCCGCGTAATCGATGGCGGTCCTGCAGGTGGGACAGGTCCCTAAATTAGTTGGGTTTGATATCAATTGGGCGCTGGCGAACAAATGGCCGTCCGATGCGATCGCGCCCTCGACTGATTTGCGGACAAGCTCAGCTTTTTTTTCGTATTCCGCTTCTTTTCGCGAGTTTATGTGGCTATCGTGCCAAATAATGAGATGGACATCATGTATATCATCGCACTTCAACAATGATTGCCAGAGCGCCAGAAATGTATCATTTTTAACGAAAGTCTGGATGATTAGACAGGTTGAACTCATTGTCTCGCCGGAAAAAATACAACGACAAAGTCTGTCACAACACGAAATCGTTGCTTTGTCGCGATGACACTTTTGTCGATTTTGTGGGCAGGACAAACGGCTGGGAGCAAGTGGCGTTAAACTACCGGCTGCCGTGAATGGTTACAAGCTTTGCGCCACGCCATCGCCGTCATTCGCTGGCGGCGACCGGCGACGCCTTTTGGCCGCCGAAATCGCCGCCACACGGCGCGATCGGGTTGCTTTGGTTTGCGACGCGGGCGCCGGGCCGAAAAGAGCCCAGCTAATCCACATACACGCCAGCCAGCGCCAGCGCCTCCCTCATCTTTCCGAGACCGTTCTCGAAGGAAAAGTTCTTTCTCGCGAACCGGCGGGAAGCCTCGGACATTTCTGTCCAACGCGCCTCGTCCGTGTAGATCGCCTTGACGCCCTCGACCCATTCAGCGACCGTATGAGCGATCAAGGCCTCCAGACCATTGCTGACCCCGATCCCCTCGCCTGCGATCGGGGACATCATCGTCGGCGTTCCAGACGCCAGGGCGCCGATGACTTTTCCCTTGATGCCGGCGCCAGACAGCAACGGCGCGACGAAAATGCGGCACGTGTGATAGACCTCCGCGACCTCCGCGACATAGCCTTCAAACAGGACGTCTTCGGCTTCGAGTTCCCGGAGTTCGGCTGACATGTTCGACCCATAGATCTTCAGCACGAGGCCGGGAACCTCCCGCCGCAATTCCGGCATGATGTCGCTGATGAAATAGCGAACCGCTTCCGCATTTGGCGGATGGCCGAAATTGCCGAGGAAGGCAAGGCCGACTCGCGACGCGAACGGAGGTATGGATTCGTCGACATCGACGACCCATGGGCATCGCGCGACCTTGGTCGAGTCGAGATTGTGGGACAGGATAACCGCCGCCTCGACGTCGGTGTAAGACAAGGTGACGTCAACGCCACGCATCACCGACAGTTCGATTTCGCGCGTATCGAGCGCGTTTCGCAGGCGCTCCTGGCTTTTCGCCGCAATCGCCGCGCGAATTTCCCTGAGGAAATGCAAATCTGCATTGTTGAAGATGATCTTGGCTTGCGGCGCCATTTTGCGGATGAGATCGACACACTGATTCGCGATCGAATAGCGGGTGATATAGATGATGTCGAACTCGCGGCCTCGCTGTTCGATCACTTGCTGAATTGAAGCACTGAACGGCGCATAAAGGCATTCGACGCCGTCACGCTGCAAGGCCTCCGTGTAATTGCCCATATAGGCGAGGTTGTTCGGAAGGAATGTCACCTTGAAGCCAAGCGCCTGAAGCAGCCGCATCTCCTGCCGTGCGGCATAGCTCCCGGCGTCCTTGTCCGGCTGTGGCATTTCATGATCGATCACAAGCGCACGCAGGACAACTCCCCGGTCCTTTGCGAGATCCGGATCGAGCGTCAAGGGCAGATTCCGGATCGTCGAAGCCCAGCGCGCCCTGAATTTCGGCTGGTTGACGACTTGGTAGCGCTTCGCGCCGGCGGCGACGGACGTGCCGCTCGACATGCCTTCGAAATGCACGACCTTGGAAAAGGGCGTGTAATAGGTCTTGAGGCCCTTGGCCCTGACCCGGAACGCGAGATCATTGTCTTCGTAATAGGCCGGCGCGAAATGCTCGTCGAACCCGCCAAGTTCGTTCCAGATGTCCCGACGCAGCATGATGCAGGCGCCGGAGATATAATCGACCTGCCGCGTGTAATTGTAACGGGTGTCGAACTGGTTGCCGTTGCGGCCATAGTTCCAGACGTCGAAATTCGGAAAGACGATGCCGCCAGCTTCCTGAAGCCTGCCGTCAGGATAGACCAGCTTCGCCCCCGCGAGCCCGACGCTGTCGAACGCCCGGAACACATGGACGAGTTCATCGATCCAGCCGGCGCAGGGCTCGGTATCATTGTTGAGCATGACGACGAACTCGCCGCGCGCCGACTGGGCCCCGCGATTCGAGCTCTTGACGAAGCCCAGGGCCGTTTCATTGCGCAGAACCGTGACGCCAGAGGCGAAATCCTCAAGCTTCTTTGTCAAATCGCTGGAGCCGTCGTCGACGACGATCACTTCGAAGGCGCTCTTGTTCGGGGCCAGCAAAAGCGCCGCAAGACAATTATAGGTCACCCAAAACTTGTTGTGAGCAGGCACGACAATGCTGACGAGCGGGCTTTTATGGACCGGAAAATGAAGCTTTTCGGGCAGCCCCGATCGCTCCGCAATGCCGCGCTTGACCTGCTTATAGGCGATATTGAGCTGGTTGAAATATTCGGCAACGGGAGCTTTCGACCGCTCGTCGAGCATGCCCGCAAGAACTTCAAGCTGGCCCTCGAAGGACGCGACCCGGTCCGCCGCGCAGGACGAGAGGAAGCCGGGAAAGTCCTTGGCGTAGCGTTGCAGAGCCTCTTCCGGAATCGCCACGACCGCCATGACGGCGACCGTTTCCGCGACAAGTTGTCCGACTTCGCTCGCCTTCATCTGGAACCAGTGAACGCGTCCATCGGCCAGGGAAACGGGGAGAGAGGCCTTGACCTGACTGCGCTGGCCGGGAACCGGGTTCGGAACGGACACAAAGGCGACGCTTGCGCTATCGACTAGTATCTGGAGCGTAATTTCATCGCTCGACGACGAGGTGACCCAACCCTCGAGCGTAAGTCCCTCGATGCGGTCGATACCGCCGCGAACGACCGTTTCGGAAACCACATGTTTGAAAACATTCTCAAGCGTGTGGCCATAACCGGCCACTTTGGCGCGCAAGACATGTGTCCCTGCCGGGAGGCGCGGCAGATCGATTTCGAAGGCGTGATAGCCGTCTCCAACGCCCGATTTGAAAATATCGCCTCTGAACCTGGACGCCTCGCCCCCGGTGATGAAGGTCTCGTCGGCCCAGATTTCGATCGTCAATTTCTGGTCCGGCTCATTCCGGTCGATCGCCCATCCCCTGGCGGCCCCTTTGGCGACGCCATCGAAGCATCCCCAAATCCCCGACGCGGCCCGAGCGGCAGGCGGCGCCGGATCGTTCGAAACGGTCACAAGGGGCGAAGCGACAGGAGCGCCTCGGGCGGCCGAGGCGACCGGAGGCGCGGCAGGAGCCGGAGCGGTCGCGGGGACTGGCGTGGCCAAAGTGATGTCGGCAGCGGGCGCGGCCAGAGCAACCGGCGCGACGTCAGCCGCCGGCGCGGCCGGCGCAGGTTCCGCGGCAAGCTCAACGTCCGTCGGGCCGGGCAGATCGGAAAGGGATCGAGGCAGGCGGGCGGCCGGCAACGCCTCCTCCGCCTGAACCTTCTCCAGCTGCTGCCCCTGAGTATCGCCATTTGCCTTTTCAACCGTGGACATCGCATCTTCCCACTGAATATTCTTGAGCGTCTCGCCAAGGCTTCCGCAATGCAGAAGCTGTTCATCCAAATCCAGTTCGCATAAATCTATTTCTGGATTATTGGTCTTGCTGAAAAATGATCGGACAAGGCGTTTTCCGCCTTCATCCGCCCGGACCCGGCGTCACGCGTTGTGTCTTCAGCCATCTTTTGCATCCAGCAACGAATGGAAACATCCCTGTAGATCGCTGAAGGACCGCGATCCGCCTCTACACGAGCAGCAAGGCCCAAATCATGGTCTTAGTGCAAAAGCGGGCGGAACGCTAACGACCTGCAGCAGTTTCGACCGCAGATGGGATGCAACTTCCAGCCTAAGCGCTTCCATCGGCAACAGAGCCGCAGGATAGGCGATGCGCGGACGCAACGGCAAGGGCGGCGCCCCGAAAAGACGCCGCCCGGCCAAGCCTTCTGCTTCATAGAAACGGGCGGCTCTCGCGAGCCGCCCGCCGAAAATAGCGTTTGAAGGCCCCTTATTGGCCCGGCCCCTTCGCTGCGGCAGCGGCCTGGTCCATCCTTTTCGCCATTTCCGCCTTGACGGCGTCGAGATTGAAGCTCGCGCCGCGCTGCATCGGCGGGAACTCGATGAAGGTTTGCAGTTCCTTGCCCACCAGCTGCTGGACGAACACGAAGCGCCAGAACTGGAACTTGAACCAGTCGAAATATTGCTGGCCACCTTCCTTCGTTCCGTTGTTCGGCCAGCCGGTGCGCTCGAACGGATCGAGGCGCAGGTTGGTGATATAGGGAACGTCCGGGTGGGTTTTTTGGCCCAGCCAGCCATCCGGTTGGTCGATGAAGCGATATTTATAATCGTCGATGCGGATTGCGCCGACAGTGCTTTCGCCAAGATAGAAGATTTCGTGACGATTGGACGGCCCCTTGCCGGTGATGGCGGCAAGCTGGTTATAGCCGTCCAGATGGTTCTTGTAGGTGCGGTCGCCGATCGTCTTGCCCTTCAGCAATTCGTCGGTGATGTTCGGATTGCCGGCGATGGCCGTAAAGGTCGGCAGCCAGTCGAGGCCCGAGAAGATGCCGTTCTGCACGGAATCCGCCGGGACATGGCCGGGCCAGCGCAGAATCGCAGGCACGCGGAAACCGCCTTCGAGCACGGTGCCCTTCGACTGCGCGAAGGGCGTCTGGCCGCCGTCCGGCCAGGTGAAGACTTCGGTGCCGTTGTCGGTGGTGAAGAGGACGATGGTGTTGTCGTCCACGCCCATGTCCTTGAGCTTCTTCATGACCAGTCCGACATCGTCGTCGAGCTGCGCCATGCCGGCTTCTTCTTCCGACCAGCCATTGTCCGAGTTGCGCATCGCTTCATATTTCGGCGAAAGATGCGTCACGATATGCATGCGCGTCGGGTTGAGCCAGACGAAGAACGGCTTGTTGGCCTTTTTCGCCCTGTCCATGAAGTCGATGGCGAGGTCGCGGATCTCGTCGTCCACCGTTTCCATGCGCTTGGGATAAAGCGTGCCGGCGTCCTCGATCTTCTGCTTGCCGATCTTGCCCCAGCGCGGCTGTTCTGTCGGATCGTCGACGTCTGTAGCCCAGCTGTGGATCATGTTGCGCGGGCCGACGACGTCAAGCAGGTTTTGAGGATAGTTCGGGTGCGCGGGGTCTTCCATCGCGTCGAGGTGATAGAGATATCCGAAGAACTCATCGAAGCCATGCACGGTCGGAAGGAACTCGTTCCTGTCGCCCAGATGGTTCTTGCCGAATTGGCCGGTGGCGTAGCCCATCGATTTCAGCACCGTGGCCGTGGTCACCGCCTCGGCGGGAATGCCGATCTTGGCGCCCGCCTGGCCGACAGTGGTCATGCCGGTGCGGATCGGCAATTCGCCGGTAATAAAATTCGCCCGGCCCGCCGTACAGCTCGCCTCGGCGTAATAATCCGTAAACAACATGCCTTCCTTGGCGATTTTGTCGAGATTGGGCGTCCGGCCCGCCATCAGGCCGCGATGATAGGCGCCGATGTTCCACATGCCGATGTCGTCGCCCAGGATGACGACGATGTTGGGCTGTTTGTCATCCGCCCGCGCGCCCGAAGGCGTGGCCGCAAGTCCGAAAGTCATCGCCCCCGCCGTCGCCAGGACGCCGAATATTCGCGTTGTTTTCATTGTTTGCTCCTCCCCTTCAACGCAATAATCGCACAGCGCAACGTCGAAACACATTAGGCGTATGACGCAAGCAACGGCGAAAAGCGCCGCCGTCGCGCGGCGGCCTTTGTCTTGCGAGTCGCGCCTTTTTCTCGACGGAGGGCCTGCCTCGGCATCGGTCGGTTCCGGCCTTATGATCTTGTTACAGGCGCCCGCCGGATCCCCGTCTGACAGGGGGATTTGCCGGACGAACCATACAACCAACCTCGTGCGGCGAGAAGTGGCCAGCGCTCCCCGCCCGGCCGAGGGCGCGGACCGGCTTGCGCCGTCCGTTGTCCTCGGCGGTGACGGAATCGGCGACCGCCTTGCGGCTCGAGACCAGGCGGCCTTTCCGCATCGTCCCCACCCCGCATTTCAGGCACGATAGCGCGCGGCCGGAACGGCGCTGGACAGATGCGGCAGCATGGTCTGGCGCGCGGCCTCCCAGGCTTCCCATTCGGACCCGTCCATCAAGGAGGGGATGGTCGCAAATTCGCCCTTGTCCAGACCGGCGAGTGCGGCATCGACCAGATCGTCCGCCGACATCACCCATTCCTTGGGGAGATGGCTCGCGGGAAGGCCGGCGATATCCCAGAACTCCGTTCCGGTCGCGCCGGGCAGCACGACTTGCACATGCACGCCGGAGCCATTCAACTCCTTGCGCAGCGACTGGCTGAAGGCCAGGACGAAGGACTTCGTGCCGCCATAGACGCCGTTCAGGATTTCCGGGCCGATGGCGACGATGGAGGCGATATTGATGATCACGCCTTTCCCGCGCGCGGAAAAACTCGGGACGGCGGCAAAAGCGAGGCGCATTGGCGCGATCACATTGATCGCCACCATTTTTTCCATTTCATCCACCGAGGCGGAGGCAAGCGGCGCGGCGCTGCCGAAGCCGGCGTTGTTGACGAGATGGGTGATGCTCTCGTCTGACTTCAGAATGGCCTCGACTTCGGCAAGATCGGCGCGGTTGGTGAGATCGGCCGCGACCGCGCGGACCTTGACGCCATGTGCGGCGGACAGTCTGGCCGCGACGGCGTCAAGGCGCTCGCGATTGCGCGCCACCAGAATGAGGTCGTGGCCGCGCCTGGCGAAGCGATCGGCATAAAGCGCGCCGATGCCGGAGGAAGCGCCGGTGATGAGTACGGTTCCGTTGAAAGTGGTCATTGTTTGGTCCTGCCCTGGCTGAAGGGGTGATCGGTGGCGACGCCCGAAAGCTAGCGCTGGACGCGAATGTCTCAAATGACATATAAACAGCAAAACAGGACATAGCCGTATCGGAGCCGGACATGCGACAGATCGGGTTCATTCTGGAGGACGGCTTTCAGGTCATGGGCATGGCCGCGCTGTCGGCCTTCGAATTCGCCAATGTGGATCTCGGTCGCGAGGCCTATCGGCTGAATGTCATGTCCGAAAAGGGCGGGACCGTGCGGTCCTCGCTCGGGATCGGGATCGAAACAAGTCCGCTCGGCGATCCGCCCGACACGCTGATGGTGTTGGGCGAATTGACGCCTCGCCCCCTCTCGCCTGCGCTGCGCGACTATATCGCCAAAGCCGGAAAGCGATCGCGCCGCGTCGCGGGCGTCTGCACCGGCGCCTTCGCCCTTGCCGAGGCTGGCCTGCTGAACGGACGCAGCGCCACCACGCATTGGGCCCACGCCCGCGCGCTTCAGGAGCGTTTTCCACTCATCAAGGTCGACGACGACCGCATTTTCATCGCCGACGGCAATGTCTGGACCTCGGCGGGCATGAGCGCGGCCATCGACTTGACGCTGGCCCTGATCGAAGACGACCACGGCGCGGCGTTGGCGCGCGGCGTCGCCCGCAAGCTGGTGGTCTATCATCGCCGTCCCGGCGGCCAGTCGCAATTTTCCGCTTTGCTGGAGTTGGAGCCGCGCTCGGACCGCGTGCGTCGCGCGCTCGCCTACGCCAAGGAACATCTGCGCGATCCGCTCTCGGTGGAGGATCTCGCGGAGGCGGCGAGCCTCAGCCCCCGCCAGTTCAGCCGCGTGTTCCGCGAGGAAACCGGGCAGTCGCCGGCCAAGGCCGTGGAACGGCTGCGGCTTGAGGCGGCGAAGGCGATGCTGGAAGAAGGCCGACACCCGATGGATGTGGTTGCCCGCGAGACCGGATTCGCCGACCGCGACCGGATGCGCCGCGCCTTCCTTCGTTTTTTCGGCCAGCCGCCCCAGAGCCTGCGCCGTAGCCTGCGGCTGCTCGAGGGCGATGACGAGGCTTCGGCGGCCTGAACTTTGGTGAGCTTGCGCCCGCTAGTTCCGCCCCTTTGCATTTTTGAAAATGGCCGCTGGCGGAACCGCGTCGGCGCCGTGCCGGTCTTGCCCCTATATCTGTACGAGCGCGCCGAATTTGGGCGGCGCGAAAAATGAGGGCGCAGCATGATCCGTTTCACGCTCAACGGCCGACCGCAGGAAATCGACGCCGACCCCGACAAGCCTCTGCTTTGGGTTTTGCGGGACGATCTCGGCCTCGTCGGAACCAAATTTGGCTGCGGCCAGGCCCTGTGCGGCGCCTGCACCGTGCATCTGGAGGGCGAACCGACCCGCTCCTGCCAGACCCGTATCGGCGACGTCGCAGGCAAGTCCGTCGTCACCATCGAGAGCGTCAATGGCGCGGTCGCCGAGGCCGTGCAGGCGAGTTGGATCAAACTCGACGTGCCGCAATGCGGCTATTGCCAATCGGGTCAGGTCATGGCCGCGATCGGGCTGCTGACCAGCAACAAGAAGCCGAGCGACGCGGAGATCGACGACGCGATGAGCGGAAATCTCTGCCGTTGCGCCACCTATCAGCGCATACGCGCCGCGATCCATGAAGCTTCTCGCCTGTTGGGAGCGTGACCGATGTTGAATCTCTCCGCCACTCGTTTCCTCCGCGAGGCGCCTGTTTCGCGCCGGCATTTCATTATCGGCTCCACGGCCGTCGGCGCCAGCCTGGTGGTCGGCTTTTCCGCCTCCGCCGCGCCGGGCGCGGCAAGCGAGACGCCCAATCCCTTCGCCGGCTATATCAAGATCGACCCTGACAACAAGGTGACGATCTATTCGGCCCATATGGACATGGGCCAGGGCATCTATCAGGGCGTCGCGACCCTGGCGCAGGAGGAACTCGACGCCGACTGGTCGAAGATCGAGGTCGCCGGCGCCTCCGGGGACCCTGCGCTCTATGGCAATTTGGCGATGGGCGGCAAGTTCCAGCTCACCGGCGGCTCGACCGGAACAGCGTCCTCGTGGCGGCGCTATCGCGTCGCGGGCGCCGCGGCGCGTGCCATGCTGATCGCGGCGGCGGCGCGTAAATGGGGCGTCCCGGCGCAAGACATCGTCGCCGAAAACGGCGTGCTGCGCGCAAAAAGCTCGGGCGCCCGAGCGACCTATGGCGAGATGGCTGCGCTCGCCGCGCAGGAAGCCGCGCCGGCCAATGTCGCGCTCAAAGATCCCAAGGACTGGAAATATATCGGCGCGGAGAAGCTGCCGCGTCTTGATTCCGCGCCGAAATCCACCGGGCGGCAGCAATTCACCATCGATATCAACCTGCCCGACATGCTGACGGCGGTGATGATCCACCCGCCGCTGTTCGGCGCCAAACTGAAGAGCTTTGACGCTGCCAAGGCCAAGACGATGAAGGGGGTGGTCGATGTCGTGGCGACTCCGCGCGGCGTCGCAGTGGTCGCCAAGGGCATGTGGGAGGCGATGCAGGCGCGCGACGCGGTCAAGGTCGAATGGGATGACTCCGCCGCCGAAAAGCGCGGTACTTCCGAGATGTTCGCCGCCTATCGCGCATTGGCCGATAAGGGCGGCGAAAATATCGCCGTCGACAAGGGCGACGCTCTCGGCGCCTTCGCCAAGGCCGCGAAAGTGGTCGAGGCCCGTTATGAATTTCCCTATCTCGCCCATGCCGCGCTGGAGCCGCTCAACGCCGTCGCTCGGATGAATGCGGATGGCACGCTCGAAGTCTGGGGCGGCCACCAGATGCCCGACCTCTATCAGGCGGTCGCCGCGCAAGTCGCCGGCGTCGCGCCTGAAAAGGTGAAGCTGCATGTGATGAAGACGGGCGGCGGCTTTGGCCGGCGGGCCTGTCCCGACGCCGATATCATCGTCGAGGCGGTGGCGACCGCCAAGGCGCTCGGCTGGAAGGCGCCGGTCAAGGTGCAATGGACCCGCGAGGACGACATGCGCGGCGGCCGCTACCGCCCGGCCTATGTGCACAAGCTGACCGCGGGTCTCGACGCCGACGGCAAGATCATCGCCCTGCGCGACACGCTGATCGGGCAATCCATCGTCAAGGGCTCGCCTTTCGAGGCGATGATGGTCAAGAATGGCGTTGACGGCACCTCGGTTGAAGGCATGGCCAATCAGCCCTATGCGATTCCGAACTTCCGCCTGGATGTGACGACCACCGACATGAATGTGCCGGTGCTGTGGTGGCGCTCGGTCGGCTCGACCCACACCGCCTATGCGCTCGAAGCCTTCATCGACGAACTGGCGCAGGCCGCCGGCAAGGACCCAGTCGCTTTCCGGCTCGACATGCTCGCCGACAAGCCACGCCACGCCGCCGTGCTCAAGCTCGCCGCCGAGAAGGCGGACTGGAGCGCGCCGCCCGCGCACGGCAAGTTCCGGGGCGTGGCTGTCGCGGAATCCTTCGGAACCTATGTCGCGCAAGCGGTCGAGATTTCGGTCGACAAGTCGGGCGCGCCGAAAGTCGAGCGCGTGGTCTGCGCGGTCGATTGCGGCGTCGCGGTCAATCCGGACATGGTGCGCGCGCAGATGGAAGGCGGCATCGGCTATGGCCTCGGCGCGATCCTGAAATCGCGGATCACGCTCGACGGCGGCAAGGTCGTCGAGGGGAATTTCGACGGCTATGAAGTGTTGCGCCTGAACGAAATGCCCCGAATCGAGGTTCATATCGTCAAATCGGCGGAAGACCCGAAGGGCGTCGGCGAGCCGGGCGTGCCGCCGATCGGCCCGGCCTTGGCCAACGCCTTCTTCGGGGCGACCGGCAAGAGGATGCGAATCCTGCCGTTCGACCGTGGGGAAAGCTGACGTTCGGCAATAGCTGGAGGGGGCATGACGGATCGGGAGATCATCGCGACGGCCCTGGACTGGGCGCGACGCGGCAAGCGCGTGGCGCTCGCGACCGTGGTCGCCACCTGGGGCTCGTCGCCGCGCGCAACGGGCTCGCGTCTTGCCGTCGATCAGGATGGGCGATTCATCGGCTCGGTTTCGGGCGGTTGCGTCGAAGGCGAAATTCTGGCGACGGCGGAAGAGGTCATCGCCAGCGGCCGGCCGGCCTTGCGGGAGTTTGGCGTCAGCAATGAAAGGGCGTGGTCGGTCGGCCTCGCCTGCGGCGGCGCGATCAAGATTTTCGTCGAGCGGATCGAAGATTGCGATTTCCTGCAAAGCCTGACCGATGACGCCAGCGCTGGCCGCGACGCGGTGACCGTCGTTGATCTCGACAGCGGCGAGAGGACAAGGTTCGACGTGGATGCGTCGCCTGAAGCGTTGGACGATTTGACCCGCCATGCGATTGCGACGACGGCGGAAAAGGGGAATGACGCGCTGGTCGAAACCCCGCGCGGGCTGTTCTTCATCGAGGTCTGGCGCGCGCCGCTGCGGCTGGCCATTGTCGGCGCGGTGCATATCGCGCAGGCCCTCGCGCCGATCGCGACTCTGGCCGGCTATCAAGTGACGCTGATCGACCCGCGCAGCGCTTTCGCCGACGCGACGCGCTTTCCGGGCGCGAAAATTCTCGCCGGCTGGCCCGATGAGGTCCTTCCCGATTTACACCTCGACAGCCGAAGCGCCCTGGTCGCGCTGAGCCATGAGCCGCGCATCGACGACCCGGCGCTCATGGCCGCCTTGCGCAGTCCGGCTTTTTACATCGGCGCGCTCGGCTCGCGCGGTTCGGCGGAAAAGCGTCGGTCTCGCCTGCGCGCGCAAGGCGTGGCGGATGAGCCTCTGGCGCGGATCCACGGCCCGATCGGCCTCGCCATCGGCGCGGCGACGCCGGCCGAAATCGCCATCGCCATCGCCGGCGAATTGACCGGGGCCTTGCGGCTCGCCCCGAAAGCCGCGCTCAGGAGCGCGGCGGAATGAAATTCGTCACGCTTCCAGCGCGCGCCGCTGAGGGCGGGCTGCTCGCCCATTCCCTGACCCGGCCCGGCCTGAACCTGCCGAAAGGCGTTCGCCTTGGCGGTGAGGAGATCGCGCGGCTGCTCGTGGCGGGCGTCGAAAGCGTCACGGTGGCGATGATCGACGCGTTGGATGTGTTGGAAGATCACGCGGCGGAGCGCATCGCGCGCGCATTGGCGGGCGCCGGCTTGCGCGCGGGACCGGTGAAAAATGGCCGCTGCGACATTGTCGCGGACCATCGCGGTCTGGTGTTGTTCGCGCCTGAAATGATTCACGCGCTCAACAGGATCGACGAGTCGATCACGCTGGCGACCCTGCCGCCCTATGAGACGGTTTCGCCCGGACAGGCGGTGGCGACAATCAAGGTCAATCCTTTCGCCACGCCGGATGCTGTCGTCGCGGCATGGGAGGCCTTCCGCGCCGTGTTTCAGATCGCCGGCTTTCAACCGCATCGAGTCGCCCTGATCCAGACTGTGGCGCCCGGGCTTAAGCCGAGCCTGCTGGAAAAAACCGCCGCAGCGACGCGAGACAGGCTGGAGGCGCTGGGCAGCGCGCTTTGCGCGGACGTGCGCGCGGCGCATGAGGCGGAAGCGCTCGCGCAGGAAATCTGCCGCCAGCTTCGCGCGGGCGCCGAGCTCGTGCTGATTTGCGGCGCGGGTTCGACCAGCGACCGGGGCGACGTGGTTCCGGCGGCCATTGTCGCGGCGGGCGGCGCGGTCGAATGTTTCGGCATGCCGGTCGATCCGGGCAATCTGCTGGCGCTTGGCTCGGTCGGCGACGTGGCGGTGGTCGGGATGCCCGGCTGCGCGCGGTCGATCCAATTGAACGGCTTCGACTTCGTCCTGCAACGCCTGCTGGCGCGACAGACGGTCGCGCGGGAAGATATTGCGGCGATGGGCGTCGGCGGGCTGTTGCGCGCGGCGCCGCGCAAGGTTTTTCCACGCGGAATGCGGGATGTGTCGCCCGCCGCCCCGCGCAAAATCGTCGCTGTCGTCCTCGCCGCCGGACAATCGCGGCGGATGGGCGCCAACAAGCTGGTTCTGACGCTTGAAGGCAAGCCGGTCGTCCGCCACGTACTGGACGCCATCGCCGCCTCGCGCATCGCGACAGCCTTTGTTGTTCTCGGCCATGAGGCCGAACAGGTTCAGGCCGCGCTGGCCCAGGCAGACGCGCGTTTCATCGTCAACGGGGATTTCGACGGCGGGCTCTCGACCTCGCTGAAAACGGGTCTTGCCGCCCTGCCGCCGGATGTGGACGGCGCGATGATTTTCCTCGGCGATATGCCAGATATCGATCCCGCCCTGATCGACCGCATGATCGAGGCTTTCGACCCCAGCCGCATGCAGGCGATCGTGGTTCCGAAGCGCAAGGGCCGGCGCGGCCATCCGGTGCTGTGGGGCAAGGGATTTTTCCCGCTGCTGTTGCAGGAGACGCAGGGCGATTCCGGGGCGAAACATCTCATTGGCCAATATTCCGACTGGGTCGCCGAGATCGAAGCGGACGATGATGGCGTCCTCGTCGATCTGGACACGCCGGAGGCCTTCCTCCGGCGCCAGAAATCGAGCGCGCCCGCTTGATAGGTCAGTGCGCGCCGGCGGCGCCCGCCGCGGGCTTGAGCTTGCTGGCGAAGAGCAGCGCGACGGCCGCGACCGCCAGCAACACGCCGATGACGGCGAAGGCGTCGGCGAACCCCATGGTGAGCGCCTGACGCCTGACCGCTCCGCCAATCGTCGCGAGGGCTTTGTGCTGCGCGACTGCGGGGTCGGACACGCCGTGCGTCATGAAATATTGGGTCAGATGGTCGATCCTGTCGCGCACCTCGTCGCGATAAGTCGTCACGGATTGTCCGATAATGTTGGAATGGAACTGCTCGCGCTTGGTGATGATCGTCCCGAGGCTCGCCGTGCCGACGGCGCCGCCGAGATTGCGCAACATATTGGACAGGCCGGAGGCCGAACCCGCTTCACTCGGCGCGATGCCGGCGGTGACGATGGCGCTGACCGGCGTCAGCATCAGGGCCTGCCCGACAGCGCGCACGACATTCGGCGTGAAGAACTGATCGCCGGCCGAATCGAGCGACAGGCCGATATTCATGAAGCTGCTGGCCGCGAAGATCGACATGCCGAGGAAGGCGATGTAGCGCGCGTCATAGCGCTTCATCAGCATCGGCACGAAGGGGATGAAGAGCAGCTGAGGGAAGCCGGTCCAGGCCAGCACCTTGCCGATCTGCTCGGCGTTATAGTGCTGCACCTGTCCGAGATATTGCGGCATCACATAGATCGTGCCGAACAGGGCGAAGCCCAGCAGCATGTTGACGAGCACGCCGATCCCGAAATTGCGCCGCGTGAGCAGGCGCAGATTGACCAGCGGCTTTGCCACCGTGAGCTCGATAGCGACGAAAGCCGTCAGGAAGACCACGGCCAGCGCCGTCAGCTTGACGATGAAGGGCGAGCCGAACCAGTCGTTCTTGTTGCCTTCCTCCAGCACGGTTTGCAGCGCTGAAAGCCCCACGGCCATGGTGAAGATGCCGGCCCAATCGCCTTCCCTGAGCAGGCCGAGCCGCATCGGCGCGCGTTCGAGCGTCAGGGCGAGCGCCACGAACATCAGGATGGCCGGGGGCGTGTTGACGAAGAAAATGGTCTGCCAGCCGTAATTTTCGGTCAGATAGCCGCCGATGGTCGGCCCGACCGCCGGCGCGAAGGTCACCGCCACGGCGAACATGGCGAGGCCGATCGGCTGCTGCGCCTTCGGAAGCTTGGTCAGCACCATGGTGAAGGCCATCGGGATCAGCACGCCGCCGGCAAAACCCTGCAAGCCGCGCGCAAGAATCATCGAGCCGAGGTCACGGGTGAAGGCGCAGGCGATGGAAAACACCGCGAACAGGATTGTGTTGGTGAGGATCACACGGCGGAAGCCAAACACGCGGCTCAGGTAATCCGTCAGCGGAATGACGATGATCTCGCCGATCAGATAGGAGGTCGAGATCCAGGCGCCATTGTCGACGCCGGTGCCGATGCCGCCCTCGATGTCAAGCAGGGAGGCGTTGGTGATCTGGATGTTGAGGATCGCCATGAAGGCGCCGATCATGCTGGCCATGACCGCGATCCAGGAGGTCAGGCTCGCTTTGGCTTCCGCGACGGGGAGGGTCGGGCTTCCATTGGCGTTTATGGCAATGCTGGACATGGCTTTTCCTCCTGCGGCGGCGCGATCAGCTTCGGGCGTTCGCGACCGTCGCCACCAGCGGCGTGGAGACGCGCGTGTCGATGGTCGGAGTCACGGACATGCCCGGCCGCAGCAGCGCCGCGAGCGGGCTTCCCGCGTCGAGCACGATCTTCACGGGGATGCGCTGCACCACCTTGGTGAAATTGCCGGTGGCGTTGTCTGGCGGCAGCACCGCGAATTCCTGCCCGCTCGCTGGGGCGACGCTATCGACGCGGCCCTTGAAGAGCTGGCCCGGGAACATGTCGACCTCGATCTCGACCGGCTGCCCGGCGTGGACGTCGGTCAGCTGGGTTTCCTTGTAATTGGCGACGATATAGCTGGCCTCGACCGGCACGACGGCCATCAATTGCGTCCCGGCCTGCACATATTGGCCGACGCGCAGGGTGCGGTTGGCGACCTGGCCGTCCGCCGGCGAGAGGATCGCCGTATAGGAGAGGTTCAGCTCGGCCTGGTCCTGCGCCGCCTGCGCCCGGGCCAGATTGGCCTCGGCCTGCGCAAGTTCGGCCTTGAGGACGTCGAGTTGGCGGGTCGCATTGACGAGAGCGGCGCGCCCGCGCGCGCCATTCGCCCGCGCGGCGAGCACGCGCGAACTGGCCTGTTGCGCGTTCTGCACGCTGCCGAAGCCGGTGGCCGCGAGGTCCGAATAGCGCTTATTTTCCTGCTCGGCGAAGGTTTGGTTGGCCTCTTCGGCGGCGACCGTCGCGCTCGCGCCGTCGATAGCGGATTGCTGCGCGACAATGGCGGCCTGCCTCGTGCCGATGGCGGCCCGGGCGGCCTCGACATCGGCCTTGGCCTGTTCGACCGCGACCTTGAAATCGCGGTCGTCGATGCGGGCGAGGATCTGCCCCGCCTTGACCGCCTCATTGTCGCCGACATGGACCGACGCGATATAGCCCGCCACCTTTGGCGCGATCGTCGTGTTGTCCGCCTTGACATAGGCGTCGTCGGTCGAAATCGCGAAACGTCCGAAGGTCCAGTAGTTGTGGCCGAGATAGCCGGCGCCGCCGAGCGCGGCCACGGCCACGCCAACGATCAGGAAACGCTTCAGAATGGAGCGCGGGTTCTTTGCCCGCTCTGGGGCGACGGCCTTGGTCTGCAATGGAGCGACCGCGTCGCGGCCCTCGAAAGCGAGTGGGGCTTTCATCCCGGCTGGCGCCTCATATTTTGAGACCGCGCCTTCGAACTCCTCGATCTGCTGGTGCTGTGTCATCGGGCTGCTCTCCGTGGCCGCCGGAAAATCGGCGCTTGCGACTATTTAGGAAACGTCGTAGTTTCTAAAATATGCCAGACGCTGCCGAAGTCAATCGGAATTTGGAAAATGACCATAGTCGAAAATGCAAAGACACCTTGCAGAGGGCGCGGTCGCCCGCCGGTCCGCACGGAGGAGGAGACGCGCGCCCTGATCGTTCAGGCGGCGCGGGCCGAGTTCGACGCCAGCGGCTACGCGGGCGCCTCGATGTGCGCGGTCGCCCAGCGCGCGGGCGTTTCGACCAAGACGCTCTACCGGATCATCCCCACCAAGGACGCCCTGTTCGAAAGCGTGATCGCCGACAGGATCGGGCGCTTCATCATGGAGATCGACGAGCGGGCGCTCGCCAATCTCGACATGGAGCAGGCTCTGGAGCGCATTCTGATCGCCTTCGGTCGCCTGACGCTGGACAGCCAGACCATTGGCATCCTTCGCCTGGTGCTGAGCGAATGCGAGCGCTTTCCCGAAATCGGCAAGGCCTTCTACGACGAGGCGGTAAAGCGCAGCGGCGACGCCATGGCGCTGTGGCTTGAGGAACAATGCCGCAAGGGCCTGCTCGATCTGGATGACCCGCAACTCGGCGCGGCCATGCTGCGCGGCATGATGATCATGGAGCCGCAACGCGCCGTGATGATGGGGCAGCGCGAGGCGCCCGCGATCGACGAGATCGAACGGCGGGCGAAAACCTGCGCGAGATTGTTCCTGAACGGGTGCAAGCGCGCATCTGCTTGACGCAACGAAAGAGGGCCCGATCAGTCGTCGAGCGAGCCAGAATATGGCGGCCTGCGGGGGCGGCGACTTTCGCCGGCGCTGCGCCAAAAAACAGCTCGGCGCAGGCAGAATCCTTTATCAGATAGTTGGATTTCGGACTTTCCCGCCGCCGATAAAATTGCGCGCGCAAGGCTCGCCTGACCTTCCGCCTTCGAAGGACGGCGCTCGATAGGGAGAAAGAAATGACAGCCAGCCGACCGCTCCGCGTAGTGATGATCGCCGCGAGCGCAGTCGCCTTCCTCGGCCCGCTCGCCTTCAACCACAGCGTTGCGCAGGCGCAGGCGACGAGTCGGGGTGAGAAGCATTTCGACGCCAAGGGAAGCCTGCCGTCGATGTACACCATCGAATTGCGCAAGGGCGTCTCCGCCACCCTGCCGTTCGAGGACAAGCGGGATTTCGACGAGGCCAAGAAAGGCTTCATTGCCGAGCCGCCCTTTATGAAGATCATGGCCGACGCCGGCAACGTGGCCTGGGACATGGGCAGCTACCAGTGGCTGCTGCAAGGCAAGGACTTTCCGAGCCTTCATCCGTCGCTGCAACGGCAGGCCGTGCTGAACATGGCCTATGGCCTCTATGAAGTCGTTCCCGGCAAAATCTACCAGGTGCGCGGCTTCGACCTCGCCAATATCAGCTTCATCAAGGGCGACACCGGCTGGATTGTCTTCGATCCGCTGACGGCCAAGGAAACGGCGCGGGCGGCGCTTGACTTCATCAACGAGAAGCTGGGCAAGCGGCCGGTGCTGGGCGTTGTCTATTCGCACTCGCATGTCGATCATTTCGGCGGCGTGCGCGGCGTGGTGGACGAGGCCGACGTGATCAGCGGCAAGGTCAAGGTGATCGCGCCGGAAGGCTTCATGCAAGCTGCGATCGAGGAGAATGTTTTCTCCGGCAACGCGATGTCCCGCCGAACCCAATATTCCTACGCCGTCCTGCTGCCGCGCGACCCCTTCGGCCACGCGGACCAGTCGATCGGCAAGAACGTGGCGAATGGCAATGTCGGGCTGATCGCGCCGAACCAGCTGATCCGGAAGGACTTCGAGGATGTGACTGTCGACGGCGTGACGATGGTGTTCCAGAGCACGCCGGATACCGAGGCGCCGGTCGAGATGAACACCTGGTTCCCGCAGTTCAAGGCCTTCTGGGCCGCCGAGAACATTACGGGCACCATCCATAATATCTATACGCCGCGCGGCGCTCCGGTGCGCAATGCGCTGAACTGGTCAAAGCAGATCAATGTGGCGCTTTACCGTTTCGGGCAGGACGCCGAAGTGATGTTCGCGTCGCACAGCTGGCCGCGCTGGGGCAACGCGCGCATCCAGGAAGTGATGCGCACACAGCGTGATACTTACGCCAATCTCAACAACCAGTCGCTGCATTACGCCAATCTCGGCGTGACCATCAACGAGATCCAGAATGTCTACCAGCTTCCGCAAAGTCTGTGGAAGCAATGGCCCGCGCATAGCTACCACGGGTCCGAACAGCACAACAGCCGAGGCGTCATCAACCGTTTCCTCGGCTACTGGGACGGCAATCCGGTGAATATCGCGCCCTTGTCGCCGAAGGATTCGGCGCCGCTCTATGTCGAGATGATGGGCGGCTCCGACAAGATCATCGCCAAGGGCAAGGAACTCAATGATCAGGGCAAATATCTCGAGGCGTCCGAGATCCTGAACAAGCTGGTGTTCGCGCAACCGGGCAACCAGGCGGCGAAGGATCTGCTGGCGAACGCCTTCGAACAGCTTGGCTACCAGAAGGAAAGCCCGACGCTGCGCAACATCTATCTGCAGGGCGCCTATGAGCTGCGCAACGGGCTTCCCGGCGGAACGCCCGCAAGGTCGTCCGGACCGGACATGGTCCGCGCGATGTCGACCGAGAACTGGCTCGACTTCATCGGCATCAGCATCGACCCGCGCAAGGCCGACGGCATGCGCTTCACCATTAATCTCATCACCCCCGACAATGGCGAGAAGCACCTCATCGAGATGAGCAATGCGACCCTGACCAACATCAAGGGCGAGGAGGCGAAGAACCCGGACCTGACCATCACGGTCAACCGCGCCGATCTCAACCAGGTGATGATGGGCGTGAGCACTTTCGACGACCTGGTCAAGGCCGGCAAAGCGACATTCACCGGCGACCGCAAGCCTTTCGATCAGCTCAGGAGCATCATCGTCGTGTTCCGGCCGAATTTCGAGATCCTGCCGGGAACGGCGGTCCCGAACGCCGCATCGTTGACCGGGGAGCCAAACCCGTTCAAGCTTCCTGACCTGATGCCGGCGGACGCCGCCGGCGACTGATGGGACGCCAATCGAAGCTCTGGTCGTTCGTCGACCCCACCCAGAGGAGCCGGCAATGAAACCAATTGATCGTCGCGGATTGCTGCGCGGACTGATGATCGCTACCGCCGCCACGGCCGTTGGCGTGTCCTTCGGAACCAGCGCGAGTGAGGCCATGCCGCTCGACGCCCGCATCGCGACGCCTCCGGATGAGTTGATCCAAAAAGCGCAGGTCGTCGTCGTCGCGCCACGTCGCCGACGCCGTCGCTGGGTTTGCTGGTGGAACAGAGGCCGGCGCGTTTGCGGCTGGCGGTGGTTTTAGGAGCTGGCGCCGCGATCGATGAAGATGCGCCAGCGTCCCGGAAGCGCGGCAAGCATTTGCCGCCTCACGGCTTTCGCGCTCGCTTTCGCCGGGCCGGTCGGGGCCGCGTCCGCGCAGACGGCGGGCCGTCTGGACGCGCAAAGCGACGCCAATGACGCGATGAACGACGCCATGTTCGCGACGCCCAACGCCGCGACCCCGGCGCCGCTTTCGAACCTCTATGCGACCTCGCCGGATCTGGAAAAGCAGATCCCCTCGCCGCAGTTTCGCGCCAACGCGCTGCTGCCGCTGGGCTGGAATTCCAATGCGGAGGAAGTGAGCCGGGGCGGGACCTCGACCGGGCAATGGCGGCCCGTCGGCAACCTGTCCTGGGCGGCGCCGGTTGGCGACCTCCCCTTGCGGGCGACGGTCACTGGCTTTGCCGAAACCGACCGCTATTTTCGCGCCTCGAACGTCAATCTCGACAAGACCGGCGGCTCGGCGCGCCTGCAATATGTCGACCCGGGCAACGACCAGGCCTTCTCGCCTTTTTTCGTTTTCGCGCCGCGCTGGGATTTCACCCCCACCTTCGACAATCAGATATCGGCGCGTCAGGACTTCAATCTCGGTCTCAACAAGAGGTTCAATCTCGACGGCGACTTCCGTCAGGCGCCCATCGCATCGGACAGCTCCGGAGCCGCCGTCTGGTCGCTTGGCGTGACGGCTTTCGTGCAGCGCCGCCTTCGCGAGCCGCAGACGTCGTCCTATGCGGCCTTTGTCATTCCCTCGATGAGCTATTCGATCAGCAAGAACTGGAATGCGAGTTTCGCCGTCGAATTCATCGGCCGCTGGTTCGACCGCAATCGTTTCGGCTTTTTCACCAACCTCTATGAAATCCAGCCGATCGCGACGGTCGAATATGTCGTCCCGGCCGAGTGGCTCGGCGGCGAGCGCAATGCCGCGCTGCTCGGGCGTCCGGCGCTCGACCTGCAAAGCTCCTATCTCAAGGTCTGGTCGAACGCGCCGGGCGGCGGTTTCGAGCAATGGCAGACCGTGGCTGCGCTCAAGATGGGCTGGCGGTTTTAATCTGCGTCGGAACCAATATCGGGACCGCGTATTGATATATTGGGGTCGCGCTGCCTGGGCGACGCCCACCCTGACGGCCACTTCTGTCGGCCACCCAGCCAATGAATGAACGGATTACGAAACTCGCGACGTCACGGGTCGGAGAGATTTTTGTCATGACCGAACCGGAAGACCGCGCCGCCAAACTGGCAAGGATCCAGAGCCTGAAGATGGCGAAATCCGCGCAGGCCTTTGTGCGCGGCAGCACCGTCAGCTTTTACCAGTGGCTCGAGACAGCCCCGTCGAATGTTCCAGACGGGCCGCCAGTCTGGATCTGCGGCGATTGCCATCTCGGCAATCTTGGGCCGCTGGCTGACAACAAGGGCCGGGTCTCGGTCCAGATCCGCGATCTGGATCAGACGGTGATCGGCAATCCAGCGCATGATCTGATCCGCTTGGCTCTGTCGCTTGCTTCGGCGGCGCGCGGCTCGGACCTTCCCGGTGTGACCACCGCCCGGATTCTCGAGCAGCTGATGCTCGGTTATGAGGCGGTGCTGGCCGGCGATTTCCAATCGGAAGACGAGAAAGCCATGCGGCCAGATGTCGTCAGCGACCTTCTCGCAAAGTCCGTCCGCCGGCGCTGGCGTCAGCTCGCGGCCGAGCGTTTGGACACTGCCAAGCCGATTTTACCACTCGGTCGCAAATTCTGGCCCCTGACGGCGGAGGAGCGCAACGCCATGGGCGAAATTTTCGCCACCAAAGAAGCGCATGACATGGTTACAAGATTGCAATCCCGGGGCGATGCGGATCCAATGAGTTTGATCGACGCCGCCTATTGGATCAAGGGTTGCAGCTCCTTGGGCCGCCTGCGCTACGCCGCCATGCTGGAGGTCGGTCAGAACAAAAGCGCGACCCTCTGTCTGGTAGATGTCAAGGAAAGCGTTTCCGCAGCCGCCCCGAGCGCGCCTAAGGCAAAAATGCCGCGAGACAACGCCATCCGCATCGTCACCGGCGCCAGGGCGCTCTCTCCGAATTTAGGGGAGCGCATGATCGCGTCGCGCTTTCTCGGCAAGACTGTGGTGATCCGGGAGCTGACGCCCCAAGACCTCAAGCTGGAGGTGGCTCATATGACGCCGAAGCAGTCCATCGCGCTGGCGGCCTATCTCGCGGGCGTCGTGGGCAAGGCCCACGGGCGCCAGATGACCGCTGAAACGCGGTCGGCATGGCTGAAGGATCTGAGGTCGGCTCGCGCCGGCGCGCTGGAAGCGCCGACCTGGCTTTGGTCGGGCGTCGTTTCCCTGCTGTCGATACATGAGAGCGCCTATCTTGAACATTGCCGGCGGTTCGCTCTGGCGGAAGCTAAACGAAATGAAGCATAGGCGGGGCGCCTTTTTGGATTGGTAGCGCCAATCGGAGGCGACTGATGCAGGCCTCAGTCTCATCAATGGGATCGGGCGCCGACGAAGCCGTGCCCGCGCCTGAGCAGATTCCGAACCTGTTGCGACCGTCGACCAGGGAATAGACCAAAGCCTCGAACCCTTGGCCGTCGAGGAACTCCATTATGATGAAATGGACCGATACCCATTTTCTCCAGGCTTTAAATGCAGCGGAGGTGGCGCTCTGGTCGTGGAATGTCGACACGGACACGATCATGCTCGACAAACGAGGGTGTGAACTCTGGGGCGTTCCGGAAAATCAGGATGTGACCTTCGAGGATTTATCCGCGCAAATTTTCCTCCATGATCTGGACAGGGTCAGGACGGCGTTCGCCGCCGCGCGCGCTATCGCTGGACGCTACGAAATCGACTTCCGCATTACGGTCGGACAAAAGATTCGCTGGATATCCGCCAGAGGCGAGGGGTCAGACGCGAATATTTTCGGCAGCAATATGTTTGGCGTATTCCTCGACGTCACCCGCAGCAAACAAGCCGAGGAAGCCAGCGAGCTTCTCGCCGGCGAGATGAGCCACCGGGTCAAGAACCTGCTGGCGATCGCCTCGGCCCTCGCCTCCATCACGGCCCGTTCCTCGGCTACCGCCATCGAAATGTCCCGCGATCTAAGCCGCCGCCTGGCGGCGCTTGGGCGCGCGCATGATCTTCTCCGGCCTGCGCCCGGGCAAAGACCCAAGGCTGCGCTTCTGGGAGACCTGCTTTCCGTCTTGCTGACGCCATATGACGACACAAGCGCGTTCAACGGGCGCATCCGCGTTTCTGTGCCGCGTCTGGGAGTGGGAGAGACCGCTGCGACAAATCTGGCGCTTGTCGTGCATGAATTGGCGACCAATTCCATCAAATATGGCGCGCTTTCGGTCAAAACCGGCACGCTAGACATATCATGCGTCGATGATGATTCCGAGGAGGTGGTGGCCGTTTGGACAGAGCGCGGCGGCCCTCCTGTCACCGAAGTTCTGAGCTCAGACAGTTTTGGCAACAAGCTTCTGGCGCGAAGCATGTCCGGCCTTGGCGGGTCGGTTGGAATGAACTGGAACGACGCAGGCGTCATCGCGACGATGCGGATGACGAAAGCGGCGCTGGCCGCTTAGTTCCGTCATCCGTCGCCACGCTGAGCGCTCGCTCACCGGCAGGTCAAGCCGCCAAAGGCTTCCTTGGGGCGGCGAGTTCATCAATCATCCCTGCGATCTCGGCGGTCGCAGCATAATGGACCATATGCCCAACGCCGGGAAACAGCCTCAAGGAGCTGCCGGGCACGGCCTCATGCAGCGCCTTTGATTGCCGCTCGAAATCGACGATCTGGTCGCCTTCCCCGGCGATGATCGTCACAGGCGGCAAAATCGCGCCATATTGGCTTGAAAGCCGGCGTGCGGCTGGAACCATCATGCTCGCTTCTTCCGAACTTGCCCGCAACTGCGTCGACCGAAACGAAAGGCTGACGGGGAACCGATCGCTGAAGCGCTCGGGGATTGGCATGGGCGCAAACATTTCCGCGAAAGCGGCCGGCGCCATCAGGCGTCCGATCAAAGGCGAGATTGTCCGGCGCATTACTTCGCCAAGCAGCGGCGTGGCGGCGAGAGAGCCGACAACAACATCTAAACGCACAGTCGGAAAATAATAGCCGGACGCGAGGACAAGACCGTTTACAAGTTGCGGATGCCGCAATGCGCAGGCCACAGCGACCAGCGTTCCCCACGAGTGCCCCAAGACCACGACGGTCTCGACTTTGAGTTGCGCCAAGGCTTTGGCGAACAAATCGGCCTGCTCCTCCGGCGTCCAAGACTTGTTTCGCGGACGTTCGCTATAGCCATAGCCGGGCCGGTCAAAAGCGATTACCCGGTGGCGATCCTTGAGGGCGTCGATCAGACCGCTGATTTCCATATCGGCGGAAGTCACTCCGTTGCCGTGAATCAGGAGAACCGCTGGTTTCAACCCGCCGGTGTCGAGATAATGAAGCGTGACGCCATCGACGTTGATCTTGTGACCAAGAGGGGGATTACGCTGTTCGGCGCGCTTTTCCGCCCTTTCGTTCCAGACTGCGCTGGCGACAAGGGAGCCGGCAAAGGCTGCCAGGCCGAGCGCCCAGGACGAGCGGAGCGTATCCGTGGGACGGTGAAGTTTGTTAAACATGGGTTCGCCTTTTTGGAGGGGACACACGCCGCAGGTGTCGGCACGGTCGGAGAGCGCTGGCGACCGCCGGGACCGCCGCTTGTTTTCGCCATAGGGTCGAGGACATACGATCAAGGGTGGACAGCGAAACGCCTTCATGCCGAACGATTGGCGGTCCCTTTTTTCGACGCCTTGGCCGGAGCTCTGGAGGGAGCGCGATGTTCGTCGTCCGGATTGATCGGCGCTGGCGGAAAGCCGCCCGCCGGCTTCGGATTTTCGACAAAGTCAAAATCCGGTTCTTCGTTCCATGGACCCCGCTCGTCTTCACCCTGCGACAGGTTGAAAACCAGCCTTACAGTTTCGTCCGGTTCAATATTTCCAAAGAACGGGTCATCAAGCTTGCCCATGGAATCGAGCGCCTTCATGAACATGTTGGCGTGCGTTATTTCCCGGGTTAACAGATGGACGAGCACCTTTTTTGAATTTTCGTCGTCGCATGCCTTTATGAGCGCTTCATATGTTTGGCGCGCCCCGGCTTCGGCGGAGATATCGGCCCGCAAATCGCGCACGACATTGCCCCCCTCCTGAATATAGGCGGCGGTCCAACAGCTTCCTTGGCTATCCAGAAAATGTGGCCCGCCGCCCTTCAGCTTGAAAAGAGGCGCGTCGAATACGGACGTTTGGTCGATCCGGCTTGTGTGCTGAGCGATCAACTTGCCGACCATTTCGAGGTGGCCGAATTCCTCTATGGCGATGTCCTGAAGCATGTCGCGGATTCCGGCATCCTCAACATGAAAAGACTGCACCCAATATTGCAATGCCGCAGTTAATTCTCCCGTGGCTCCGCCAAATTGTTCCAACAAAAATGTTCCGAAACGAGCGTCTGGAACGCCTACGCTTACAGGCTGTATAAGTTCTTTGCGATGCAAAAACATGAGCGATGCCTTAGATGTTAGGAGAAATAACAAACTGTCACCTAACAGCGTTTCGAACAGTGAATTGTTCCATTCAATAAGTCGCTTCGATCACCTTATATTCATAAACTTGACTGTTGCGGGCGTTTGCGTTTTGGGGCGGTCAATAGCCTTTCCAGTTTGCTGGCGGATCGCGGTATCGACGTTCTGATCGGTCTGACAAGGCCTGACGCAGCTTGGGCCGCGGCGTCCGTCCGCGAAGCAATCCACCGGGTCGAACGACGCTTTTTCGCGAACCCCGGGAACTTTTCGGCGTCTTTCGACCTAATAGAATGCGCTCCAGCCATGTCTGAAGGAAATTTCGCCGTTGAATCGTAGAAAAAATCGCCATTCCGGCTCGAAGTTGCAGCCGGTCTCGGCAAAAGAAGTCGCTTCTGGCGATTCCGCTCAATCTGCGCCTGCGAGCCAGAGCCTAGCGCTTACGGCGATCCGGCGGCCAGGTCCAGGAAATGCAGCTGAACGGCAATCGAGGATGATATCGACGGGCGATCTCGCTTGGGAGGCGGCTATGAGCACGAATGACAAGCAGTTGCCGGAAGCTCTTACCCCGCCTTGGGGAGACGGATATCCTTCCTGCGCGAAATGCAATCGCCTCGTCGATAGTATCGAAGTGGAGACCCCCTTCGAATATCTTGACGAGTCGCCTGCCTCTCCAATTCTGGTCCACACGGGGGGAGAGGATTTACACAGTCACCTGCCATGGTGAAAATTGGCGATGGTCCAGTTTTACAGGCGCGCTCTAAGATTGCGCTCGGCCGACGCCAAGAAGAGGCGAGGCCATGTCATGAAGTCGCGCACCCTTCATTATGTCGGCGGAATTTCGGGAAAGGGAGTCGTTGCCGACGACAGCGAGCAGGCGCGGACCTGACTGTGAGCTTCAGATATTCACTGAGAGCGAGACCCTCGGCTCGATACGAAGCCGCCGGTCTAGGTCTATGCGGCGTCTGATCGCGATGCTCGTCACTCTGCATCGAAGCGCGCCAAAATCTCAAGCGTGCTCGCGGGTCAGCGGCTCGTAATCAAAGACATCGACGAAGGCATTTGGTTCGTCAGCTTTATGAGCTACGATTTCGGCGTTATCGATCTGGAGCGGAAAACCCTACAACCTCTCGACGACCTATTCGACGCCGAGGTTGTCACGCATGTCTTAGACACATGCTGTTGCCTATGTCCGGGTTGGACAAAGGAAATTTGGAGCGGGCGAAGGGATTCGAACCCTCGACCCCAACCTTGGCAAGGTTGTGCTCTACCCCTGAGCTACACCCGCATCCGTGGGACGACGCAGCCGCGTCGTGGGGGCTATATGCCGCAAAGCCCCGGACATTGCAACAGGGCTTGGGCTGGTTTTTTCGCGAATTTGTCATCGGGTCAAAAAACCCCATCTTGGTGCGGGGAAAGTGCGCGGGCGGTTGCGAAACCATTCCGGAACCGCCATTTTACCCATCAAATGCGGTCCGGAGAACCGCGCCAGGACGAACAGGACGCGCGATGCAGCCAGCGGAACAAAAGCCCTTTTCCCCTTCGAACGGCGCGGCGGGAGCGGATATCGTCGACGTGACCCTGCAGGGATTCCGCGCCGAGGTGATGGAGGAATCGCTTCGCCGCCTGGTGCTGATCGATTTCTGGGCCCCGTGGTGCGGGCCCTGCAAGCAATTGACGCCAATCCTTGAAAAAGTCGTCGCTTCACTGCGCGGCAGGGTCCGCCTCGCCAAGATGGACATCGACAAATATCCCCAGATCGCCGAAAAACTCGGCATCCAGTCGGTTCCAGCCGTGGTCGCGTTTCAGGGCGGCCAGATGGTCGATGGTTTCATGGGCGCCTTGCCGGAGGGCGAGATCAGGGCCTTCATCGACCGTTGGCTGGGGCCGGCCGGACCGGATGTCGAGGCGTTGTTCGACGAGGCGCAGACGTTGCTTGAAGCGGGCGACCCAGATTCGGCCGAAGCCGCTTTCGCGCAGATCCTCGGCGTCGAGCCGGAACATGCCGGCGCGCTCGCCGGAATTGTCCGCGTCCGGGTCGCGCAGGGCGCCTTGGCGGAGGCAAGGGAATTGCTCGACGCCATTCCCGTCCGCCACGCCAACGCCCCCGCCGTCGCGGCGGCGAGGGCCGCTCTGGCGCTGCAGGAACAGGCCGGCGCTGTCGGTGATCTGGCTTATCTTCTGGCCCGCGTCGAAAATGTTCCCACGGACCATCAGGCCCGCTATGATCTCGCCGTGGCGCTCAATGCGGCGGGCCGGCGCGACGCCGCCGCGCAGGAATTGCTGAACATCATCAAGCGCGAACGCAGCTGGAACGACGATTCGGCTCGGAAATTGCTCGTGCAGTTTTTCGACAGCTGGGGGCCGGTCGACGCTACGACGCGTACGGCCCGACGGCAATTGTCGTCGCTCCTGTTCTCATGACTGGATCGTCCATGGCGATGAACAAAACTTATCTCGGGCCTTCCGACCTGCCCGAATCGATCCCGATCTTTCCCTTGTCGGGGGCGATCCTGCTGCCGGGCGGCCAGTTGCCGCTGAATATTTTCGAGCCGCGCTATCTCGCCATGTTCGACGAGGCGATGCGGGGCGAGCGGATCATCGGCATGGTCCAGCCGCTCTCCGGCGTGGATGCGCCGGCCGGTGAGAAGGCGGAGCTGCGCCCGGTGGGCGCCGCGGGACGCATCACCCAATTGTCTGAAACCGGCGATGGCCGTTATTTCGTCGTGCTCAGCGGCATCGCCCGCTTCCGCATCCTGTCCGAGGTGGATTCGGCCGAGCCCTATCGCAGGGCCAATGTGGATTTCAGCGTTTTCGAGGAAGATTTCGCGCCCGAGGAAACGGTCCCCGTGAAGCAGCGGACCGATCTGAACGCCGTCGCCTTTGACCTTGCGCAGGCGCTGAAACTCGAAATCGCGCGCAAGGATGTCGAATCCATGCCGGACGCCGACATGATCGCAGTCTTCGCCATGATCGGGCCGTTCGATCACGCTGAGAAACAAGCCTTGCTGGAGGCGCCCGATCTCGCCGCGCGCGCTGAGCTTCTGCTCGCGCTGGGCGAAATCGCGCTTTCCCGCGCCACCAAGGCGGCCAGGCCGCTGCAATAGGATTTCACGATGAACGACTCGCCCGCCACGACGCGCTCCGCCGCCGAAACCGCCGTCGTGGATCCGCGCCTGCTGGAAATTCTCGTCTGTCCGCTGACAAAGACCACTCTGCGCTATGACCGCGAGCGCAATGAGCTGGTCTCGCTCGCCGCCCATCTCGCCTATCCCATTCGCGACGGCATTCCGATCATGCTGCCGGAAGAAGCGCGCCGGATCGAGGAATGATCCCGCGCGCAAGGTCGCGCGGGGCGCCACCGCCAGGCGCGCCGGACCCTTGGCGGGCTGCTTGACGGCGCCGGGAAAAAGCGTTCAGTTTTAAACTGTCACGCCGCGACCCTGTGGCGGCGGCGCTTTCATGCGAGCTGGGCGGTCCCAAAAATGTCCAATGCGGTCACCGGTCTGCTGAACATTCTCGACCTCGAGAAGATCGAGGAGAACCTGTTCCGGGGCCGCAGCCCGCAGGTTGGCTGGCAGCGCGTGTTCGGCGGCCTTGTCATCGCCCAGGCGCTGGTCGCGGCGCAACGCACGGTCGAGCACGCCGCCGCCCATTCGCTCCACGCTTATTTTCTGCTCGGCGGCGATCCCGCCGCGCCGATCCTTTATCAGGTGGAGCGTCTGCGCGACGGCCGCAGTTTCGCGACCCGGCGCTGCCAGGCGATCCAGCACGGCAAGATCATTTTCACGCTCGCCGCCTCCTTTCATAACGCCGAGCCCGATAATCTGGACCACGCCTTCCCGCCGCCCGATGCGCCGCCGCCCGAAGACCTACCCGACGAGAGCGAATTTATCGGTCGTTTCGGCCAGTTCATGCCCGAACCGGTGCGCCGCTATTTTGAGCGCGAGCGGCCAATCGAGATGCGGCCCGTCGATCCCAGCCGCTTCGTCGCGCGCGGACCTCAATCTGACGAAGTACAGAAAATATGGGTGCGGACCTCGGCGGCCCTGCCGGACGATCCAGCGATCCACCGCGCCGCGCTGGCCTATCTTTCGGACATGACCCTGCTCGACACCTCGTTGATCGCGCATGGCCGCTCCGTGTTCCATCCGGACATCCAGGCCGCCAGTCTCGATCACGCGCTCTGGCTCCACCGCCCGTTCCGCGCCGACGAATGGATGCTTTATGTGCAGGATAGCCCCAGCGCCTCCGGCGCATTGGGATTCAGCCGAGGCGCCCTTTATTCGCGCAGCGGCGCCCTGATCGCCTCCGTCGCCCAGGAGGGTTTGATCCGCCTGAAGCGTGAGCCATCTGCGAATTTTGCGCAGCTTTGATTATTTAATATGCGCTTGGATGGCGTATCCGGCGCTATCTGCATAAATTTTAATCACCTATCGCATTTTCGCGCAACCTTTGCCACAAAGCCCCTAAAGATTGCGTTGATTCAACGGCTTATCAAAGTCGCTTTTCTGGCATGTTCCTTGATACGGCGAAGTCGCCAGGAAGCCTAGCGTCCGGGCAAGCCCGCCTCAGACGCGAACTTCATTCGTATTCGCGAAAAAAAACAGGGAAGAACAGATGAAAATCGTGATGGCTGTTATCAAGCCGTTCAAGCTGGACGAGGTTCGCGATGCGCTGACCGCGGTTGGCGTTCACGGCCTGACTGTGACGGAAGTCAAGGGCTATGGCCGCCAGAAGGGCCATACGGAGATTTAT
>NZ_JAGRPM010000068.1 GCF_019449565.1 Rhodoblastus sp. | reverse complement strand
TGGCCTGAACCGGCGCCGCATCCGTCAGTCGGGTCGCCCAGGCGACCGTGGAGTCCCTTCATGTCCACTTTTGAACGCTATCTGACCCTCTGGGTCTTTCTCTGTATCGTCGCGGGCGTGGCGCTGGGCCATTTCTTTCCCGGCGTGTTTCACCTGGTTGGCTCCGCCGAAATCGCCAAGGTCAACCTTCCCGTGGCGGTGCTGATCTGGCTGATGATCATTCCGATGCTGGTGAAGATCGACTTTGAGGCGTTGTCGCAGGTCGCCGAGCATTGGCGCGGCATTGGCGTGACCCTGTTCATCAATTGGGCGGTGAAGCCATTCTCGATGGGGCTGCTCGGCTGGCTGTTCATCGGCTGGCTGTTCAAGGCCTATCTGCCCGCCGATCAGATCGACAGCTATATCGCCGGCCTGATTCTGCTGGCCGCGGCGCCCTGCACCGCCATGGTCTTCGTCTGGAGCAATTTGTCCAATGGCGAACCCCATTTCACCCTGAGCCAGGTGGCGCTGAACGACGTGATCATGGTCATTGCCTTCGCGCCCATCGTCGGCCTGCTGCTCGGCCTGTCGGCGATCACCGTGCCCTGGCAGACCTTGCTGCTGTCGGTTGCCCTTTATATCGTCGTGCCGGTCATCGCCGCGCAGATCATCCGCCGATCAACGCTCATGCGCGGCGGCCAGTCCGCTCTCGACGCATTGCTCTCATCCTTGCAGCCGCTTTCGCTGGTCGCGCTGCTGACAACCTTGGTGCTGCTGTTTGGTTTCCAGGGCGAGCAAATCCTTGCTCAGCCGCTGGTCATCGCCATGCTGGCGGTCCCGATCCTCATCCAGGTCTATTTTAACGCGGGCCTGGCCTATCTCCTGAACCGGGCGACCGGAGAGGCGCATTGTGTCGCCGCCCCCTCGGCCCTGATCGGCGCCAGCAATTTCTTCGAACTGGCCGTCGCCGCCGCGATCAGCCTGTTTGGTTTCCACTCGGGCGCGGCGCTCGCCACCGTGGTCGGCGTCCTCATCGAAGTGCCGGTGATGCTGACCGTGGTTCGGATCGTCAACGCCACGCGCGGCTGGTATGAGGCGAGATCAGTGGTCCAGCGGCGTGTCGCGGCCGATGGCGCGAGGGAGAAGGCCATTGTCTGAACAGTTCGACGTCGTCATCCACCACAATCCCGATTGCGGCACGTCGCGCAATGTTCTGTCCATCATCGAGGCGGCCGGCTATCGCCCGACCGTGATCGAATATCTGAAGACGGGCTGGACGAAGCCGCAACTCCTCGGCCTGTTCGCCGCCGCGGGATTGACGCCGCGCAAGGCGCTTCGAACCTCCAAATCCCCGGCGGAGGAACTCGGTTTGCTCGATCCCTCGGTCGGCGACGACGCCCTGCTCGGCGCCATGCTGGCCCATCCGGTTCTGGTCAACCGCCCAATTGTCTGCACGATCAAGGGCGTCAAGCTCTGCCGCCCCAGCGAAACCGTTCTCGATCTCCTCGACCGCCTGCCGCCGGGCCCGCTGCACAAGGAAGACGGCCAGTTGCTGATCGACGCGGAGGGCCGCCGCCTTGGTTGATCACGCCGATTCCACACCCAATCTCGACGAGGCCTGTTTCAAGCCGATCCATGAGCAGAGCCTGTTCAATTCGCCCCGGAAAGAACACGCGCCGCGCATTCTTCTGCTTCACGGCTCTGTGCGAAAACGCTCCTTCAGCCGCCTGATGACGGAAGAGGCCGCGCGCATCTTGCGTCGTTTCGGCGCCGAGACGCGTATGTTCAATCCCAGCGGCCTGCCTTTGCCTGACGACGCCGAGGCGGATCACCCCAAGGTCGCCGAATTGCGCGAACTCGTAATGTGGTCGGAAGGCATGGTCTGGTGTTCGCCGGAGCGCCACGGCGCCATGACAGCGGTCATGAAGGCGCAGATCGACTGGATACCGCTGTCGCTGGGCGCCGTCCGGCCTTCCCAGGGCAAGACGCTGGCGGTGATGCAGGTCTGCGGCGGCTCGCAATCGTTCAACGCCGTCAACCAGATGCGCATTCTCGGCCGCTGGATGCGGCTGATCACCATCCCCAACCAGTCGTCGGTGGCGAAAGCCTTCATGGAGTTCGACGACCACGACCGGATGAAGCCTTCGCCCTATTACGACCGCATGGTCGACGTGATGGAGGAGTTGGTGAAATTCACGATTCTCACGCGCGGCTGCGCCGACTACCTGGTCGACCGCTACTCCGAACGCAAGGAAAGCGCCGAGGAACTGTCGAAACGGGTGAACCAGCGCTCGATTTGATCGGGGCCTGCGCGCTCGCGCGCTTGGCGGTTGTTGCTGGCGTCAGCCGCCGGTCGTGCTCATGTGACGCGCGAGCAAGGGCGTGGTGAAGCCCTGTCGATCGATGAAGCCATGGCCCGCGGGCTTGCGGGCGATCGCCGAGTCAATTGCCGCCAACAAGGGATCGTCACTTTCCGATGCGCGCAATGGAGGCCGCAATTCAGCGCCCCCCTCCTGTCCAAGGCAAGTGAAAAGCCGCCCGGTGCAGGTAACGCGAACCCGATTGCAACTTGCGCAAAAATGCTGGCTCAACGGGGTGATAAAGCCGAGGCGGCCGCCGGTCTCCGCAACGCGGACATAACGCGCCGGGCCGCCCGTGCGGTCGGGCAGGTCTTCGAGTCTGAATCGCTGTTCGAGCGCGGCCCGAACTTCGGACAAGGGCAGGAAGCGACCCTCGCCTTGCGTTCCGATCCCCAGCGGCATCAATTCGATCAGCGTAAGGTCCATGCCGCGGTCGTGGGCGAAGGTGAGCAGCCGTTGGATTTCCCCATCGTTCCCCCCCCAAGCGCGACAGTATTCAGTTTCACCGCAAGTCCGGCAGACTGCGCGGTTGCTATCCCGTCTCCATTCGCTTGCCTACCGCGCGATTGTGGTAGCGTGAACGATTCGACGTTTTCCGCGACTCTGGACGCGCTGGGTCGCACTCGTCCGAAGTGAAAGAGGATCTCGCTCTGAACCCGCCGAGAACACTCCGATCGGATCATTAGACTAAGAATCGTCCGATCGGGGGGGGCCATTTTGGTGAGGTGATCGGCGTTCTGGCGGCTTCTGATCCGAGTCCTGGCGCGCTGCCGAGTTGCGGTCGGCGCGAGAGGCGGTTTCTCCTGCCGCCAGTTCGATGATCTCGTCTGTAATTTCGTCCTGCCGGACGCGGCGTTCCGTTGCGTGCAATTTCGCAAGCTGTTTTTCTACATGCTTTCCCGCGGCGGCCATCGCCTCCATTCGGGCCTGGTTTTCCGCGGCGAAGGAATGCAGCGCGGCGTGGCACAACTGCGCGTGCAAATAATCCGCCGCCAAATTGGCCACGAGCGCATCAGGCGGCAGATTGACGAGCGGCGCGCCTCTGCCGTCCAGACCTGAAAAACGCTCAGGGTCGAGCGGAAAAAGCTGGTGTCTCTCGACGTGAAATCCTTTTCCCGGCGCCCAGGCGGTGTAGGCGACGTCGAACTGGACGATCGCCTCGCAGGCTATGCGGCGATAAAGGGCTTCGGTTATCCGATCCGCAAGCTTTGGGACTCCCAGCCCATGCGACGGCATGGCGTCGCTCCAGCTGGCATGGATCTTCCTCTGCGCAGCGAGGTCGACCCCGCGCGAACCGATCAGAAACAATTCGCATTTCGCCAAATCGGCGCCAACGGCGTCCAGCGCGCGCTCGTTGAACGCGCCGGCGAACCCTTGTTCGGCGCAAAACAGGGCGATGCCTGTCTCGCCGCCTCGTCGGGGCGCCTCCGTGCTGGAGTTTGCGCGCAAGCGCAGCGCCCGAGCGACCGCTCCCGCGACGATTTGTGCGTAGGCGTCAACGGCCACAAGCTGGTTGCGGGCGGTTTGGGCTCGAGCCGCCGCAATGCCGCGCATGGCGTTGACGACCGATCCAAGCTGGTGGACGCCATCGATGTGAGCGCGTACCTCGGCGAGACGTTCGGTCATGCTGTTCCACCGCGAGAGGCCAAGAAATTTTGCGCATAGCGCCCGAGCGCGGCTGCAAAAGCCTGCGCCGACGGGCCGGCGATGGCGCCGTTCTGTTGCAATGTCGCCACCGCCTCGGCCGCATCCCGATCGAGCATGTCGCCCAGACCTTGCCGAAAGTCGGCGATCGCGTCGGGTGGCAAGGAGTCGAGCAGTCCGTCCTGGACCGCAGTGACCAATGCGACCTCATCAGCCAGGCGCAGCGGCGCGTGCTGCGGCTGGTTGAGGATGGACCGGATGCGCGCGCCGCGCGCTAACTGGCCGCGCACGCGGCTGTCCGGCATGCCGCCGAAGCGGGTGAACATCTCCAGTTCGAGAAACTGGGCATAATCGAGACGCAGGGACGCCGCCGCATCGCGCAGCGCCTTCGACTGGGTCTTGCCGCCGACCCGGCTCACGCTGACGCCGACATCGACGGCGGGCTTCTGACCCTCATGGAACAATCGCGTGTCGAGCACGATCTGGCCGTCGGTGATCGAGATCAGATTGGTCGGAATATAGGCGCTGAGATTACCCGCGTCGGTCTCGGCGATCGGCAGAGCGGTCAGCGAGCCGCCACCTTTTGCGGCGGACAGTTTTGCGGCGCGCTCCAGCAAGCGGGCGTGCACATAGAAAATGTCGCCCGGATAGGCTTCGCGACCCGGCGACTGGCGCGTCAGCAATGCGATTTCACGATGGCAGGCGGCGTGCTTGCTGAGGTCGTCGATGACGACCAGCACATGCTGGCCGCGATCCCGAAAATATTCCGCCATGGTGAAGCCTGCGAAAGGCGCAATCCACTGCAGGCCAGCCGGAGACGCCGAGCTGGCGACGACGGCGATGCAGCGCTCGGCCGCTCCCCAGGAGAAAATCGCGTCGATCGTCCGCCGGACGTTCGAGCTTTTCTGTCCGACGGCGATGTAGACGCAGATCATGTCGCTGGTCTTCTGATTGATGATTGCGTCAATCGCCAACGTCGATTTGCCGATCGCCCGATCGCCAATGATCAGTTCACGCTGACCGCGTCCAAGCGCGAACAAAGCGTCGATCACCAGCAGGCCGGTCTGGACCGGCTCAGTGACGAAATCCCGCTCGACGATCGCCGGCGCGGGTTTCTCAATCGGGTCATGGCGTTCGGCGACGACCGGACCTTTGCCGTCAAGCGCCCGACCGAGCGGATCGACTACGCGTCCAAGCAAGCCCGGCCCGACCGGCGTGCGCACCACATCTCCGCTGCCGCGCGCGGCATCTCCCGCCTCAATGTTTTCGGCCGGGTCGATCAGGACGCAATTGACCGCGTCGTCGTCGAGTGAATGAGCGAAGCCGAACGCGCCTTTGTCAAACTGCACAACCTCATCGAGCCGCAGGCGAGGCAGGCCGGAAATCCTCGCGACGCCGTCGCCGATCTCCTCGACACGGCCAATTTCTTCGGCCTGCGGCCCGAGCCGCGCGCCGCCCAGTTTTTCCCGCGCCTGGGCGAACCATTCCTGCGCCTGAGCGTCAGCGTGGCTAGTCATGCTGAAGCTCCGCGAGAATTCTTTGCAGATCGGCGCGCCAGCTATTGTTGAGGACAAAATGCGGCGTGCGCAATTCGAGGCCCGCAATCAACGCCGCGTCCGCGCGGAACACAATTTCGGGGGTCGAAATGCCCGCCGCTTGACCGAGGGCGGCGCGGATCGTGGCGTGAATATGCGCCTGTTCCTCCGCAGTGAGAACATGGGCCGAGGTGATTTCGAGCGGTCCGCCGCCATCGACGATTTTTCCTCGGGCGTCGCTCGGCAAAGCGACGATCTGCTCGGCCAGCCATTGCAGAAAGGCCTCGCGCACGGCTGTGGCGTCGAGCCGCGACACGAGCTTTTCCGCTATTTCGATAGCAAGCCGGCTCGCACGCCCGGACCAGGCCTTCTCCGCCTCATCATGCTCTTTTGCGCGGGCGGCGGCGGCTTGTTCCCTGAGCACCGCGACTTCCGCCTCGGCCTGCGCCAACAGCGCGCGACCCGCCTCGGCGGCCTCGCTCCGAGCCTGCTGCAGGATCAACTCGCGCTCTTCCGCGAATCCTGCATTCCGCTTCTTCGCCTCGGCCAGCGCCTTTGCCGCAGCGTCGCGTACCGCCCGGGCGTCGTCGAGCAGCGCCTGCGCCTGCTCACGGCGCCGTTCGATCATGCCGGCTACCGGCCGCCAGAAGAAGCGGCTGAGAAGCCAGAAGAGGACAAGGACGTTGATGGTCTGCAGACCAAACGTCCACCAGTCGAAGGTCATGGGCTTATTTCAACAACGGATTGGCGAACAGCAGCAACAAGGCGATGACCAGACAATAGATGGCCATTGTCTCGATCATGGCGAGGCCGACGAAGAGCGTGCGCGAGATCACATTGGCCGATTCCGGCTGCCGCGCGATGGCGTCCATCGCAGCAGCAACGGCGCGGCCTTCCGCCAGAGCCGGACCTATGGCCCCAAAGGAGACAGCGACGGCTGCGCCGACGATGCTTGCGAAAGCTAACCAGTTCATGAGGCGTCCTCTGCTGGATGATTGGTGGTCGGCGCCTCGATGCTGCCGCCGATGAACACCATCGCCAAAATTGCAAAAATATAGGCTTGGACGGCGCCGGTGAGCATGTCGAGCGCCATGAGCGGAATGGGAACGAGCAGGCCGGCCAGCGACAAAACGATGCCAATGACGAAAACGCCGCTCATGACATTGCCGAACAGTCGAACCAGCAGCGAAAAGGCGCGGGTCAGGCTTTCGACGAAATTCAGCGGAATCATCACCGGACTCGGCGAGGCGAAGGTCCTGAGATAGCCACGAAGCCCCCCCGCGCGCACGCCGAAAAAAATCACCGCCAGAAACACCAGAAAGGCCAAAGCCGCATCGGTTTCGAGATGGGCGGTCGGCGGTTCGACGCCGGGAATGAGCGAGGACCAGTTGGCGACGAAGATGAACACGAAGAGTCCGCCGATAAAGGCGCGATAGGGCTCGGGCTCGACGCGCATCGTATCGCGGATCTGGCTGTCGACGCTCTCGAACAGCAGTTCGAAAAAGGCCTGCGCCGAACCCGGCTTGAGCATCAGCCGGCGCGAGGCCAGGAAAGCGCCCCCGACCATCGCGGCCATGAGCCCCCACGTCGTGACGACGGTGGCGCTGATCGGAACAAAGCCGATGCAGAACATTTCGGTTGTGGTCAATGGCGAGATCATGACGAGGCCTCTCGCGCGCGGCGCAGGACGGCAACGCGGCCCATAAGGACGCCGGCGGCCGTCGCCAGCAATGGCCCAGCCCCCTGCCTGGCCGCCAGTCCAAGCAGCAACCCCATCAGGATGAACCGCAACAGGATCGGCGCAAACTGTTTCGTCAGCCGGGCGCCAGCAGCGAGGGCCTTGGCCGAGCGCCAGACTGACGCGAAATAGAGCGCGCCGCCGATCCCGCCCAACAATGCGAATGCGGCTGCGCGCAACAGCGCAGCGCCATCCAAGGACGCAAGGATCGATTCCAGGCTCATGCCTTTTGCATCCATTTCCACGCCGACCAGCATCCGAGCCCGAGGCCGAGCAACAAAAGCGGCGCTGTCCAGAACAGGTCGGTATTCAAGCTGCGATCGAGCCAGCGGCCGATGAAGAGGCCGATCAGCGTGGGCGTGACGATCATCCAGCCGAGCACGCCGATTTGCGCCAGGCGGCGCGCCACCGACGGCTCGCCTTCGATCCGGGCGCGTTTGTCGCGTTCATGGCTGAGCCGCGCCGCGCGAATGAGGGGATCGTTTTCGTCCGGAGGACTTGGGGGGAGGGTCACGAAAACCCTCCTCTACGTCCGTCCGTCAGCATATGCCGCATGATCTGCCGAATGGCGGCAAGCTGTAGCCGCGCAGAGTCGACGCGTTCCGATCGCTCCACGTCGAGATCCGCGTGAAAGCGCGCGAGCACGGCGCCGGCAAGCGTCGCGAGGTCGCCGACGACGGCCTCACGTGTGGCGATAGCAACCTCGCGTCCTGCGTTCACGGAAAACGCGCCGCGCCTGACCGCGCAATAAAGCCGGGTCGCATCGGCCCGCTTCCAGCTGACGACAGAGAGCGTCAGGCTGGTGAGAAAGTCGGCGTGGCCCGGCAGCACGCCGAAACTGCCGCTTGAATCTTCCGCCCGAACGGCGAGAACGCCATCCTCGTCGACCACGACCGCGAGCGGGGTGACAATGCGCAATTTCATGCCGCCGCTCCGGTTTTTGCGCCGGCCTCTTTCTGCCGCGCCTCGTCCAGCGTTCCGACCATGTAAAGCGAGCTCTCGGTCCAGTCGTCGGCTTCGCCGTCGAGAATGGCCTCGCAGCCCCGCAGCGTGTCGGCGAGCGCCACGCTGCGGCCGGGCGTCCCGGTGAACGCCTCGGTGACCATGAAAGGCTGGCTGAGAAAACGCTGCAGTCGCCGCGCCCGCTTAACGATGAGCCGATCGGCCGCGCCAAGCTCCTCGACGCCGAGCAGTGCGATAATGTCCTGCAGATCCTTGAACCGCGCCAGCGCTTCGCGCGCCCGTTCGGCGACCCGGTAATGTCGTGCGCCGACGACCAGCGGATCGAGCAGCGCCGAGGAAGAACCGAGCGGATCGACCGCCGGATAAAAGCCTTCGGCGGCAAGCTGGCGCGACAGCATGATGATGCTGTCCATGTGGCTCGATATGGCGGTGACGGCGGGATCGGTAAAATCGTCGGCCGGCACATAGACCGCCTGGATCGCGGTGACGGCAGCTCCTGCAGCCGAAGCGATGCGTTCCTCGAGCGCCGCCACTTCGCTGGCAAGGGTCGGCTGATAGCCGACGCGCGATGGCAGACGCCCAAGGAGGCTGGAGATTTCCGCGCCCGCCTGCACGAAGCGGAAGACATTGTCCATCAGGAGCAGCACGTTCTGTTGCTTCTGATCACGGAAATACTCGGCGATGGTCATCGCTGTCAGCGGCGCCCGCCAGCGCGCGCCGGGTGGCTCGTTCATCTGGCCATAGACCAGAACCGTGCGCTCCAGCACGCCGGATGCGCGCATTTCGGTCCAGAGTTCGTGGCCTTCGCGGGAGCGTTCGCCGACGCCGGCGAAAACGGAAATCCCGCGATATTTCTCGACCATGGCGTGGATCAACTCCATCACCAGCACGGTCTTGCCCACCCCGGCGCCGCCGAACATGGCCGCCTTTCCGCCCTGGACGAGCGGAGCTAGCAGGTCGATCACCTTGACGCCGGTCTCGAAAATCTTGGTTGCGGAGGTTTCGTCTTCCAACCGCGGAGGCAGACCATGGATCGGCCTGCGCAGCGTATCGGCCGGCAATGCGGCGCCATTGTCCCCGATGTTGCCGAGCACGTCGAGCAGCCGGCCGAGCACAGCGTCGCCCACCGGGACAGACAGGGGTGCGCCGGTTGCCTGAACGGCGACGCCGCGCGCCAGTCCCGAGGTCGCCCGAAGCGCGATAGCGCGAATGGTCGCCGTGTCGACGTGGCTATGAACTTCAAGCACGAGCGTTTGCGGCCGGTCCCATAGAACGGTCAAGGCGCTGTTGACGGGCGGAAGTGCTTGCGCGCCGTCGAAATGCACGTCCACGACCGCGCCCCGGACGGCGACGACCTTGCCCTCGCGCATCAGCTCCACCATAGCCTTATCCCACCGTCTTTGACCGAGGTCGACGTCTCCAATCTGTCGTCAATTCAGATTCCGGGTCAAGCCGAAGCCGGAGATGGCGCAGATAGAGGCCGCTCTCTGGCTGACGTTATGATATTTTCGAGGCCGTCCCGATGGGTTTTAAACGTTGCCGAAAAGCAGCTCAAATGACCCGGTGGAAGGTGGTGATGAGCACCCTTTCTTTGTCGAGATCGCTTCCCTCGACCGAGGGGCTTCGATGTTGCCCCAATGGGCCTTGATCGGCTCTCCGGGCCAGTACGGGCAGGTCTCGCCAGCAGCGTTGTCGCAGGCGTTGAAGACGAAATCAGCCGCCTGCATGATCAAGGGCATCGAGCGAGTAACGGCAGTATTGAAATTCGAATTGCGTGGAGTCGAAGTGCGCGCGTGATATGGTCCCGACCTCATCAGATGGGAGTTCGTCGGCGAGCCGATCGAGGCATCGCCTATGCGACGCTGCAAGTCGAACCAGTGGAGGTCGTGTAACGGCGGCTCACACATAGAGGAAAAGGTCCTGAAGACATGCCTGATCTGAGTCAATGCCAAGTGACAGTAAAGCTGGCACTTTCGATCTTCGGTGACGATTGGAGCGCGCCATGCGCCAAAGCAGACACAATCGAATCGCCGCCGGGCTTACCAATAGAGGAGGTCACCCAACAAACGAGGTCGAAGAGCAGTGGCCGCGCGCGGAGCAGGAATGTGGCGCGAGGGTGCCGCACAGAAAGCGGATTTCGAGCAAGAAGCGTCGTCATGCGTTTGCACGCTATGCCGTCGAAGGCGCCACGGTTATCAGCTTTTGACAAGCGGCCTGTGAGCACGACAATGTGCGGCTGAACGATCAAGCGTTGGGGTACAGCTAATGTCCGACTCGAATGTAAAACGGCTATCGTTCCTGGATCGTTTCCTAACGCTGTGGATCTTTCTGGCGATGTTCGTCGGGGTGGGAGGGGGATACCTATACCCGCGCATAACTGACGTCATCAATTCCTTCCAGGTGGGGACGACCAATATCCCGATTGCCATCGGGCTCGTCCTGATGATGTATCCCCCGCTAGCGAAGGTGAAATACGAAGAATTGGGACGGGTCTTCCGAAACGGCCGGGTGCTGGCGCTATCCCTGATCCAGAACTGGTTGATCGGGCCCGCATTGATGTTTTTTCTGGCTATCGCCTTCTTGTCCGGGAACCACGACTATATGTACGGACTGATCATGATAGGTCTGGCCCGCTGTATCGCGATGGTCATCGTATGGAACGATCTCGCCGATGGCGACACCGAGTATTGTGCCGGTCTCGTGGCCTTCAATTCGATCTTCCAGGTGCTCTTCTTCTCACTTTACGCCTATGCCTTTATCACTGTTCTGCCGAGATGGTTTGGCCTTGAGGGGATGGCGGTGAACATCTCCATCGGCCAGATCGCCGAGAGCGTCTTCATTTATCTCGGTATTCCCTTTATTGCCGGGATGCTGTCCCGTTTTGTCGGCCTCAAGACCAAAGGGCGCGACTGGTACGAGAAGGTGTTCGTGCCTAGGATCAGCCCGCTGACCCTCATCTTTCTACTATTCACTATCCTCGTCATGTTTTCTCTAAAGGGCGAATACATCATCCAGTTGCCGATGGATGTGGTGCGGATTGCTATACCGCTCGGAATCTATTTTCTCACCATGTTCCTGGTCTCATTCTATCTGTCGGCCAAGGCTAAGGCGACCTACGAACAATCGGCGACATTGAGCTTTACGGCTGCCTCCAACAATTTCGAACTGGCTATCGCTGTCGCCATCGCCGTGTTCGGTATCAAGTCCGGAGAAGCCTTCGCCGCTGTCATAGGTCCGTTGGTCGAAGTGCCCGTACTGATTTCTCTCGTCAGCGTGTCTCTGTATTTCAAGAGCAGATACTTTTCGACCGAGATTCGGACGCCGGCCGGCATTCAACATATCATAGCCACTGGGCCAAAAGCCGGCGCTTCCCGTTCGTGATTTTCGCCTTCCTTTTTGTCGTCTTGCTGCCCGCGTCGAAAATTCTTCCTTTGCGCGACATCAGGGCTCGCAGGAGCATTGCGCACTTAGGCTCTTTTGCGATGCGGTGAATCGCAAAAGAGCCTCCTTTTCTTGATCTTGCTTCGTGTTTTGCGAATGAACCGTCACCGCATTTTCGCGCAAAGCTTTAGGGTCCAGAATCCAGGATAAGGAATCGGAGAAATGGCTGAAGTCGTAATCTGCGCCCCCGTGCGCACCGCAATCGGAACCTACAATGGCTCGCTGAAGGCGACGCCGGCGACCCAGCTTGGCGCGGCCGCGGTCCGCGAGACGCTGAGCCGCGCCGACCTCGACCCGGCGAAGCTCGACGCCGTCGTTCTGGGCAATGTGATCCAGGCCGGCAACAAGATGAACCCGGCCCGCCAGGCGGCAATCGGCGGCGGAATACCCGTCGATGTGCCCGCGATGACGGTCAATCGGGTGTGCGGATCGGGCGCGCAGGCGATCGCCTCCGCCGCACAGGAAATCTGGCTTGGATTTGCGCAAGCCGCCGTCGCTGGCGGCATGGAGAACATGGACGCCGCGCCTTATCTCATGACGGGCGGCCGCTGGGGCTACAGGATGGGCGACAGCCAGATCTACGACGCCATGCTGCGCGACGGACTGAATGATGCCTTTTCCGATCAGCATTCCGGCTGGCACACCGAGGATCTCGTCGCGAAATACCAGATCAGCCGCGACGATCAGGACCGCTGGGCGGCGCGCTCGCAGCAGCGATTCTCGGAAGCGCAGGCGGCGAACAAGTTCGACGCCGAGATTGTGGCGATCGAAGTGAAGGGCCGCAAGGGACCGGAGCCCTTCGCCCGCGACGAACACAATCGTCCCGACACCACATTCGAAAGCCTGTCGAAACTGAAACCGGCTTTTCGCAAGGATGGCACGATTACCGCCGGCAATGCGCCGGGGCTGAACAGCGGCGCGGCGGCGATGGTGGTCGCAGAGCGCGACTTTGCGGAAGCTCAGCACCTCGCGCCCATGGCGCGCCTGGTATCTTACGGCGTTGGCGCGGTCGAGCCCGGCATGTTCGGGATCGGACCCGTTCCGGCGGTGCGGCAAGCGTTGGAGCGTGCGGGTTGGACGGTCGGCGATATCGACCGGATCGAAATCAACGAGGCCTTCGCGGCCATCGCGCTCGCGGTGACGCGCGAACTCGGCCTGCCCGAGGACATCGTCAATGTCGAAGGCGGCGCCATAGCCCATGGCCATCCTATCGGCGCCAGCGGCGCCGTCCTGACCACGCGCCTGCTCCATTCGATGAAGCGGGATGGCCTCAGGCGCGGGATCGTGACGCTGTGCATCGGCGGGGGCCAGGGCATAGCACTCGCCCTCGAAACCGTAGCCTGAAAGCAGAGCGGAGGCATGTCGACGGCGTGGCGGATTGCCCCCGAGGCGCCGCTTGAAACGTCGAAATCTCGGGGCGTTAGACAGGAACGCCCGCCTTGTTGTCGTTATTCGTGCCTCCAAACTTTCACCGAAGACACGACGAGGATCAGCGCCAGGCCCGGCAGGAGAACATGCTCCGGGACGATTCCGAGCAAACGGCCTCCGATGAAGGCGCCGACAATCGATCCCAGCGCCATGATTGCGACGAAGCCCTTGTTCCGGGCGACGACGGCGAAGGCGCTGTCGCGGCTGTAGCGGGTGAATCCGACGATCATCGTGGGCAGGCTGACGGCAAGCGACAGACTGCCGGCGAGCTTGATGTCAGCCCCGAACAGCAACACCAGCGTCGGGATGAGGAGTTCGCCGCCCGCCACCCCCATCAGTGACGCCACAATTCCGATGGCGAAGCCGGAGACGATTCCGGCAAGCATCAGCCAGCCGCCGGCAAGCAGGGCTGAGGCAGCCGTGGAGCCATGTCCAAAGACGAGCGCGCCGGCTATCAGCACCATCAGGATCGCGAGGATGCGGTAGAGGTTCCTCGAACTCAGCTTCGTCGCCCACCCCGCCCCGAGCCAGGCTCCCAGTAAGCTGCCCGCGAGCAGGTTGAGGATAATCGGCCAATTTGCGGCGACCGTTCCGAAGGGCACCGTCGCAGCCCGGAACGGCAGGGCTGCTGCGACGACGATGAGACTCATGGCCTTGTTGAGGATGACCGCCTCCAGAGCGCGGAAGCGGAAGGGGCCAATGAGCAATGGAAGCCGGAACTCGGCCCCGCCGAGACCGATGAGTCCGCCGAGCGCGCCGATGAGGGCTCCGCCGGTAAAGGCGGGAAGCTGCTGCGGGCCGGCGGAAAACCCGCCTTGGATGAGATTAGTCGTCTTGGATTCCGGCATGGACGGGGCTCCGTTCGGTTTCACGTCCAGGCAACATCGCGCGCAAAGACGCTATGCTTGAAAAGATACGAAATAGTACGAATACACATAATATTGCATCTATCATGCGATATTTCATGCAGAATGAGACGGATGTGCCATTTATGTAAAGCAAGAATGCCAAATATTGGCAGTAGCCTTCGCAAGTTTGTGTATAATGAGGCGAAAATTAACGAAATGGGACAAGTGGGCGCAGATGAATGAGCGAAGCTCCCTGACCGCTGCGGACGTGGCGGCTATGCTCCATGTCAGCAAGAGCGGCATCTACGGGCTGATCAAGAACGGCGAGATCGACTTCTACAAGGTCGGGCGCAAGATCCGCTTCACCGAGACGAACGTTCGCGACTATATCGAGAAATCCAAAAACTCGGCGCGCGCCGCTATCCGAGCAGGATCAGCGGCGCTTGACGAGGACAGGTATTTTGATTTGTCGATGGAGCGCCGAAAGGAAGCTGGCTTCATCATCTGCGGCCAGGACCTGATCCTCGATGTCCTGTCGAATTTCATGCGCATGCACGGCGTCATGGCGCTGAGGGCGTACATTGGCAGCTACGACAGTCTCGTGTCCCTCTACCACGACAGAATCAGCGTCGCGTCCGCGCATCTCTGGGACAGCCTGAGCGACGATTACAACGTGCCTTATGTCCGCTCCATCTTGCCCGGAATCCGTTGTGTGGTCGTCAATGTAACCTACCGCACGCAAGGTCTTTACGTCGCCAAGGGCAACCCGAAGAACATCAGGACGTGGCGTGACTTCGCGCGTGACGACATCACAATGATCAATCGGGAAAAGGGAGCCGGCGCGCGAGTGCTTCTGGATGAAAATCTGAAGCTCCTGGGGCTTTACGGGAGTCAGGTCCGGGGATACGGCAACGAAAATCAATCCCATCTGACCGTGGCGAGCGCGGTCGGGCGGGGCGATGCCGATGTCGCGGTCGGCAACGAAAAGATCGCCCGCCAGGTTGAGAACGTCGATTTCATTCCCTTGAAAAGGGAGCGTTACGACCTTGTCGTCAAGCGAGAGCATTTCGAAACCCCCGAGGTGGTGACGATGCTGAAAATACTTCGCTCCGAACGATTCCAGAACGAATTCAAGCAAATTGGCGGGTATGACATCAGCGACATCGGAAAAATCGTCGCCGAGACCTGAAAATTAATTGCAGCGCGATTGTCCAAACCGACATCAGCTACGGCCGCTTTCCGCCAAAGGGCAATGGTCCGTTCGGCCGACGCGAATTCCTGCTTGTGGCGCATCCTTTCCGTTGGACCTTCGACTGGTCTGGCTCCAAGACCGGCCCTTCGACCTACGACGGCTTTCGGCGGATTTCGTTGAAAAACTCCGCGGGCGGCCGCGCTTCGGCTGGAGGCATTTTTTCAAGAATCGAGGACTGATGCCCTGTCGCGTGGGCGGCCGGGTGGCCGCCTTCTATCGGCGGCTATGCCGCGACTGCCTCCATTGTTGGCGCCGCTGCGCGCAATCGTGCCGGCGCCGGCGTCCGCGACCGGAAAACGGCAGCTGTCCGGCGTAGCTGCATCAGGTCGCATGGCGAATTCGATACGATCGACACAACTTCTCCTCCAAGGCGGCAGCCTGGAGGAGAAAATAGCGCGGCAACGTATGCGGGCGCAATCGCAGCGCCGCTTTTTCGCGCATTTATAAGCGTGAATGTAAGCGCGGCGACATTAAAGTAAAAAATATTAAAATAAAGCAAATGTTATCGGCGGATGGCTGCTCCGTCGAACTGCGGAATTCGCGGCGGCGCACCAGCTGCACGACCAGCGCGGCCAGGAAATCGGCGAAGTTGCGCAAGGCCGGAATGCCGTCGAGCCAAAACGTAGCGACGTTGTTGCTGTCACCAGCGATGGTGAAGGGGTGTGCGTCGCCGGCGTGCGCAAATACATGGAACTGGGGCCGGGGCGTGTCGCAGGGCCGCAAGCCGATCGGCGACATGCCGGCGCCGGTGATCGAACCGAGCTCAGCCTTCCCCTCCGGGTCTTTGGCGTGCAGCTGGATGTCAGCCAGCAGGTGCGCGGCGGCGAACGCCAAGCCCGCGATCGTGTGGTTGGCTGGGGCCCCCGACGCCATCCGGCAGATCGAATTCGAACAGGAGCGAGCACTGGACGTGGTGGTATCCGATGAGCGGCTCGATATAGGCGTGACCGCCTGAGCGGCTGGTGTGGCCGAGGACAATGGCGTGCATGGGCGAACCTCCTGGTTGGAGGTCGCGACCGGGGTCCTTTGCAGGCCCAGCAGTTGCCCTATAGTGGGCGCTCTCTGCTTGTTGCTGCTTTGGTGGTCGTCCGTGCCCCGGGCGGCGACCAACTTTTTACATGCAGTATTGTAGGCAACGTCGAGCAGATCGCCAATAGATATTGCGCAAATGCTGTAAAAATTCTTTGCAGTTGCTTTTCCGGCCGGTCGGGCTCGCGCTAGAACAGATGGCGAAACCCTTCCTGCTGCGGCTCGCGAAAAATGCAGGCAAACCGCTGGTTTGCGAGTCCGCCGACGACCGGAAGGCGTTCTCGGATTATTCCTTCAGCTCTTCTTTATGCGGCGCCGCGCGCTACTCCTCGGTGAATTCGCCTTCAAGGACCGTGTCGGTCATGCCGTTGGCGTCGATTCCGTTGGTCATTACGATCTTCTGGAGCATCCGCTCCATCTCGAGCAGCTCCTCCAGCGTGGTTTCCGGCCGGATCGTGTATTCGACCTTGCCCGTGACGGAGACGTGCTGGTCAATGCGCTGGTTGATCTGGACCGTCTTGCCGTATTCGCGGGGAGACCAGCAGGCGGCGATCTCGCGCCTTGTCGCTGACCGCAGCGCGGCGACCTGGACATTGTCCGCATTGGCGGCATCGACGATCGTCAGACGCTCGGACGTAATGATATCTGCGGCTGCGGCGCGGGCGGCTTCAAACGCGCGCGCGAAGGCCGGCTTCTGGTCACGCCACCTTTGCAAGATGAACATGCTGGGCATGCCGGGCAGCGCGACGACATCCTGTATAGAGGCTCCACTGGCGATCAGTTCGACGATCTGGCGCGCGAGCGCGTCACCATAAGGGACCGGCGCTTGCACCGGCGGCACCAGCTGCAATTTCGGCTTCGGCTTTTCCGGCTCCGCCGGCGCCGGCTTCGTCGCCCAGGGCGGCGGCGGGAATTCGATCGTCATGGGACGTGGCGCTTTCTCAGGTTGAGGATATGCAGGCGCTCGCGCACGCGAAGCTGCACGACCTCTATGTTAGCAGGCGTCGCGCTATCGGCCAGGGCCATCGCTTCAGCCGCAAGCGCCTCCAGACCAGCCCTCTTCGCCGCGCGATACGCAGCCATCAGTTCATCGTCATTTTGGCACCATCTGCGCCAGACGCTATAGGACGGGCAGCCATAGGTTTCGAACACTTTGGCCAGGGGCATACCGGCCGAGATGAGCGACAGGGTCAGGTGCAGCGCCCTGGCCGTCTTTGGCGTGAATTGCGACCTGTATCCCCTCGCTCTCGACCGTCTCCGCCGTAGGGGGCCGTCTAGCCGTAGGCTAGGGGTAGCTGACATAACCATGTGCTTATATTCGCATGTTTGCTGCATCGCCCGGAGTTTACCAGAGGCCGAACAGGCCCGCGACCGCCATTTCTGATCAGTGGCCAGAACCCTGCTCGGTAACGGGTTCGGAGAAGACCGAAGGGGCTGCCGACGACCCCCTTCGGCCCGCAAACCCCTCTAAAGCTTGAGTTTCGAAGGAGTTGAAGTGGCCGGCCCCCATTGGGTGGTCCGGTTTGAATGTTAGTGCATGACGAGCTGCGGCGCCAATGCCGGGGTGGCCGGCGAAGCTGGTCCGGATTGCGCAGCCGGCCATAGAACGGCTTCTGGAGCGGGCGGTTTATAGCCC
>NZ_JAGRPM010000067.1 GCF_019449565.1 Rhodoblastus sp. | reverse complement strand
CTACATGACGCTTGAGACAATGGCGCCCTTGAGCGATGATCCACTCGTCAGCCTGCCAGTCGCGGCCGCCTGACACGTCCCGGCTCGGCCTGGAAAACGACGGAGCCCACCGTCAGCTACACCACCAATTGGGACACGATCTCAAGCATGGCTCTAAGCTCCTGTTGCGGGAATACCAGCAAGGATTGAGCCATATGGGAGAAAGCCGGCGCCACGCACGTAAGGTCGACGCCCCGTCCTTTCGCGAGAAGCTCAAAACACGCAAAAACGACGCGAACAAGGATGTTGCGCGACGCGCGCTGGATGCTTGAGGCGCTTGCTGGCGCCGAATGACTGTTGCGGAACAAGTCAGTACTCACATTTGTGGGCGCAGGCCCCTTTTAGCCGGGAACCGTGATCATCATCCCAAGAGGCGCATGCTCATTTATTTTAGGGATGCCTCCTGGCGGTCTCAAAACCTCACAGGCTTCCGCCTCAAAACCGCTTTGCACAATTCTTAATTTCTGCACGGTGCGCAAAGCCTCCCTTTTTCGGAGGCGCTAAGCAAGAATGAGTTTTGAGGAAATCACTGGCGCCGTTTTCAATCCTTTCACGTGACCTTCTTGATTAATGGCGCTGTTTTTATTTTTTTGACGTAAGAAAAATAAGGGTCTAAGCTAGCAATATTTCTTAAATACTCCAGTGTTCCGCGGACCACATCACGACATTGGTTTAGAACATTTACAATTTCATCGATGCCGAGCGAATAGGTCGACTCAGCAGGATGGACATACCGATTTCGCTGTTGTCTCAACTTGCTCAAATCTGACCAGTTTTTGGTTTGACGAAACGACTCGGGCGGATGCGCGCAAAGCCTGCACCAAGCCTCGATGCGGTCGTCGAATGGCGCTGTGCTTTGAATCTTCCGGAAATCCTCGGTCGTCGTAATTTCGGAGTTGATCTCAGCAAGAACAAACGTTGCATGCCCCAAAAACGCGTCCACGAGTGAGATACACACTTGAAGATATGTCCGGTATGCTCGCGCAATCAGTGATAGTTGATGTTCCGAAGAAGCTGCGACAGCTTGCTGTCGATAGTATAACACGTCCCCTGCCAAAGCTACGACGGGATACTCAAGTATACCATCTCCATCTATGGTCGCTGTATGGCTCACAACAGTAACACTAATCCTGGCAGCGCCTCTCATAGAGACGCCCAAAGTCATAGGCGGGGGCATAAGACGATCAGAGTTATCGACCAACCCTTGCATCAAGGGTGGTACCCCGGTTACACGGGCCTGCTGCACTTCTGTGCGGAGATTTACGATGAACGGCTTCCCCCAGTCGAAATGGTGACGCTCTTACCGGACGCCAGCTTGACCGACCCGGCTGTGTGACGGTCGGAACTCTACAGGCGGGAAAAAATGAGAATGTCATCCCGGACGAGGCAGGCCATCGAACAGCGGCGCTTGCTTCACCGCGAACTCGCCGCATAACATTCGCCCCGGGACGAGGCTGATTTTCTGCTAGATAAAGCGCCTTTCCGCGCCAAATGTCCTGACGATGGGCAATGCCGCACGAGCCGTCTATGAGCATGATGATTTCTGGGGTTCACAATCGAGCCGAACACGCCGGAAAGTGGGGAACTGCGGCGCTGATGATAGTCGTCGGCGTTTCGGGCGTCGCCTACGCCGACGAGGGCGGCACCAGCTTCTGGACGCCGGGATCGTTCGGCAGCATGGCGGCGGTTCCCACCTCGCCCGGTTGGTCGGTGACGGCGTTCCACATCCATTCCAACACCAGACAGGCTGGCGCCGCGACTTTCGCTCAAGATCCGGTTCTCGGCCTTCTGCCTGCAAATGCGATGGCGACGCCATTCGCCAGGCAATACAACCAGTCGAACCAAGACTATATCACGCCGACCTACACCTTTCGGGAGCCGGTGCTGGGCGCGCAATTGGCGCTGGGCGTCACTGTCCAGGCCGGCGTCACCCAAGCAACCTTGAGCGGAAAATGGCTGGGCGTGACCACCCTCCCCTCCGGCAAGGCGCCTTTCGCGCAATTCGGGACCAGAGATGAGGCCATTTCCGGTCTCGGCGACATTGCGCCCGAGGCGACGCTGAAATGGTCGTCTGGTGTTCATAATTTTATAGCCTATGCGAGCGTCAACATGCCCGCCGGCCAATTCAATCCGAACCGGCTTCCCAATATCGGCGCCGGCCATTGGGCGGTCGATGGCGGCGGCGGCTATACCTATTACAACCAGAAGAGGGGCTGGGAATTTTCCGGGGTTTTGGGTTTTACCTATAATTTCATCGACCCTCAGTCCAAATATCAGGACGGGATCGACATGCATTTCGATTGGGCCGGCTCCTATGCCTTCAACGACAAAGTGTCGGTAGGCGCGGTCGGCTATGCCTTTAGACAGATCAGTTGCGACAGCGGGGTCGGCGATACGATCGGATGCGTGGCGTCGCAGATTTTCGGCGTTGGACCACAAGTGACCTATAATTTCCCGGTCGATGAATGGCAGGGGTCTCTCAACTTCAAGGTCTACAAGGAATTTGGGGCGCAGAACCGCGCTGAAGGCTGGAACGGGTGGATCACTTTGACGCTCAATCCGCCCGCGCCGCCGTCCTGACTTGACTATCAACGAATTCCTGCCGGCAGCTGGCGCCGCCCGCCAGGCTGGCCGCGAGACCGGCGAAAGGATCTGCGCGCTCGAGGCTCGTCACGGGGAGATCCCTGCGTTCGTTCCGCTGGAGGTCACTTGAACAGTCCAAAGCTTTCGACAGGCTCAACCCAATAGGCCAAGTTGGGAACGGAGATTCGCTCATGTAATTCGGCAAGCAAATTTTGTAGGCGGGCGCGGCTGAGAACTACGAACAGGAGCCGGCGCTCGACCCGGCCGCGAACCATTTCACGCGTCGTTGCGCCCTCGAAACCGGCGCCATGGCCTTCGGCGCGCAGGCTTGTGAATCCCGACAGGGGCGGGTGCGAGGCGAGCAGGAAGTCGAGGATCAAATCGTCCGCCGCTTCCGGATAGACGAGCGTCAGTTTACAGAGTTCAGAATCCATTGCGGTTTCCGCGATTTGCGCCGGGCGGCGTCATCTCGTTGCCCGAAACGCCTGAAGGTGATGGGAAGCAGCACCAGCGTCAGCAGGGTCGACGTGATCAACCCCCCAATGACGACGATGGCCAGCGGCTTTTGAATTTCGGAGCCCGGGCCCGAAGCGAACAACAACGGCACGAGCCCGAGCGCGGCGATGCTCGCTGTCATCAGCACGGGGCGCAGCCGCCGCAGAGCGCCGTCGAAGACCGCGACCTCGATCGGCGCCCCCGCATCCATCAGCTGATTGAAATAGCTCACGAGAACCAGGCCGTTCAGCACGGCGATACCCAGCAGCGCAATGAATCCCACAGAGGCCGGCACCGAAAGATATTGTCCCGACAGCCAGAGCGCGATAAGGCCGCCGACGAGGGCGAAGGGCACATTCGCCAGGATCAGCAAAGCCTGCTTGATGGAGCCGAGAGTCGCGAAAAGCACGACGAAGATGAGACCAAGCGCGATCGGAACGACAATCGCCAGGCGGGTCGCCGCGCGTTGCTGGTTTTCGAATTCGCCGCCCCAGACCAGCCGGTAACCAGGAGGAAGGGGAACCTGATCTGCGACAGCCTTCTGGGCGTCGGCGACGAAGCCGACGAGATCGCGGCCGCTGACATAGGCTTGCACGATCGAAAAGCGGGAGCCGTCCTCGCGATCGATCTTCACGACGCCGGCCGTTCGCGCGAGTTGGGCGACATCATTGCCGCGGATCAAGCCGCCGTCGCCGGAAGCCAGTTGCATATTGCCGAACGCTTCTGGTGATTCGCGCATCTGTTGCGGTCCGCGCACGACAATGTCGGTTCGGCGGCCCGGCTCGATGACCAGACCGGCCGGAGCGCCTTCGAGCAGCGCGCGCAATTCGTCCTGAATCCGATTTTCAGCCAATTTGGCGCGCCCCAGCGCCATGCGGTCGAGCTTGATTTGAAAATAATCGACTGTTCCCGCCGAGGGCGTCATCACCTCCGCGGCGCCTTGGACCTTCGAAATAGCCGATTTGATGCGGCCCGCGAGCGACGAAAGCGTTTCGAGATCCGGGCCGAAAATCTTCACAGCGAGATTGCCGCGCGATCCCGTCAGCATTTCGGACGTGCGCATTTCGATCGGCTGAGTGAAGGCGAATTCGACCCCGGGATAAGCGGCCATGACGTTGCGCAATTGTTCGAGCAGCAATTCCTTGTCTGGAACGCGCCATTGGTCCCTTGGCTTGAGGACGAGGAAATTATCGGCCTCGTTGAGGCCCATCGGATCGAGCCCGAGTTCGTCGGCGCCGACGCGGGTGACAATCCGTTCGACCTCGGGGACCGTTTCGAGAAGTCGTCGTTGCAGCAAAAGGTCGAGTTCGACGCTATGGGCAAGATTGATCGACGGCAGCTTGGTCGTCTGCATGATGATCGATCCCTCGTCCATCGTCGGCATGAAGGCTTTGCCGACAGCCCCATAGGCCAGCACGGCGGCGACAAGCCCTGCGACGGCGACGAAAATGACCGGAAGCGGGCGTCGGAGCGAGAAGTCGAGCACTGTCCTGTAGATCGGCGCGATCACGCGCATGAGCCACGGTTCGTGATGCCCCTCGACCTTCATGGCCATCGAGGACAGGACCGGAATCAAGGTGAGCGACAGCAACAGCGAGCTGCTCAAGGCGAAGATGATCGTGAGCGCGACCGGCGCGAACATTTTGCCTTCAAGGCCCTCCAGCGAAAGCAAAGGCAGGAAGACGAGGCAGATGATGAGAATGCCGGCGGCGACCGGAGTCGCCACTTCCGCCGCCGATTGATAGATGTGGTGGAGGCGCGGCGTTCGGCTGTCGCCGGAGCGACCGAGACGCTCGACGTTGTTTTCGACCACGACGACGGCGGCGTCGACGATCAGGCCGATGGCGATGGCGAGGCCGCCGAGACTCATCAGATTCGCCGACATGCCGAATCCCTGCATGATGAGGAAGGTCACCAGCGCGGCCAACGGCAAAGTGAGCGCGACAACGATGGCGGCGCGCAAATCACCGAGGAACAGCAGAAGAAGAATCACGACCAGAATCGTGGCTTCGATGAGAGCTTTTTTCACCGTTCCGACGGCCTTCTGGATCAGATCGGCTCGGTCATAGAAGACATGGACCGAAACGCCCGGCGGAAAGCCCTTTTGGAGCTCCGTCAGCCGCTCGCGCACCTCCTTGACGATGGCGCTGGCGTCGGCGCCGCGCAGACCAATCACCAGTCCCTGGACCGCCTCGCCCGCGCCATTTTGGGTGACCGCGCCATAGCGCGTCAGGGCGCCGATGCGCACATTCGCCACATCGGCGACGCGCAGGATTTTGCCGGCCTCCGATTTCAACACGATCTGTTCCAGATCCTGTGGCGCCTGGATCGCTCCCTCCGCGCGCACCACCAGCGCTTTTTCGCCGTCGCTCAGGCGCCCGGCGCCGTCATTGCGATTGTTCGCGGCAATGGTTTCGATCAAATCGGCGACGCCGAGGCCCGCGCCGGCGAGAAGCCGGGAATCGGGAATGACTTCGAACGTGCGGACAGAACCTCCGAGGGCGTTCACGTCGGCCACGCCGGGAATGGTGCGCAGCGCCGGGCGAATCGTCCAGTCGAGAAGGGTGCGCCGTTCTTCGAGCGAAAGGGCGTCGCCCTCGACGGTGAACATGAACACATCCGAAAGCGGCGTCGAAATCGGCGCGAGACCCCCGGAGACATTCGCCGGCAGGTCGCCTCGAATTGCGGCGAGCCGTTCGGAAACCTGCTGACGCGCCCAATATATATCGGTCCCGTCGCGGAAATCGATCGTCAGATCGGCGATCGCATATTTCGCCGACGAGCGGAGAATGGTTTTGCCGGGAATGCCCAGCATCTCCATTTCGAGCGGGGTGACGACCCGCGTTTCAACTTCCTCCGGCGTCATGCCGGGCGCCTTCAGGATCAACTTGACCTGGACCTGGGCGATGTTTGGAAAGGCGTCGATCGGAATCCGCAGAAATGCGTAAAAGCCGAGGCCGGCGAGGAGGCCAGCGACCAGCAAGGTGAACAGACGCTGCGACAGCGAGAACTCGACGAGACGGCGCAACATGCTCACTCTCCGCCCATGATTTTTTCGAGCTGCGCCAGACCGCTGACGGCGAGTTTCTGTCCCGGCCGCAAATCACCCTCAATCGTCGCAATGGCGGCGGTTGTGCCCCGGACCGTGACCGGCACGGGCGTGAAGCCTCCGGCCGTCTGGACGAAGACGTGAGCCGTTCCGCCGATCCACGCGATCGCTTCGGCGGATATCTCGAATTCGTCGCGCGCTGGCGACTTGACGATCGCGATCGACGTCGCCTGTCCAGCGAGATAAAGCGGGCTTGCCGGGATTTCCGCCACCAGGGTGGTAGAACGCGTGAGCGGATCCAGCGAAATTCCGACCGAGATCACCTTGCCGGAGCCGCCATTCTGGAGCTCGACGCTGTCGCCAACCGCGACCGTCCCAACCATTCGCGCGGGCAATTGCGCCTGGAGCCAAAGCTCGCGGCTGGTGTCGATAACCAACGCAGCGTCCATCGCCTGTAGCGCCGCGCCTGGCGTCGCCTTCACTTCGACAATGCGGCCGTCTTTTGGGGCCGTCAAAGCGTAGCTTCCATCCGCGTTGATCTTGATGTTCCCCATCGTCAGCAGCCGCCGGCTTTCATTGACCGTGGCATTGATCTTTTCGACCTGCGCCTCGGCTTCGCCGACCTTGTTCAACGAGACGAGGTTTTTCTGGAACAATTCGCGCTGGCGGCGCGCGAGGACTTCGGCGGCCTGAAGATCGGCTTCGGCCTGCTTGAGGCGTATGACGGTTTCGAAAAGATCTCGGCTCGCCAAGGTGACCAGAACATCGCCCGCGCGAATGGATTGACCGGGCAGCACTTGCGCCGTCAGCACCGTTCCGGAGAACGGCGCGGTGATCGCGATGCGCGTGTTGACGGGCGGGACAATGGTGGCGGGCAGCGTCGTGACAATCCTCTTCGTCGCGACGCGGACATCCCCCACGTCAATAGCCAGGCTACTGATCTGTTCGGGGGTCAATGCGAGTTCGTTTCCCGCCCTGGCGGACGCGCAACCGACGAACAGGGACACGGCCGCCAGCACGACGTTCCGCAGCCAGCGCGAATGAAGGGCGATCATCGGGGACGCCTCTGGGACAAATGTCGTTCTCCTCGACAGGAATCAGAATGGAATTGTTAGCCGGCGCCCTTCGCTCCAGCGCAGGCTAAAGCGGCATTCGGGGCGCGATCTCGCCGGCATGATTGAGGAAGAGCCTTTGTGTGGCGTCCTGCCGTTCGTCGACAGCTTCGTCGCGCTCACCTGCTCTGTCGTGGGAGGCGCCCGCGGCGGGACTTGGTCAGGGGACGTATTGTCTGGATGCGCGATGCGACAGGAGCAACACGTCGACGCAAGGCAGAGGACTTAGCGCCTCAAGCATTGGTTGTAGCTGATCTGGCATTGCTGCCAATGCGAGGAATAGCTGATGCTCCATCGGCCTACCTTCTGCCGGCAGAGATAACGCGTGTCCTCGCAATAGCTTGCTTTTTCGCTCCGAATCCCGGCTTCCCCTGCGCTGACGAATGCGAATTTTTCGGTCGGGAAGGCGGCTGCGGAAGTCGCCGGCGCCCCGAGCATGGCGGTCACGATCAAGAGTTTGCCCCACAAGTTACGATCTCCAGATTTCGACAGATCAGCCTTGGAGCTCAGGCCAAGCGAGACGGCGCGCTCCCGGTGATGATGCTGTTCAGTCCCCCCGCTAACGGTTCAGGATCGCGGGTGTGGAAGCATGATGATGGGACGGCCTGACGATGTCCTGACGAATGCAGCTCATCCGCAAGACCGTCAGGACTTCGTCAGCGCGCGGCCGCAGGTTCAATTATCGGCGAACTTGTCGCGCGTACTCGTCGGGCGACATGGGAACTGCTATGATTTGGGAGAAATTTTCTGGAGTCCTTGCGGCCGGACCTGCGCCCGAAAGCCTCAAGCGAAATGGCTTGTCTGCCTCTGCTGGCCGTCAACAGACCAAGCCCCGCCGCTGCGTCCCACGCCCTCGCGAGGCGCCGTTTCATCGAGACGAATTTATCTTCGGGATGATGATAATGTGGGCGCTTGTTTTCGAGGCCTCGCCCGCGCGCGGCGGGCTCAGCCGGTTCTTTGCCAAGGACGTTGGCGTAGCCCGGCTCAAGCGCGCCCCCTTTGAAATGGATGTCGTCCATGCGAATTCTGCTGGCGGAAGACAATGAGAGGCTCGCAGCCCTTATCATGGAAGGACTGACCGCCGAAGGCTTCACACTCGACCATTTTGGCACGCTCGCGGACGCGGACGACGCCGCCAGATCGGTCAATTACGATCTTATCCTGCTCGACCTTGGCATGCCGGACGGCGATGGCGTCGATTTCATCCGGAACCTCCGGCGGCGCGCCGCCACCCCTGTCCTGGTGATCACCGCCCGAGACGGACTCGGCGACCGCGTCACCGGTCTCGATTCGGGCGCCGACGATTATTTGGTGAAGCCTTTCGAACTGTCCGAGCTGGCGGCCCGGTGCCGCGCGCTGCTGCGGCGGCCCGGAGCCTGTCTCGGCGTCACGCTCAAACTGGCCAATCTGGAGTTCGACAGCGCGGGGCGCGAAGTTCGGGTCGCCGGCAAACCGATCCGCCTGTCGCCGCGTGAGCGCGATCTCCTGGAGCGCCTGATGCGCCGGGCGGGCCATGTCGTCGCCAAGGAAAGCCTTGAAGAGGCGCTCTATTCCTTGGAGGCGCCGGTGACGCCAAACGCGCTCGAAGCCGCAGTCTCGCGCCTGCGCCGAAGCCTGTCCAGCGCACAGGCCGACGTCATCGTCCACACCGCTCACGGGATCGGCTATATGCTGACGGGGAAACAGGCCGCCGACCATGTCTGATCCGGGAAAGAGCGGCTCTGACGCGAAAACGCCTCCCGCCCCGAGTCTCGTCCTCACCCTGTCGCGACGCCTCGCCCTCGTCGGCCTGGCCTTCATGCTGATCCAGCTGCTTGCCGTGATCTCCATGTATGTCAATAACACCAATGAACTCGACCAGCTTCTCGTAACGGCCGAGGCCAGCAAGATCGCCGCGGATATCCCGCGGATTCGCGCCGATGGCGGCGCCATACCGGAGGAACTCCACCATCCGCTTTTCGCGGGCGCGCGGCGCGCTTTCCATATCCATGATCGCAGCGGCGCTATCATCGGGCGATTTGACAATGGCAATTTGACGTTCGGCGAGGAGGCGCCGGCGTCGTTTCTGGTGATCCGGACTCAACGCGAAGAATGGGACGATCACTTTCTCCTGTCAGGGACCCGGCGCGTAATGGTCAAGGGTCAACCCTATTGGATCAGTGTTGCGATCTCCGGAACCGGGTTTCGGCCTTTCATTCCGGTCCTTTATGATGAAGTCGCCTTTCACGTGATCTTTCCAGTGATCCTGTTGTCGGTGATGTTCGTTTTTTTCAACATCAGCGCGGTGCGCAGCACCCTCAAACCCTTGCGAACCGTGATCGACGCAATCAATCAAATCGATCCGGCGCAGATCTCCACGCGTATCGATGCCGCGACGTCAACGCGCGAGGCGCAGGCCCTGGTCGCCGCAGTCAATCGGATGCTCGCGCGCATCGAACGCTCGGTCCGCGCCCTACGCGAATTCGCCGGCAATGCCGCGCATGAATTGCGGACACCACTCGCGATCATGCTGCTCAGCATCGGGAAGCTGCCGGACGGCGACGTCAAATCAAAACTGTTGAAAGACGCCCACGGCATGAAGCGGCTTGTCGATCAAATGCTCGATATGGCCCAGGCGACAGCCCTCGAAATCGACGGACGGGCGCTTGTCCCACTGACCGCCGTCGCCCGCGATGTCGTGGCCGATCTCACGCCCCTGGCGATCACGCGCGGGCGATCGCTGGTCTTTCACGACACCGGCGCGCCCGAGATTCGCGGGCACAGCGACGCGATTGGTCGGGCGCTGCGAAACGTCATCGAAAACGGCCTGGCCCATAGCCCGGCGGGCGCCGCTGTCGAGATCTTCAGCGGACCGGGCCCCTGCTACACCGTGCGCGACCACGGGGCCGGCATTCCGGAAGACCGGCGCGCCAAGGTCACGGAGCGCTTCTATCGCGTCAACCAGAGTGGCAATGAAGGCTCGGGACTCGGCTTGGCCATCGTCCTCGCGATCATGGAAGCCCATGGCGGCAACGTCGAAATCAGCGCGGCCAACGGCGGCGGAACGCTCGTCCGCTTGAACTTTGGCGCCGGCCGTTCAGTCCCGCTTGGCAGCACTTAAAAACGCCTGTCGTCCGATAAGATCGGCGCGCCCGCCCCCTCAAAAAGGGCATTCAATTTCAAAGGCTTGTTTCGGAACAAAACCGAAATGGTGGGAGAGGTAGTCCGCCCACCTATTGATCGCCCCTGATCGTTGTCGTCCGAGATATCCCTTTTTTTCTAGGGTATTGCGCATCATGCTGTCTTTCGTTGTTCGTCCTTATTCGCTATAATCCGCATAAATTTGGGGGACCAGCTGGGGGACTAAGCGGGTGGCCGGAACATTGACAGCGCGAAAGGTCGCGACGGCGGAGCCTGGCGAGTATTGCGATGGGCGCGGCCTCTATCTGTGCGTATCGGCTAACCTTTCACGCTCCTGGGTTTTCAGATTCTCTTGGAAGGGCAAGCGGCCCGAAATGGGTCTCGGATCCTACGATGACGGAATCAGCCTAAGCGATGCCCGCGACGCCAGGGACGAAGCGCGCCGTATTTTACGCTCTGGTCGAAATCCTATTCACGTCCGGCGGGAAGAGCGGCGCGCGGAACAGGCGAAACGGACCTTTGGGGAAGTCGCCGACGAGTTAATCGCGGCCAAGTCCTCCGAATGGCGAAGCGCCAGACATTCGGATCAATGGCGCTCATCGCTGGTCGAAGCAGCAGCAGCGCTCCGGCCAAAGCCGATCGACGAAATCGACACAGAGGCTGTTTTGAGCGTCCTCAAGCCGATTTGGGCGGACAAGCCTGAATCCGCATCAAGGCTTCGCCAGCGTATTGAAGCTGTCCTCGATGCCGGCAAGGCAAAGGGACTTCGAGATGGTGAAAACCCGGCGCGTTGGCGCGGACATCTGGCCCATTTGCTGCCGAAGCGGACGAAACTGGCGCGCGGCCATCATGGGGCAATGCCTTACGCCGACATTCCGGCTTTCATGACTCGATTGCGCGAGAATGAGAACATAGCGGCGCGCGCTCTCGAATTCGCCATTCTGACGGCCGGTCGCTCCGGTGAGATATTCGGAGCGAAATGGGATGAAATTAACCTGGAAGCCAACGTCTGGACCATTCCCCCCCAACGCATGAAAGCCGCGCGCGAACACCGGGTTCCGCTCTCTTCTCGTGCCGTTGCAATTCTTAATAGGCTCATCGAGGTGAAGACCGGCGATGTTGTTTTCGAAAGCCCGAGAGGCGGTCAGCTCAGCCATATCGCCATGCAAAAAGTATTAGCGCGCATGGGGATGAAGGGCGCCACTGTCCACGGGATGCGTTCCGCTTTTCGTGATTGGGCCGGCAATGAAACTCATTTCCCGCGCGAAATCGCCGAAGCGGCGCTCGCCCATGTCGTGGGCGACGCGGCCGAGCAGGCTTATCGACGATCCGACGCACTCGAAAAGCGGCGCGAGCTAATGACAGCATGGGCGAATTATTGCGAGCCAAAAGGCGGCTCGAATATTGTGAAGTTGGCGCAACAGCGTGCATAATTCCAATCGCGCGGATAGGACGGCCATCCGACAAGCCGGGACGCATCGCCCGGTTTCCGCGTGTTTCTCCGATGCTGGCGGATGCGCGCAATGAGTAAATCCGATCATGAATTTGAGGCGCCTTCGACGCCAACAAATAAACCAATTCTCGAAACTCTTGCTGATATTCCCATTCCGTCGTCAAAATTCTCGACTGGGTATTCGCCAACAGGCAATGAGCTTATTGAAGAGCGGAAATATCGTGACGGGCTTATGCAGCTTTTCCAAGAAATCGCGAGCCATGCGCTACTGAAATATGACCACTTGGAACCGGAGGAAAAGGCCGAATTACATAGCGCCTATCGTCAGCTTGTGTGGGCATTGCGTCCCGCAATTTTTCAGGAAGACGCGCACCACAAAGTTGACCGTGTGGTGTTTCTCGACGCCATCCGAGACGCCCTCGTTATTGGTGCGATTGCTGGCGATGCGACAATAGTCAATCGAGCAGAAGCGATTGCAAAAAAGTCCGAGCGCGACGCCAGGGCCGCAGGGGCGCGCGCGGCAAAAACAAAAGAAAAAGATCGCTGTCTTATTGTTGTTGAGCAAGAAATCAAAGCCATAGAGACCAAACGCAGATTCGCGGTAAGCGAAGAGTTTGCTGGATTCATCCGGCCGGGTATTTTGCGCCGTTTGGGAGTGTCGGAGGAGAAAGACAAACCAGATTCGGTTTGGCCGACAAAAAGTACAATCAAAAGCTGGCTGAGCGATATAAAGAAGGGCAAAACTGGTAGTATTGCCCCCATGTAGGGCAATTGTAGAAGAGTTGCCCTATACGATTGCTGACATAGGCATAAATCCGCGCTCACCTATACGCCATCGCAACCCATAAGGGACGCATGGCAGATGACCCCTCAATCTCTTGACAAATCCATTGAACGCCGCGCCTACCGCGTGAGCGAATTTTGCGCGGCCTACGGCGTCAGTCGCAGCACGGTTTACAAGCTTCAAGCAAAAGGCAAGTTGCGGACGGTGCTTATCGCCGGTCGCCGCTTGATCCCGGTCGAAGCGGCGGAAGCTCTGCTGAACGGGGGCGCGAAATGAGCGCCCCCGGAAAATTTCTTCGCCGCGACGCTGCGGCTGAATACTTGAAAAGTCGATATGGCTTTTGCACCAAGAGTAGCTTGGCCAAATACGCGTCGGAAGGCTCCGGCCCCGAAATGCAGTATTACGGACGCGTCCCTCTCTACCCGATTGAAGGCCTCGACCACTGGGCGGAATCGCGTCTCACGGCCCCGGTCAATCGCGCGCGCCCTCGCGTGGAGGTCGCTGCGTAATGACACAAGACATGAAGAACCCGGCAGCGCTGGCAGGCGCGAACCGGGTCCGGAATTTGATCATTGCGACGATCGATCCGGAGAATAGCCCCCCAAATCTCGTTTTGCAATTTCTTCGTCGCCGCTACGGCGTCGCGCCGGAGGTTGCCGCGACCATCGCCGCCCTTGCCGGGCTCGGACCGCGCGAGGTGCGGTCATGAATCGGCATAGTCTCCCCAATCGTCGCGCCCATGAAATCATCGAATTCGAGTTTCGCGGCCTCGCCTACACCGCCGGCTTCGGTCATTTCGAAAATGGCGACCTGGCCGAAGTCTTCCTCGAATGCGTGAAAGCTCAATCGCAGAGTGCGGCTGACGCTCGCGACGCCGCCGTCTGTTTGTCGATCGCGCTCCAGCATGGCGTCCCGGCTGAAGCCATCCGCAGCGCCGTGACGCGCGACGGCCATGGCGAGCCTTCCGGCATCGTCGGCGCCGTGCTCGACCTCCTGCATGGGGGGCGCGCCGATGCGGCTGAATAATATCCTTCCCTTTCCGCAGCCCGGCGAGCACCTGGTTCTTGATTGCGGCATCATCCGGGGCGGCGAAAATTGCGGACGCCGCACGTTCTGGCTCGATTTTCACGACAAGGATGGCGCGACGATCGTCTGGTCGGGATTTTCGCGGGCTGACGCTCTGGCGGCGGCTCGCGAGTGGATCGCCGATGGCGTTCGGCTGATCGACAAGACGGGGGGCGCGAAATGACCCCCAAGCTTGCCGACCGCCTTTCGAAGTTGATTCCTCGGCTGGCCACCGATGCCGATGGCGAAGTCCTTGCAACCGTGCGGGCGATCCGCACGGCCCTTCAAAGCGATGGGCTCGATCTTCATGATCTGGCCGCGTCGATCGCGAAAAGCAAAATCCCGGCCGTTTCGCGCGCGCCGCAGATTTCCCCTGCTCTGACCTGGGCCGCTCTCACGCACCAAGAGCGCCTGGCGTGGATGAAGGTGATTCTTGCGGCCGAGGATCTTGGGCCGCTCGAACGGGACCGGCTCCGCGACCTCGGCGAGGTGCTCCGCACTGGCTTGTATTCCAAGGTCCACTACCGCCGCGTCATGCTGTTCGATGCACAGCTTGCGCGCGCTCATGCCCGGGGGAAACGCCCTTGATGGACCTCCGCGCCATTGCCGCCGCTCTCGGCGGCGAAATCGCCAGCGGTCAGGTCATCGCGCCCGGCCCCGGCCATAGCCCGCGCGACCGCAGCATGACAGTCCGGCTGTCGCCGACATCGCCGGACGGCTTCATCTGCTTCAGCCATGCCGGTGACGATTTCCGGGACTGCCGGGACTATATCAGGGCGAAACTCGGCCTTGACCCGAACGGCTGGAAAAAATCCAACGAGCCGCGTTTTCAGCCCGTTCGCTCGCCAGCTTTGGCGAGCAATGTCTGTTCCGACAAAGAGACAGGGAAGGCCGAAGCCTTGGCGATCTGGCGCGCGAGCGTCGATCCTCGCGGAACGCTTGCCGAGCGCTATCTCAACAGCCGGTGGCTTGAACTGGCCGACGATCTCGCCGGCGAGGTATTGCGCTGGAATGTCAGAATCAACGCCCTTGTCGGCTTGTTCTGCAATGTCCACACCGGCGAACCGCAGGCAATCACCCGGATCTACCTCGACCGTGAGGGGCGCAAGATCGGCCGCAAGTTCAAAGGCCCGGTCGGCGGCGCCGCTGTCATGCTGGATGACCATGCCGCGCCGATCTACGGCATTCATATCGGCGAAGGCGTCGAGACCTGCATGGCCGGCCGCCAGCTCGGATTTAAGCCGGCCTGGGCGGTTGGCAGCGCCGGGGCGATTGGAGCCTTCCCACTGCTCGCCTGCATCAACAGCGTGACCGTCTTCGCGGAAACGGACGACAACGGCGCAAACGCCAGGGAGATCGAAAAGCTTGCGGCGAGATGGGGCGAAGCGGGGCGCGAGGTCCTCGTCGTCACGCCGGAAATCGGCGGCGACATGAACGACGCGCTGCAGGCGAAACGGAGGACGGCATGAACTATCCGCCTCCGCATCCGGAAGACAGCCGCGTTGTCCGCGTCGAGAACTACAAGGCGGCGCCGCGGCGCGCCGGCGTGGTCGACTTCGATGAAGGGTATGAACCGCTAGGCGAGCCGGCGGCGCCGCACGGGGTGAGCCGCCCTGCGCGCATCGTCGCCAAGCCTTTCCGATGGATCGAGCCAGAGGCAATTCCGCGCCGACAATGGCTCTATGGCCGCCATTATATCCGGGAGTATGTTTCCATGACAGTCGCGCCCGGTGGCGTGGGCAAGTCCTCCCTGTCCATCGTCGAGGCCTTGGCGATGGCGAGTGGCAAAGCATTGCTCGGGATTGAGCCGTGCGAACGTTGCCGGGTCTGGCTGTGGAACGGCGAAGACCCGCAGGACGAAATAGACCGGCGCGTCATGGCGGCGGCTATTCACTACGGCCTGAAGCCCGAAGATTTTGAGGGCTGGCTTTTCACCAACAGCGGGCGCGAGACGGAAATCATTCTCGCGACGCAAACCCGGAATGGCGCTGTGGTCGCTGTTCCTGTCGTCGAGGACATAACCGCCACCATCCTGGCGAACAAGATCGACGTCGCCATCATCGATCCGTTTGTTTCGTCTCATCAGGTGGCGGAAAACGACAATCCCGCCATCGATCGCGTCGCCAAGACCTGGGGCAAGATCGCAGGCGAAACGAAATGCGCGGTTGAGTTGGTGCACCATTCCCGCAAGGCCAACGGGACGGAGACCAGCATTGACGACAGCCGGGGCGCGTCATCACTTTCCGGCGCCGTGCGATCAGGCCGAACCCTCAACGTCATGACGGAAGGCGAGGCCGAACAATCCGGCGTCGAGGCCAGACGCTCTCACGTGCGTTTAGACAGCGGGGCAAAATCCAACCTTTCGAAGCCGCCGGAAAAGGCGTCTTGGCTGAAGTTGATTTCCGTCGACCTGGGCAACGGCGACGAGGTGGGCGTCGTCACCGCGTGGAAATGGCCCGATCCGCTCGAGGGGCTTTGCATCGACGATCTGCGCGCCGTGCAAACGACGGTTGCCGGCGGAGAGTGGCGGGACAGTATCCAGGCCAAGGACTGGGTAGGAATCGCTGTCGGGCAGGCCCTGCGCCTCGACGCAAGCGACAAGAGAGACAAGGCGCGCATCAACGCCATGCTCAAAATTTGGAAGAAGAGCGGCGCACTCGTCGTCGTCAAACGGACCAGCCAGAAAGGCAAAGATCAGCCATTTATCGAGGTCGGGAACAAGGTATGACCCCCACCTTGGTTTCTGGCTGGAAACCTTCCCCACCCCCACCCCCACACCCCTATAGAAGGTGGTGGTGGGGGTAGGGTTTGGCCCCCACTTTCCCCACCTTTCCCCACCCCACTTTTCAAGGTGGGGGTAAATCATAGGGAGATGGCAAGGCATGGCGAAGGGCGAAGGCATAACGCGAAGGGCGATGACGAAGGGGACGATGAAGGCAAGGAAGATGGCGAAGGCGAAGGGAGATCGACAGATAGGCGGGAAAATCGGGCGGGTCCCTCTTAGGGCGCCCCAGGCCACGCGGCGGCGGCAGTCCGAGAAAACGCTAGTCGGGGTTTGGATTTTTTAGCGGCAACAGTGGCAACGGGGCAACGATGGCAATGGTTAAGGGGAGCGACAACGACGAATGGCTTTGGCTCAATATTTCCGACCTGGCTCGACTGCGCGGCATTACAAAAGGGCCGCTCTCGCGTCGCGTGAAGAGGCTGGAGGAAGGCGGGTTCATCGCGACGAAGACCGGCGAGCGCGGCCAGAAGCTTGTCAACGTCGCCGAGTTTGACCTGGCGGCAGAGCGGACGGTTGACGCTATCCGCGCTCAGAACGGGCGCAAGCCTCGCAAGGGGCCCGCTCCTGTCGCGGATAAGGCCATGTCTCCACCGATGGGCGACGGCGAAGACGATGATTTTTCGCCCGTCCTTGCGAAAGAGCAGGCGCGCCGCGTCGCATATCAAGCCGACCTCGCCAAGTTGCAGCGCGACGAAAAGCTGGGGAAGCTTCTGCCGATCGAGAATATCGCGGAAGCGGCGGCGCAATGCGCCGAGGCTTTGAACCGGGTGATTGACCAATTGCCGGCGCGCGCGGACGAGATCGCGGCGGCCGTGGCGAAAGATGGCGAGGCTGGCGTCCGCAATTTCCTTCGCTCCGTCGCGCGGGACATGCGCGAACGCCTGGCGGACGAAATGCAGCGGTTGGCGACCATGAGCGGGGAAGCGCCGGGCGGAAAATAGCGACCTAAGAGCTTGGTGTTCGGGCTGTGAACCAGATCACAGTCATTGTCTCCAATTTGCGTATCATCTCCTCGGTGACTGGGAAAATCAGCAGTCAACCATCTTGGCGCGATGCGCCAATAGGAGGCGCTATGACGATTCGCTTTTCGAAATTCACCGTGCTGGCCCTCGCCGCCATCCTCGGCGGCGCGGCGGCCCTCGCCACGAATATTGGTCTCGTTATTGGCGGCGCCTCCCGCTCCACGTCGACTCTTGCGCAAGCGATCCCGCCAGCCTCGACAGCTTCCCGTCAGGCCCCCGCGTCAGCTCCGCCGGAAACGATGAAGATCGTGCCTGCAGAGGTGATTGAGTCCAACCCCCAAGACTTCATCGGAACCGGAGATCAAAGCGCAGGCTACTGGACCCGGCCTTGATTCGAAATGTTGTTCCCGCTGATTACGTCTCAGAAGATCGATAATGGACGCTAAGGTCACGGCAGCCGCGCCAGCGGCGCTTTTGATGAAAATCAACTCAGCGGAAACTGGTGTTTTGGTGCTGTTCCACTGATGCAAAAGATTCGCTTGGCCCTGCATGAAAAACTGGCAGCTGACGCGCGCCCATCCTGTTCGCAGCCAAATGAAACGAAATGGGCGGCTGATCGGCCGCCCTCACGCTGCTGATGAATCCCGTCAATTTCTGGCGGGGTTTTTCTTTGTTGGATTCACGGATTTCCCCTTCCCGCCGACAGCGGCCTTCGCCTTTGGGTATCAAGTGTTCGGTATGCACCACTAGATCGTCATCGGAGGTCATCGTTACAGCGCGGCCCTCGCGCTCAAGTGGCAGGCGATAGGAAAATAAATATTGGAAAAATCAAATCATAGAAACAAGTCCTGACGATAGATGGAATTAGCTGGGATTATATGGCGTTTACTTGCACTATATGGCGTTAACTCATTGATAATATTGTAATTTTCTAGATTTGCGCTATGATCCAAATCAGACAATTTGGACGCGAGGCGCTCACAATGAATAAACCCGCCTACTTGATCAGCGAGCTTGTCGCGCTCGGGCCGCTCGGCCGCTCGAAAATCTTCACCGAAATCCGCGCCGGCCGTCTGCCCGCCCGCAAGGCCGGCAACAAGACCGTCGTCATGGCCGACGACTACGAGGCCTATTTGAACAGCCTCCCGCCGGTCGAGCCGCGCCCCACCACCAAGAACCGCACCTGAACCACGCAGCGCAGCCCGCACGCTGTGACGGAGGAAAAAATGACTTTCAAACTTGACCTGTTCCGCAAATCACTATCGCGCGCCGCTTCGCCGGATCGACGGTCGGATGTTGATTCCGCCGTCGCCGCCGCCCTGGCGGAGATCGCGCGCGCCGATGCTGAGATCGAACGTCTAGCGAACGCGCGTTCGCAGGTGCTGCTCTATGAGACGGACGCCGCCCTCGAAAGGCACGATGCGCTGGTGAGCGCCGAGACGCGGTCGCGTGATCGCGCCGTGGCTTTGCGGGATGAACTGACCGCCCGCCTGGCGGAGATCGAAGCCGCCGAGCGCACCATGGAAATGGAACAGGAACGCGCCGAGGCCGAAAAACTGAAAGACGTGGCCTGCGCTGCGCTCCAGAAATATCCGGTCCTTGCCGAGCAGATCGTCGACGTCCTGACTGCGGTCGCAAGGGCGGACGCCGCAGCCCTCGCTCTGGCGCACAAGTACCCGCACCTCCCGCCTATCGATGACGCCGAGACAAGTGTGCGCCGCGATCAGGGCGGGTGGGCGCCGTTGCGGCTCGACGCAACTTTGACTCTGCCGGGCTTTTTGGGATCGGAGCCGCCCGTATACGCCCCGCGCTCCAAGGGTGAATTGCTGACTCGCACGAAGGAATCGCACCAATGACTATGACTTATTCGCCTGGCAGATCGTCGCCCCAATTGCGCGAGGCCATGGTTGACGGCCTCGTGATGCGCGCGCTCGGTTACGTGCCGAACGGCAAGAACGGGACGCCTAAGATCGCCAATGAGCAGCGCTCGCGCGAATTCGCCAATATGGGCCTGTTGGAGATGGGCGCGGAGCTGGCTGGCGTGCCCAATGCGCACCGCATGTCACGCGTTCGCCTCTATGATGAGCTGATGCAGCGCTCGATGCTCGGCTCGTCCGATTACCCGCTGCTGCTCTCGGCCGCCGCCAATAAGTTCCTGCTGGCGCAATATCAATACCAGCAGCCGTCCTATCGCAGCTTCTCGGCCAAGAAGACCTTCAACGACTTCAAGGCGCACAACTTCCTCCGCGTCGGCGATTTCCCCGTGCTGGAGCAGCTTTCCGAAGGCGGCGAGTTCCGCAACGGCTCGATCTCGGAAAACCGCGAGCAGGTCTATGCGCTGACTTACGGCAAGATCGTCGGCCTGTCGCGCCAGATGTTCGTCAATGACGACCTTTCGGCCTTCGCGGATCTGACTGGCATGGCCGGCCGTCGCGTCGCGGATTTCGAGAACTCCATCGCCTGGGGCGTGATCCTGTCGAACACCAAGGGCGGCCCGGCGCTTTCGGACGGCGGCAACCTCTGGAACAATACGGTTGTGACCACCGCCGGCGGTCACGCCAACCTCGCCGGCACGGCCGCCGCCGTCACCGTCGCGTCGATCAGCGCCGGCCGTCTGGCGATGCGTCAGCAGAAATCGCTCGACGGCATTCCGCTCAACGTCAATCCGTCGATCATTGTCGCCGGTCCCGCCAAGCAGACCGAAATCGAAACGCTGCTTTCGACCTCGCTGCTGGCGACCCAGATCAGCAACATCAACCCGTTCAACGGCGGCGGCATGACGAGCCTTCGTCCGGAGATCGACGCCTATATCACCGACAACGCCTGGTATCTGTTCGCCGATCCTGCGGTCGCGCCAGCCTTCGTCTGGGGTTATGTCTCCGGCTTCGAGGGTCCGCGCTTCGCTATCGATCAGCCTTTCCGAATGGATGGCCTGAGCCTGAAAGTCGCGGAAGACTTCGGCTTCGGCGGCGTCGACTGGCGCGGCGCCTACCGCAACGCCGGCGCGTAACCCTATGGAGGGGAGCGTCCCTTTCGGAGGGCGATGAGAGCAGCCCAATAACGAGAAGCCCGCCTCCCTGCTCCCCTCCGCCTCGGCGCGGTAGAGGGTCAAGGCGGGCAAGCTCTCACGGCCGCCCCGGATGTACGGGCGGCCGTTTCTGTGTCTCGCCTATGTGCGTTTGAGCGTGTCGGCTGATTAAGCCGCGGCGTCGTCAGCGTCGACGCGTCGGCGGAGTTAAGTCGCCGTACGCCGCCAGGGAATTCCCGCGGGAATTCCCCTATGGGCGACGAGTGGGCGGCTAAAGCGGCATCGTCCACATGCTGAAATCCGGCGGCTGTTGGATCTCGCCCGGGCAAATTACGCTGCCATCGCCTTTTTTGCCGCCATCGCCAAAAAGCCGGAACGGGTAAAGCCATTCGCTGTCGCAAAAGTGTCGATGGCCTCGAGGAGATCTTCAGGCATCGTAATGTTGATGCGCACTGTTTTAGCTGCGTGGCCTGAGACAGAAACCAGGAATGCGACAGCCTTACGGTTCTCCGCTTCAGCCATGATGGCCTCAAGCGAGGAAGGTTCGGGAATGGGATCGCCATCCTCGGCCAAGCCTTCAATATGAAGGGCTAGAGCCTCTTCCGCCATGCGGCGAGCCTCATCGAGGTTTGCGCCGACGGTGACGCATCCCGGAAAATCCGGGAAAGACACGCCGAAATCGCTGTCGGCGTCTTTATGAATCAGCGCGATGTATTCGCGCATAGGGTCACCTCAGTTCGATCTTGGCCTGCTTCTCGATGCTCTTGAGAGTACCAATCGGCAAGTCCCCGTTATGGCGCGGGACAGTGACGCGGCCCGGGTTCGTCGCGTGCTTGAACTGCACGTGACTTCCTTTCTGCCGGACCTCGCGCCAGCCAGCCTTGCGAAGGACAGCGATCACTTCCCGGCCCGTCCAACGCCTATGTGTATTAATACACACTGACGGGTTTTTCAAGGGCGACTGCCCGCATGGAAGCGCATGCAGCGATTGGTGTGCAGCAGCAGAGCCATTCGAATAAGCAACAGTACGCATCGCGCTACCCTCACTAATATGCAGTTTATCGTGTAATAATGGCACAAACAAGAGCATATGTCAATAAATAAATAATATAGAATAACCTATATGGTTAATTACGCTAATAACAAAATAGTCAAGCTGGCCGCTTTGCTCTAATTTATATTTTTATAGATGCAATTATTCAAAATATATTGGTTAGATATGGCGGTCTATGCCGCATGCAATGCTTACTGATTTCCCAACAAGTAGGTGGCGTCGGCCGCGAATGCGGTCGACAACAATTCTCGATGAAAGTCTGTGGAGCTTGTTAAATGATTTAAGCTGGATCCGTGGTTCTGTAACGGGGCGTTACAGAACTGTTTTGCGAGGGGCTCACAAGTCCGCTCGCGGCAACCAAGCTGGATCCGTAGTTTTGTGACTGCGTTCACAAAACTAGCTTGTTACATCGACGTAACAAAACGAGTCCGTTCGCGGCGAGGCGGATGGCCTCAATTCGCGGATCCTGGCGGCAACAATTCTCGATGAAGGTCGGTGCGATGGGAGCGATTGTAAAATGATTTTACAATCTGTAACCCTGCGTTTGTTAGAAGACGCTAACAAACCGGTCTGTTCGCAGCGAGGCAGATGGCCTCGGTTTTGAGACACTTTGTCTCAAATGCTTTTGCGACATTCTGTCGCAAATACTTACCAACAGCATGTCGGCAAGTTTGGGACATCATGTCCCAAAGTTAGGGATGTCTCGCCGCAGGGTCCTTGGTTCGTGAGAATTACATACTCTCACTTGCCGACCCCAGGACAGGAATTACTCCTCTTAGATCGTGTCAGGATGCCTGACACGAAATGATAACTCAAGGGGTTGGCGAGGCGACAGAAAGTTAACGTTAACGCGCCGTCTCCGTTGGATCTGGCGGGCCGATTGAGCTTGAAGCCTAAGCTGTGGCGCAGAGGGAGTGTCTGAATACCGGCGCCGTCCTCGATCGCGAAGGACTCGGCGAGTTTTCGCAAGCGGATAGGTGGTGTGATCGGCATATTTTTATACCGTTATAGAAACATTATTTTCGCTTGAGCCTGACGCCAGGCCCTTCGCCATTCTCTGCGATGAAAACCACGCCCGCGGCTTCGAGCGCCAGGCGTAGCGCCGCGAGTGTGGCAGCGTGCGGCTCACGGGCGGCCCTTTCAAAATCAACGATAGTGCGGAGGGACACGTTCGACGCGTTCGCCAGATCCTCGCGGGACCATCCGATTAGGGCGCGAGCGGCCCGACTTTGAGCGTCTGAAATCGTCATCCGATAAAGTTGCACTTTTTATGTTGACAATGGAAGGGCAATATTGCACTTTAATTGCGTACATAGCACTTTTGTTGCCAAGGAGCAACCCATGTCGAAAACCACCATTTCGGCGAGCGCTACCGGCTTGCCTTCTCGCCGCCTATTCCTTGCCGCTGGATCTGCGGCCGCCGTCCTGGGCGCTCTATCGACCGCCGCCAGGGCTGAGCAAGCCGACGCCAAATTGATCGAGGCGGCTCGCGCCGGGATCGCGGCCGAGGAAGAATATGCGGCCTTGTGCTGGAAGGACGAGGACAGCCCGCTCCTGTCAGTTTTGAACGATCGCCAGTCGGATCAAACGCTTTTGGCGGCGTCACTCCCGGCGACGACGCGGGAGGGCCTGCGGGCCAAGGCTGAGCTTTTGCGGTCCAGTCTGCCAAAAGGTTTTAAGCGCGACGATCTCGCCGATCTGGCGGAAGACCATGAGAAGCTCGCATGGTCGCTCGTCGCCGACGTTCTCGCACTGTGATCGGGGCTGAAACAATGCTGACCAAGACCGAACAAAATATTTTCGTCCTCAAGGAAATTCATTGCCGGATCGATGCGATCAACGCCGCCGTTCAAGGCGCTGACTTCAACGACCACAGCCAGCAAAGGGGGATTTCAGGCCTCTTGGGCGACATGTGGTGCAAACTCGACGATTTCATCAAGGAACTGGAAGGCGAAGCGGAGGGCGAAGCCAATGGCCAAGATTGATTACGACAGGATCGACAACGATCTGAACGAAATGAAGTGGATGTCTATCATTCTGGAGGACTACCTGGACGATATCTGGAAGGCGAAGGCCAACGCCGATACTCGGAAGATGTTCAATCTTCCCGACATCGGCAAGAACGGCTTTAGCCTCTATTTCATCGACGACCAAACGACGGAACTCGCCACGTTCGCAGCGCTGAAGCTCGGCGACATGATACGCAAAGCCATCAAATCCTATGAGGAAATGGTCAAGGAAAACGACTCCACAAAGGCGAAGGAGTCCGGACAATGAATGGCGTGTCCGATCACTTCTCCGACCCCCATCAAGATGCTGAAACTAAAACATTTTAGCATCTTGATGGGCACCAAACGCCGAGAAGACTCACACCCAAATGAGAGCCCAGCCGCGCGTTGGGCTTTTTCTTAGCCCCTCAAGCGCGCGGTTGCGCGACGGCATTACCGCCTCATTACAAGGCCGCGAACGACGGCGCCGCTCGCCCCGAACAGATTGTCCGCGTCCTCGCACCATTTCGCCCGACCAACTTCCGCCAAGCCATTCGTGTACATGCTCTTGTGTTTGGCGAGCTGCGCATCGACGTATGGCTCTTCGGTGTCCTGGATCTGCGCGTTCATCCGCATGTTGAGAAGTGCGACCATATTGGCCTTTAAATCAGGACAGTTTTTTTCAGCGAAGACGCTTGTGGCTATGGCTAGCGCGTAGCCGTCGACTAAATCCTTGTGATCGATCTTTGGCTTTTTGCCGTGGCTGGCAGCGAAGCTGAGGGAGGGGGCGAGGCAGGCGGCGAGAAAAACAATAACTGGAAAGCGCATGATCAATGCCGATGGCCATAGTGGTAGGGGTAATGATAGACCCCGCCAGGATGCTTGGCGAAGCAGCTGGACCGTTTGCAATGTCCCGATCCGAAGCCGCTATAGGACCGCGAATCATAGCGGGCTTCGGCGGGAGCGGCGATGAGAAGGATCGCCGCAGCGAAGGTCCCAAATACGATTTTTCGAAGCATTGATTTTCTCCGCAAAATCCGGCCCAGGTGGCGGCCGGCGAACAATCACAGAGCTTAAGCTTGTCCCTGTCAATCGTCATTCGCAGATCCTTCGCGTTTTCGCTCGGCGTCACGACCATCTTGACGTTGTCCGTCCCCGCCACAAAAGCTGAGGGGCTTCCACTCAATCCTGATGTTACGCAAACGACGATAGGTCAAACGATCTGCCAGGCCGGCTGGACGCGGACCGTCCGCCCATATGTTTCGACGATGAAGCAGATCAAGGCCGAAATGCTCGCTGCCATCGGCGAACCCATCGAGCACCGCAACCATTACGAACTGGATCACAAAATCCCGCTCGCGCTAGGCGGTGCCGTCATCGATCGACGCAACCTTGCCCTTGAGCCGATCGACGAGGCCCGGGAAAAGGACGCCATTGAGGTTTGTCTGTCGTCTCTCGTTTGCCAAGGCAAAATAGAGCTCGACGACGCTCAGAGCGCAATTTGGGAGGACTGGCGAAAGGCCGGAGAATTGTGCATTACGAATTGAACAAAACTTGCTGGATCAGCGCCGATGATTTTTGCGTGGCTGGAAAAGAGAAGACAGGCGCGAGCGCTAGTCGAAAGCGATGCGACAGCAATGATCGAACAGCACGGCGGCTCAGCTTACCACGTCGCGCGGGACCGGGCCCTTGAGCAGCGCCTTCACAAGATTATCGACGCCGACCGGACGCCTGAGCATTGGGACCAGGTTCGCTTTGCGATCCGCAAGCGGTTTCGGCACCAGGTCATCGATACCGCAACGAAATACCTCCGGGGCCGTTGATGCTTGGCTCTGATCCCCTAGCCCTAACCGTTGCGGAATTGATGGAGCGCGGCGAGAGCGAGCTGAGCGCGTCTTGCGGTTTCTGCGGCGAGAGCTGGCAGTTGCCGATCGATTTTTTGCCACCGGCGACGACCATTCGGACGATTGGCCAGTTGGTCATCTGCCCCGTTTGCGGCGGGCGGGAAACGATTGCTTTAATTGGATCGCAGACTAGCGTTTCGCATTTGCACTAGTGTCTTAGTGGGGACGAGAGCGCTCGGCAGGCGAAGATCTCTTTCGAGCCGACTGCATCGCGGGGCCACGGACACGACGACGGCTATCGGCGGCGGATTGCGGTCATAAGCCTAAGGTCTGGTTAGGGACGGAGAACGGACCGAGAGGCTACGAACCTCGCCCGCACTTGCCGCGAACGCAGCCAAAAAACGTTTGGCGCCATCCCTTTTGGGCGCGGATGGCAACGGCTTTCGTCATCATGCGGCGAGCTCCCTTGACCGCAGGATGACCTGTTCGGCCAGTTGGCCTATTTCGCGGCTGGCCTCGCTGCGGGGCGCGCCCTCGATCACCGTCAATCCGGCGGCGGCGGTTTCGACATAGGCGACCCGCTGCATCAGCGGCGTCGGCAGGGCCGCCATATCGGGAAAAGCATCCAGCGCTGCGACGAAATCCCGCCCGATCACCGTATTGGCGATGCGCCGGTTGACGACGAAAGCGGCGCGCAGCTTGTTGTTATATTTGCGGCCGTCGCGGATCAACTCGACCGTATTGGCGGT
>NZ_JAGRPM010000066.1 GCF_019449565.1 Rhodoblastus sp. | reverse complement strand
GGGCAGCATCGTGCCGACTTTGTTCTCCAACTGGAGCGCTTCGTGCGCCAGGGTCGGGTTGCAAGCGCCAAGGATGACATATTTGGGAAAATCGACCCCGATCTTCGCCTTCAATGTCTCCTGCACGTTGATTTCGGTCAGGACGCCGAAGCCTTCCGTTTTCAGGGCTTCCTTGGTGCGCGCGATCGCCACGTCGAACGCGACGGGCAGGACGCGGTTGATGTAATAGGTCATAGGCAATTTCTCCGAAGTTCAAACGCCGGTTCACCGCGCGACTTCGCCGGACAATGCCATAACAACGGACTTGCCAGCGCCACTATTTAACGCTCTGCGGCAACTGCGCCTGAACATAGGCGATGACCGCCCAGATTTCGTCTTTTGCCAAACTGTCCTTGAACGCCGGCATGGCGGTCCCGAACTGGGCTCCGCCTTCTGCGACGGTCCAGTACATGAATGAGTCCCACTGTCCCATCGGCATTTCGGAGAGCCATGCAAGATTGCCAGGCCGCGGCGAGAGTTCGCGCCCGGCCGGTCCGTCGCCAAAGCCCGTTGCGCCGTGGCAGGATGCGCAATTTTCCGTATAAATGCGGGCGCCGCGTTCGACAGTTTCGCGAGTTCTGGAGAGCGGATTGCTCATCGCATCGTAGGGCGCGGGGATTCCCGACATCATGGCGGCGTGGTGGCGCGGCATGCTGCCCCGCATTCCCGGCCCCATCATCCCTCCCGGCCCCATCATTCCCCCTGGCCCCATCGGCCAAGGCTGCGTGCCGCAGCAATGGCTCCATGGATTGCCGGGTTGGCCTTGAGGCTGTTGCGCCATGAGGGACGCCCCGCCGCCGATTAGCATCGTAATCGTAGCCGTAGCCGCCAGAACCTTAAGTCTGCGCATCGCTGGTCTCCCAATATTTTTCGGCAATTTTGGGCGACTTTTGTTATAAACTCTGTAGTTGCTACAGGGTCAAGGATCCGCCATGAACATCGGGGAGTTGGCTCGAGCGGCGGCTACGAAAGTGGAAACGATCCGCTATTACGAGCGCATTGGCCTTTTGCCCGCACCGCCCCGGACGGCGGGAAATTACCGTGAATACTGCGCCACTCACTTGATGCGCCTCATTTTCACCCGCCGCGGTCGTGACCTGGGCTTTTCCATTGAGCAAATTCGGGCGTTGCTCGATCTTGCCAACCAGAAAAACCGGTCGTGCAAAGCGGTAGCTGTGATTGCCCGCGAACATTTGGCGGAGGTGAAGCGGAAGCTGGCCGACCTGACAGCGATGCAGCAGGAGCTGGAGACAATCATTGGACAATGCCGCAACGACACAGTCGCTGACTGCCGCATTCTTGAGGCGCTCGCGCAGAAGGAAGGTCAGGCGTAAACCGAGATCGTCGAGCAGCGCAGCGTTTTGACTCGCTCCCTAACCACTGGAACGACTAGCTCCGACCGGCTCGTGGCGATGACAAACGCTCTGCGACTGCCGCGCTTTGGTAGAGCGGCGACATGAGCGCAGCTCTTGCTTCGAGCGAAGGGCGGGAGGATTGAGCGTCGATGATCGAGGCTCGCCTATATTCCGGCGCATTCTTTCGTGATAAATGTAAGTTCATATTTAGGTGTAAAAATAGCTCAATGATTCGCGGCTCCTTATTCCCATTTGCCCGTGTTGCGCTCGCGATCCTTCTGGTCGCGCTTGCGGCGTTTGGGCACGTCTATGGCAAGTCGCGCCACGATCATGGGCAAGCAGAACTGCGCCTCGCCTGGACAGACACGGTGAAGCCCAGCGCAGAAATCGCTGCGGCTTCCGTCTCCAACCCGATAAAGCTCTCCACGCCCTCGGCGTCGCTGCCGGATAGCGTCGCGAGCAACGAGACAGGCTGCGGCTGCTGTTTTTCCGGCTGCGGCTGCTGCTCGATTGCCCTTTGGCGTCACGGTGACGGTTTCACGCCTCCACCGACGATTTTTTCCGAACCTCTGTTCACACCACAGCAGGGTTTGCTTTCGGGTCTGCGCCCGGATTCGCTGTTCAGGCCGCCTCGGCTCACGGCCTGAACCTGCGCGCTGCGTAACGCGCCGCATCTCCTCTTCCTTCAATCCTCAAGCGCCCTTGGCGCGAACGTCGCTGCGAGCACACGCGCATCGCGCGGCGTTGGAGTAAATGATCATGAGTCGCTCTTTCCTTGCCCTATTCGCCGTTCTGACCTTCGTCCTCGCTTCTGAGGCGAGAGCCGCACGTTTTTCGCTACCCGACGATTGCGGCCATCCCACCCGCTCAGACCACGTCCAAGGCTGCGAGAACACCAGATGGGCCTGTTCGCAGCAATTCGGCCCCTCGTCCAAGGGACCACCGCATGGGCTCACCCATTGCCGCATCAGTTATGACCAATGCATGAGCCTCGGCGCCAACGGGCCAGTCTCGCGCTGAAGTTGTCAACGGGCTCGGCTGCGGTCGCAGCTGGGTTTGCATCTTCTCTGGAAAATAATCTCAAGCGCCTCAGGCGCGAGCGCCGCCGCGCAATCTTGCGCATGGAGAGGCGTATCGGGAGTTAATCATGTGCCGCACTATCCTAGCCTTGTCAGTCGTTCTGGCCTTCGTCGTCGCCTCCGAAGCGGGCGCCGCGCAGCGAATTTCGCTGTTCAACGACTGTGACCACCCGAGCCGTGCGGCTCATGTTCAGAGCTGCGAAAATAGAAAAAGGATCTGTTTGCAGGATGCCGCCCCCCCGACCCGGCGGCCGGATGAAATTACCCATTGCCGCATAAACTATGACCAATGCATGAACCGCGGCGCAGCCGCGTTCCCGGTTCGCGGCCGACTGAATGATCGGAGACGATGAATGCTCAGCTTTTTACTGCGGCCTGCCTTGATGGCGCTGGCTATATCCCTGTCGCCTGCCATTTCCCTCGCCAAACCAGGAGAAGCACCGGAAACTCATGAGGAACGCCCTGCTCATGGCGAAATTTCTCTGGCCTCCGCGCAGATCGACAAGGCCGGCGTCGTCTTGACGCTGGTCGAACCCGGCGTCATTGCGGAGCAACTAACGGCGCCCGGCGTCATCATCGTTGATCAGGATCACGTCGCCCGCGTGCCGGCAAAGGTCATCGGCACCGTGGCCGAATTGCGCAAGCGGCTCGGCGAGAAAGTCGCCAGCGGCGAAATCGTCGCCATGCTCGACAGCCGCGAAGTCGCGGACGCCAAGAGCGAATGGCAGGCGTCGCTGGTTAATTACGACTTGCAGAAGACCCTGTTCGAGCGCGCCGAAAAACTCTGGGCCAAGCGCATCAGCGCCGAACAGGTCTATCTCCAGGCAAAGACGACGGCGGTCACAGCGCAATTGCGCGTAAATCTCGCCCGCCAAAAACTGCGCGCGCTCGGCGTCAGCGACAGCGAAATCGAAGCCCTTCGGTCCAACGATAACTCGGCCAACCTCGGCCTTTACCCGGTACGTGCGCCGATCGCCGGACGGGTGATCGAACGCAAGGTCGATGTCGGCGCCGCTGTCGGCGGCAACAACGACCCATCCGAACTCTACGCCATCGCCGACCTCAGCCGCGTCTGGATTGATCTGTCCATCCCCGCTAGCGAATTGAACGCGATCCGCGAAGGCCAGACGCTGACCCTGCGCGCGCCCAATGATGAAACTTTCTCCGGTCAGATCATCTTCATCGGGCCGGTGCTGAACCCCGAGACTCGCACGGCGCGGGTGCTGGCCGCCGTCGCCAATCCCGAGCTTGTGCTGCGGCCGGGCGGCTTCGTCACCGCGACCATCACCGTGCAGGAGACGCGTGTGGCGCTGCGGGCGCCAAAGACTGCGCTCCAGACCATCGAGGGCAAGACCAGCCTGTTCGTGCGCAATGACAAAGGGTTCGTCGCGCGCAACGTCGCGCTGGGCCGCTCGGACGCACAATTTGTCGAAATCACTGAGGGGCTGACGTCGGGCGAGACCATCGCCGCGGCCAATTCCTTTATTCTCAAGGCGGAACTCGGCAAAGCCGAAGCCGCCCACGACGATTGAGGCGACCATGATCTCGCGCATCCTTGAATTCTCCGTGCATCAACGCTGGGTCGTTGTCTTCCTCAGCCTGATGGCGGCGGCTTTCGGCGTGTTCGCCTTGCAGAAGCTGCCGATCGACGCCGTCCCTGACGTCACCAACAACCAGGTGCAAATTAACACGGTTGCGCCCTGGCTCTCGCCTCAGGACGTCGAGAAACAGGTCACGTTCCAGGTGGAGACCGCCTTGGCGGGCGTGACCGGTCTCGAATACACCCGCTCGCTGTCGCGCAACGGTTTCTCGCAGGTGACGGCGGTCTTTTCCGAGAAGACAGACATCTATTTCGCGCGCCAGCAGGTCAACGAAAGGCTGCGCGAGGCCAAGGCGGCGCTGCCCAGCGGCGTCGAACCGCGCATGGGGCCGATCTCGACCGGCCTTGGCGAAATCTACATGTGGACGCTGTCCTACAAGCCGAGGCCGGAGACGATCGAAGCCGATCCGCCGACCGGCTGGCAAAAGGACGGCTCCTATCTGACGCCGGAAGGCCAGCGCCTGCGCACGGACATCGAACAGGCCGCCTATCTCCGCACGGTGCAGAACTGGATCGTGCGCCCGCAGGTCAAGATGGTCCCTGGCATAGCAGGCGTGGATTCGATTGGCGGCTTTGAAAAGCTTTATCAGGTGCAGCCTGAGCCCAACCGGCTCATCGCCGCCGGCGTTTCCTTCGCCGATCTCGCCGCCGCGCTCGAGGCCAATAATGCCAATCGCGGCGCGGGCTATATAGAGCGAAACGGCGAAGCCTATGTCGTGCGCGCGATCGGGCGGCTCGAAACGCTCGCGGATATCGAGAACGTGGTGATCGCATCGCGCGGCGGTGTTCCCATCCGGGTCAAGAACGTCGCCCAGGTGTCGGTCGGGGCCGATCTGCGCACAGGCAGCGCCAGCGCCAACGGCCGCGAAGTGGTCGTCGGCACCGCACTGATGCTGATCGGCGGCAACAGCCGCACCGCCGCCGCGGCCGTCGACGCCAAGATCGGCGAGATCGCGCGCAACATGCCGCCGGACGTCATGCTAACGCCGGTGCTCAACCGCATGCAACTCGTCGATGCCACCGTGCAGACCGTGGCCAAAAATCTCGCCGAGGGCGCGCTGCTAGTCATCGCCGTGCTGTTCCTGTTGCTCGGCAATTTGCGCGCGGCGCTGATCAGCGCGCTGGTCATTCCCTTCGCCATGCTCATGACCTTCACCGGCATGGTCGAGACCAAGGTCAGCGCCAATCTGATGAGCCTCGGCGCGCTCGATTTTGGCCTGATCGTCGATGGCGCGGTGATCGTCACGGAGAACGCCTTGCGCCGTCTCGCCGAACGCCGTCACGCGCTGGGGCGCGCCCTGCGTCAGCCCGAGCGCATGGGTGTGGTGATCGGCGCATCGCAGGAAATGATCCGCCCGTCCTTGTATGGCCAGGCGATCATCATCCTGGTCTACGTGCCGCTGCTCACCTTTACGGGTGTTGAAGGCAAGATGTTCCAACCAATGGCGCTCACGGTGATCATAGCGCTGGTGGCGGCCTTCGTGCTTTCGCTGACGCTGGTTCCAGCGTTGATCGCCATCGCCGTTCCCGCGCCTGAAACCGAGGAGGACAATCGCATCGTCCGCGCGCTGCGGCGGATTTACCGGCCCTCGCTCGCCTTCGCCATGAGAGCGCCGCTCAGGATGACGACCGGCGCGGCGGTTTTGTTTTTGCTGGCGCTGCTGCTGTTCGGCCACCTCGGCCAGGAATTCATCCCGACGCTGGACGAGAAGAACATTGCGATGAACGCCTTGCGCATTCCCAGCGCCTCGCTCAGCCAATCGCAGGCCATGCAGTCGCAGGTCGAAAAGGCCATCGCCGCCTTTCCCGAGGTCAAGTTGGTCTTTTCCAAGACCGGCACGGCGGAGGTCGCCTCCGACCCCATGCCCGTCAACAGCTCCGATACGTTCATCATCCTCAAGCCCCAGGCAGAATGGCCCGATCCGCAGGAGAGCAAGGAGGCGCTGCAAGGACGGATGGCCGAGGCCGCGGGGGCGCTGCCCGGCAACGTCTACGAATTCTCGCAGCCGATCCAGATGCGTTTCAACGAACTCCTGGCCGGCGTGCGCGGCGATGTCGCGATAAAAGTGTTCGGCGACGAATTCGAGCCGATGCTCCGCGTCGCCAACCAGATCGCGGGCGTCGTGCGCGCGACCAACGGCGCGCAGGACGTGAAGGTCGAGCAGATCAACGGTCTGCCCTTCCTTGAGATTTCGGTCGACAAGGAAGCGGCGGCGCGGTTCGGCCTGAACGTCGCGGCGGTGCAGGACGTCATCGGCGCCGCTGTCGGCGGTCGCGAAGCCGGTTATGTCTTCGAGGGCGACCGCCGTTTCGCCCTGACGATCCGGCTCGGAGAAAACCTGCGCTCGGACATCGACGCGCTCAAGAATCTTCCCGTGCCGCTGCCCGGCGCGGGACCGAACAGCCCGGTCGTACTGATGAAGCAGATCGCTCGTTTCGAGGAGCGCGACGGGCCAAACCAGATCTCGCGCGAGAACGGCAAGCGGCGCGTGGTCGTCACCGCCAATGTGCGCGGGCGAGACGTGGCGTCGGTCGTAAGCGAAATCCAGCAGCGCACGCGGGCCGAGGTCCCCGTTCCGCCGGGCTACTGGCTGCAATGGGGCGGGCAATACGAAAACCTGCTCGCGGCAAAGTCCCGCCTGATGGTGGTCACGCCCGCCTGTTTCGCGATGATCCTGTTCCTGCTGTTCGCCGCCCTGGGACGAGTGCGCGACGCGCTGCTGGTGTTCAGCGCCGTTCCCCTCGCGATGACCGGCGGCATCGCGGCGCTGTGGAGCGCGGGCCTGCCCTTTTCGGTCTCGGCCGCGGTCGGCTTCATCGCCTTGTCCGGCATCGCCGTCCTCAACGGCCTCGTGCTGCTCACCTATGTGAAGCAGTTGCAGGCGGAGGGCATGTCACTTCCGGAAGCGCTCCGCCAGGGCGCGCTCACGCGGTTGCGTCCAGTGGTGATGACCGCTCTGGTCGCGGCGCTGGGGTTCGTGCCCATGGCGCTGGCGACGGGGACCGGCGCCGAAGTGCAAAAACCGCTCGCCATAGTGGTGATCGGTGGCCTGATCAGCGCGACCTTGCTGACCCTTCTCGTGCTGCCGGCGCTGTATCTGCTGTTCGGCGGCAAGGAGCGCGAAGACGTTCGCGGTGAGGAACGGGCCAAGAAAAAGGCCGCGCTTGAACTTGTAACCGAGAGGAGTTCGGCATGAAATCGCCTCTCGCAAACGCGCGCTTCGCAGCATGGGCGCTGGCTTGCCTCGTTGCTGCCACGGTTCATACGCAAGCCCGTGCCGAATGCGCCGAAGCGCGAATTGAACCGCTTGCCATCGACTATCAGATCGATGACGAACGCGTGCTGTTCGACACCACGCTGCCGGAACTCGACTCGCTTGCGCGCGCAGCCAAACGCGAGGCCCACCGCCCCCTGATGGCCGTATATACGTCAAAGGTTCTTTACCAGGCCGACATAAGCGTCGATGTAAATGAGGTATCGCCCGGACTTTACTGCGGCTTGGCGGCAAAGATGCGCATTCGCGTTCAGATTATCGACCGAAACATACACGTGGCGCGCGAGGTCCGTGATCAGGACTGCTTGGTCAGTGCCGCAACGCGGCATGCGCGCCTCCATGCTGAAAATGAACGCGGCGCCTACGCAATGGTCGAAACAATCTTGAGGAAACGTATACTTCCTGGCCAACCATTCTCGGCTTCAAGCGTAATCGAGGCCAAGAAATGGCTCACGTCGCTCATAGGCGCCCAAATCGACGCTGATATGGATCGCGTTGAAAAGCTGAAGGCCTCCGCGAACCAGGAAACTGATTCTGCCCAGGATTTGGCTCGACTGCGCGGCGCGTGTCGCAACTCGATCTGAGCGCCCCAACTCCACGGGATCGCACGGAACCGCGTGAGTCCCGCCAACTTCCTGTGAGTGTCGCAAATGCGCTGCTCACAGGCAAATTGCTCAGTTGGAATCTTTCTAGAATGCGCATTTTGGTTTGTGCGCGGTCGCTGGATGCGTAAGTGTGGCTCAAGTATGCAAGCCATAATCAGCGTAGGGCGGAGACGGCCTGACGTCTTGACAGGAGCGATGCAACAGAACTCGGACGGAAGAATCATGGGACTCAAGAGGCGCGCGTCGGTCTGTCTGGCGACGCTTGCGGCGGGCTGCGCCGGCGCTGTGGCGATCGCCGCTGATCTCCCGAGCCTGAAGAACGCTCCTTTGCCGCCAGTCACGGCGGTTGAGCCCTGGAGCGGATTTTATGTTGGCGGACACCTCGGTTACGCCTGGGGTCACTCTCGTTTCTCGACCGCTGGCACGACTGGCTCCATCGACCTGGCGCAACCCATCGGCGCCTTCGACGAGTCCGGAAGCTACGTTGCCGGGGTCCGGGCGGGATACAACTACCTTCTGTCCAATCGCGTCTTGCTGGGGGCGGAGGTGGACGGGTCGTTTCCCAGTTTCGTCAACCTCGCCGGCGTCAGCGTCAGTGGCGCTTCGACATTCGACCTCGCGCCGTTCGGCTCCCGGACTTATCAAGAGTCGGTTCTCTACAATGGGACGCTGCGCGGCCGAATCGGCTACGCGCCGGGGGATTGGCTATTTTATGCAACCGGCGGTCTGGCCTGGACGCGCGACCAGCTGATGTTGACCCAAAACAGCACTGGCGCCGCGGACTCTCCGCTCCTGACGCGGATCGGCTGGGCGGTCGGCGCGGGTTTTGAAACGCCCATTGCGCCGAATTGGACGGCGGAGCTTGAATATCTGTACACCGGGTACAGTGGGAGGTCCGTGAATTTTGCAGGCGGTGCGCAGACGTTCCGATCGGATCTTGCCCTGCATCAAATCCGCGCGGGCGTGAACTATCACTTCGGCGGTCTGGACGGCTCGGAAAGCGCCGGTGCTGGCGACGACCGTTTCAACTTCCACGCCCAGTCCACCTTGGTCGAACAGGCATACCCGGCGATGCGCTCGCCATATCAGGGCCACCACAGCCTGCCGGGCAGCGGCATGGGCCGAGAAACCTTCGACGTGACGCTTTATGCCGGCATGCGGTTGTGGAACGGCGCGGAACTGTGGATCAATCCCGAGATCGACCAGGGTTTCGGCGTCGGCGACGCGCGCGGCGTGGCCGGGCTGCCGAGTGGCGAGGCCTATAAAGCCGGCAGCGCGTGGCCCTATGCGCGGGTGCAGCGCAATTTCGTGCGTCAGACCGTTGACCTCGGAGGCGAGTCCCAAAAGGTCGACGCGGACCTGAATCAATTTGCGGGGACGCAAACCGCAAACCGTCTGGTGCTGACCGTCGGACGGTTTGGCATTGTCGATCTGTTCGACACCAACAAATATGCGAACAGTCCCAAGAACGATTTCCTCAACTGGGCGAACATCAACGCGGGAACGTTCGACTATGCCGGCGACCCCTGGGGCTTCACCTACGGCGCGGCGGCGGAATGGTATCAGGGCCGCTGGACTTTACGCGGGGGCGTGTTCGATCTGTCCGCCGTTCCGGCCGGCGGAGCGAACAATGAAGGCGCCTATGGTCTCGATCCCAACTTCAATCAATTCCAGATGGTTGGTGAAATCGAAGAGCGGCATGAATTCGCGGGACAGCCGGGCAAGTTCAAGGTCACGGGGTTTTTGAGCCGTGGCCGCGCGGGGTGGTTCAGGACCGCGGTGGACGCGGCAAACGCCGGCGCTGACGCCAGCCTGGCCTTGGCGCTGGACCGGAACTTTCGGAGCCGTCCCGGCGTGAGCGTCAATCTGGAGCAGCAGCTTTCGGAAACGCTTGGCGTGTTCGCCCGCGCCGGCTGGGCCGACGGCCGCGTCGAGCCATGGGACTTCACCGACATTGATAGCACAGTGCAGGCTGGCGTGTCGCTGTCCGGAAAGGATTGGGGCCGACCTGCCGATACCGTGGGCCTAGCGGGGATCATCAACGGCATCGACAACGTTCACACGGCCTATTTCGCGGCCGGCGGCGCTGGGATCGTGATTGGCGACGGGAAATTGCCGCGCTACGCCACCGAGAGAATCGTGGAAGCCTATTACAACTACGCGCTAACCGCCTCGACCAAGCTGGGCTTCGATTATCAGCTCATCGCCAACCCCGCCTATAATCCGGACAGGGGGCCGGCGCATCTGTTCGCCGGCAGGCTGCACTGGCAATATTGAAGGGTGGCTGTCTCCTCCCGGAAGATGGGAAGATCAGAGCAATTCTTCGAGATAGATGAGTCCGAGAAATCCGGTGAAGAACGCGATCGGCATCGCCGGACTGTCTTCGACTTCATGAGCTTCGGTCAACAACTCCTCGGTGACCAGATAAAGCAGGGCGACGAGACCAAAGGCATAGAAACCGCCCAAAACCGGCTTCGGCAGATCGGCGGCGGCCAATCCCGCGGCCGCGCCCAGTGGGAGTGCGAGCGCGATCAGGGTCGTCAGCCCGATGATCTTGCGCGGCGATTGCTGGCGCAATCCGGAAGCCACAGCCAGACCGAGGAATCCCAGCTCAAGCGTCAAGGCGATAGCGAGGAGCAAACCCTGACGGGCGTTCTGCAAGAAGCTGAGACCAAGAACCAAACCGTCTATGAATACGTCCAAGCCTGAGACGACGGTCAAAGCGAGTATGCCAGAGCCCCTGCGCTCAGCAAATTGCAGGCCAAGCATGACAACGACGCCGAGACAGGAACCGATGGCAGTTGCAACAGGCGCGTTGGCGTGAATGACGTCGGGCAGGATTTCGACCGCAGCGGCTGAGAAAACGACCCCGGCGGCAAGATGTTGCACGATGCTGCGGGTTTGATCGGACGGTTGCCGAATGGCGGCAATGGCTCCGCCTACGATGGCGGCGGCGACCGGCGCTACTGTATAGGCGAGCGGATTCATTTTTCTCTGCAGGGCTGTAAGAATTTCTACTGTGAGCGGAAGGTCAGGATAGGTGCGTCGGCGAGCCGGCGCAAGCCGCTTGGATCGGCGCCGCCGCCCGGATGTACGACATATTGGACATTGGGCTGGAGGGTGCAGCCGGCGACGATCTGGACGGCATAATTGGCATCGAGCACGGTCTCGAAATCGCGGCGAACCAAGCCCGTCCCGGCGGCAATCGCGTCGTCGTCGAAGCCGCGCGCCGCATCCGAGATGCGCGCGTAGGAAACAGCGAACCCGAGCGCGTCAGTCGCCTTGTCCGCGAATACGCCCTTGCGCACCAGCCAGCGTCGATCTGCTCGCTGACGAGATTGACCCGCCCCAGTGCGACCAACGCTCGGAGAAAAAAAAGGTTATTGACGCCCGGAACAGGCGCATCGACAACGCCATAAAACCCATAATCGCCGCAATGGACCTTCGGGGCGCCACCGTCCACGGCGAGACGCCCACCGGTCGCGTTGTAACGGAAATCGTTGAAGCGGCCGGTGTGGCCCCAGCCGCCCAATTTTAGCGAGGCGCCAGGAAGAAACGGCGCATTGATCTTCAGATCGGTGACGAGAAACGCCCCGTCGCGCAAGCGAAAATCGAGACCATGCGGGTTGCGGCGCTGCGCCTGCCCTGGACCCGGCTGTGTCGGGTCGCCGTTGAAGGCCGCCGCCTGCCATTCGAAGGTCTGGCCAGGATCAACATATTTCAGACGTACGGCGGGAGTGGAGAGCGTCGAGGCGGCGCCCCCGTCAGGCAGGTCGGCCGACATTACCACCGGCCAGCTGAACGTATTGTCGCTGAACTGTCCGGCGACGACGCTGCCGAAGAACTCGCTGTCGATGCCCATCTGCCCAAACCGCAGGGACCAGGGTCCGAAAACATGTTCCCACCAGGCTTCGAACAGGCGCACGGTGGGCGAGGCCTCAATGCCTGAAATCGAGGCGAGAGAACCGACGTAATTACCAGTTATGCCTGCACCCTGGATGGTCAGGATGTCGATATGCGCGCGGTCGTCGGCGAGCAGGCCCTGCGCCGCATCCTTGCCAAACATCCGGCCGAAATAGATGTCGAAAATCGAGTCGAGGCGACCCGAATAATCCACGCCGGGACGAATGCCGCCCGCGAGGTTGGCCATGGAATCGGCAGTGTAGATGATCTGGAAATAGACGCCCTCCTCCGCCAGCCCGGCCCGCGAACGGTTCAGCGCCGAGAAATCTTGCAGCGCCCCCATCGCCAGCGACGTATCGGAGGGGACGCCGGTTCGCCAGTCATAGGGGGCGTCCGCGCGAGCAGAATGCGTCGACCCGACAAGGATCGCGGTCGTTAAGACGAAATTTCAAAGCGCTTCGGATCCTGCGGCGCCCCCGCTACCTTTTCTCTGCAGCACACTCCCTTACTGGATACGATTCATGGAGACATTCGGCGGAGAACAATCGCGGGCGCGGATCGCTTTCGACTGGCGTGGCGGGCCACTGGCGCGCATGATCCGGCAGCGGTTGCTTGGCGCGCGACTGCGGCCCAGTCGTCAACGCATCAGCCTCGCCGGTCTGCTTTGTGTCGCGGGCGACCGTCACGTGACGGCGGAACAGCTTCACCGTGAGGCGCTGGCGCTGGATATGGGGCTATCGCTCGCCACCGTTACACGCTCAAGCAGTTTGTCGCCGCCGAACTGCTGCGCGAGATCGCGGTGCTCGGCTCTACGGTTTGGTACGACACCAACACCGGTTCGCATTGCCATTATTTCGATGAGCGCCGTCAGCGACTCACGGACATTCCCGAAGTCCTCACGCGCGATTTGAAAATCGCGGCGCCGCCCGGCTATCGCATCGGCGGGATCGATCTGATTGTGCGCCTCTGCGACGACGAAACCCTGAATTGACTCGATCGAGGTCGAACACCCAGCGCGACATCGCGCATCGCCTGCCGCAATAGGGCTGCGCTGCGCGCATCGTTCTCCGAAAGGCGTTGATCAGGATGCCGATCGTCGTGCCGTTGTGCGGCGCCGCAGTGGCGACCGGCGACAATGCGGGAGTCGTCAAAAACAGGAGTTGGTCCGCCAAATCAATGCTTGCGGGGGCTCCGCTTGACGGGTCGCTCTTCCGTCTCACTCAGCCTCGCGTCTTGTCGCGGAAAACCACGGGCAAGGTGAAGTTCAAACCTTCGTCGGCGATCAGTGGCGGCGGTTTCGGCACGGGGTTCGCCCGCCGCATCATTTCGAGTGCCGCCCCGTCAAAGGACGGTTCGCCCGAAGTTTTTTTGATGGTCGCCGAGAGGACATTGCCCAGGCGGTCAAGCGTGAAATTCAGCACGATCTCGACGTTGCGATGCGCCGCGTCGGCTGGATAACGCTTGTTGCGGTTGAGATGCGCCACCAATTGTTTCTGCCAGGTCGTCCGCACATTCTGGGCGCTGGCGCCCGAACCCTGCGCCGGCGCTTTGGCCTGCAGCGACTCGCGCGCGGCCTCCATCGCCGGCGGCGCCATGACCTCCGACGCGACGGACTCGTTGGACGCCTTGGCGGGCGTTTTGGCCATATCCGGTTTTTTTTCCTCCGGCTTGACCGCTTCCTCCCGCGCGACCTGACGATCGGGATCGTCGGTTTCCGTCGGCTCCGCCTTGGGAAGCGCGCTGTGCTCGACCTTTTGCAGCTGTTCGGTCACGGCGGCCGAGGCGGCGGAGGCGTCCGCCTCCGGTCCCGGCGCCAGATCCGTCTGCTCGCGATGCGGCGATTCGAGTTCGACGCCGACTTCGATCACCGGCGCGCCCAGATCATCGTCGAGCTCCGTCGACGTGAATCGCGCGCCCGCCAGCGCGACGCAGCCCAAATGAATGCCGATGGCGCCGAGCGCTCCAGCGACCCAGATGGACCGCGGCCGCTTTCCCGGCGCGCGATGCGCCATAAGATCCGATGATTGCATCATGGCGTCCGCTCCACTTTGGCTGCCGGCGCGCCGGCGCTCGGATTGCTTTCCAGCGCGACGAGCGCGACCTTGGCGTAGCCGCCGGCCCGCAGGATCTCGAGAACATCCATCATTTCGCCATAGGGCACGGCGCGGTCGGCGCGCAGCAGGATGCGGCGATCCTTGCCTTCCGGCATCGATGCGTCGAGATCGCGCACCAGATCGACGCGCTTGACGAGCGTTTCGCCGATGGCGATGGCGAGGTCGCTTTTAATGCTGACATAGGTCGGCTTTTCCGGCTTCTTCTGGGGCGCGGCCGAGGAGGTCGGCAGGTCGACCGGCAGGTCGACCGTCGAGAGGGGCGCCGCCACCATGAAGATGATCAGCAGCACGAGGATGACGTCGATAAAGGGCGTCACGTTGATCTCGTGCGATTCCGCGAAGTCGTCGTCATCGGCCTCTGCGCCGCCAAGTGAAACGCCCATCGATCAAGCCTCCGCCTGCGCCGCCGGACGGCCGGGAAAAACGTCGAGATCTCGCGACAACAGCCGACCGGCGGAGCCGGAGGCCTGGTTGACGAGTTCGAGATAGCTTTTGGTCTGACGCGAAAAATGATTGTAAATGATCACGGCGGGAATGGCCGCGACAAGTCCGGTCGCCGTCGCCAGCAAGGCTTCCGCGATGCCGGGCGCGACGACGGCAAGATTGGTGGTTTGGGATTTCGAGATCCCGATAAAGCTGTTCATGATGCCCCAGACGGTGCCGAACAGGCCGACGAAGGGCGAGATCGCGCCGATCGTCGCGAGGATTCCCATGCCGTGCCGCACGGAGCTGGCTTCCGCCCTGGCGATTTCGGAAAAGGACGAGGATGCGCGCTCCTTGACGCCCGCCTCGGGCGCGGTCTTGGACGATAACGCGCGTTCGGCGGCGGCGGCGCCGAGAAAGGCCGACAGGACCGTCGCCTGCGGCTGCAGCGCCGCTTGCGCGTCCCGCAAGGACCGCGCCGGCGCAATGGCGGCCAGCGCCTGCTGCAAGCGCTTGCGGTCGCGCCCGATCTCGATGGTCTTGACCAGAAAGATCGTCCATGTCGCCACCGAAGCGCCGGCAAGAACAATCATGACCGCTTTCACCAGAACATCGGCGTTCAGAAACATCGTCCAGGGCGAAAGATCATGCATGGTCCATTTTCCTTTTTTGCACGTGCGCAGGCCTCATAACTCGGCCCAGTGGCGAATGAGGTTGTGATAAATTCCTGTGAGCCTGACGATTTCGGCGTCGCCCTTGCCCAGATGCGCCACCAGATTTTGAATAGTCTGATCGAGATCGAAGATCAGACTGCGGGCCTGCACATCGTGGATCATGCTTTGCACCCAGAAGAACGAGGACACCCTGGCGCCGCGCGTCACCGGACGCACGAGGTGCAGGCTCGACGAGGGATAGAGCACCAGATGCCCCGCCGGGAGCTTCACCTCATGCGCGCCGAATTGATCTTCGATGACGAGCTCGCCGCCGTCATAGTCTTCGGGCTCCGAGAGAAAGAGCGTGACGGATAGATCGGTGCGAATGCGCAGACCGGTCAGCGGATCGCCGCGTATCGAATTATCCACGTGCAGACCGAAATCATGGCCGACGCCATAGCGGTTGAACAGCGGCGGGAAAATCCGCAGCGGAACGGCCGCTGAAACAAACAGCGGATTATTCGCCAGGGCGGAGACAATGCTCTCGCCCAGACGCCGCGCCGTCGCTCCATCGGGCGGCAATTGCTCGTTGTTCTTGACCATTGCCGATTGCGCGCCGGCGGTCGAACGCCCGTCTTGCCATTCGGCGGCGTCCATGATGGCGCGGAAATCCGCGACATCCCTTTTGTCCAGCATGTCGGGGATGCAGATCAGCATGGTCCGCTCCCGCTCAGAATTTCGCGGTGAGAACGAGCGAGACGGAACGGCCCGGCGCGATGAGAACGAAAGGTGCCGCGCTCCGGTACAAGGAGTCGTAATAGGTGGTGTTGAGAAGGTTGTTGGCCGTGATTTTGGCCGTCAGCACATCGTTGACCTTGGCTTCGACAAATCCGTCGAAACGCCAATGCGCGGGCAAGACGGTTCCCACATTGGCGGCCAGCGTGCCGCCGTAGATCTCTGACAAATAGGTCGCCTGGCCGCCGATCTCGAAGATCGGATTGAGCTGGTATTTGGTGAGAATATTGAAGGACTGATGCGCGATATTCGCCAAGGGAAGTCCGACGTTCGTTTTGTAGAGCGCCGGATTCGCGGGCGCGACATTGGACGCCGTCACTTCGGACTGCATCAGCACGAGTCCGCCCGACACGCTCCACTCATCGGTGATCTTGCCGGCGACGCCAAGATCCAGGCCGCGGATCTGGTAGGCCGCGCCGGCGATGACGGTATTCGCCACGCCATTGACCGTCGCCGTTTCACGGGCGTTGTCCTTGTTGGTTTGGAACAAGGCGGCCGTCGCCAGCAAATGCCGGTCGAACAATTCCCACTTCGTGCCCACTTCCGTCGCCGTATTGCGCTCCGGTCCAAAAACCTGAGTTGGATTGCCGGGAATGAAAGGGGCGAGGCCGCCATAAGCCGTGCCGGTGGCGTCGAGTTCGGATCCGACCGGATTTGATGACGTGGCGTAGGCGACGTAAAAGCTGGAGATCGGCAGGGGCTTCAGGACGAGGCCGCCGTTATAATTGAACAGCCCGGATTGGACGGATTGCGAGCCCTTGTTGTTCGATGCGGTGACATTATAGTCGTCGAACCGCACGCCGCCGTTGACGATGACCACATCCTGATAATTTGCGGTGTCGAGCAGGTAGATGCTCTTGGTGACGACAGGAACGACCGTCGGATTCCCCGTCAGTTGCGGGTTGAAATTGGGGAAAGGCAGGTCCGTGTATTGGGGGTTGAAGATATTGACGCCCTTGAGCGAGCCGCTGCCGCTGAATCCCCCGGTGGAGGCCTCGGACGCCAGACCGGTATAAGTATCGATGCTGACCTGCTCGCGTGAAATTTCGACGCCGCCGATGGCGGTGTGCCGGGTGGGGCCGGTGTCGAATTTCAGCTTGAACTCCGTCTGATCGGCGATCACGTCGGTGACTTGATAGCGGCTCTGAGGATTGGCGCTGAGAGTCCACAACAAAGGATTCCGCGCCGTGATCAAAGGCGATTCCGGGATGGTTCCGATATATTTGAGGACGGAGCGTTCGAGGCGGAATTTGTTGCTCACCGTCAAGGCGTCATTGACCCGCACTTCGCCATTGATGGTGCCGATGTCCTGCGTCGCTTTTTGAAAATCGCGGTTGACGAAACCGTAGAAGTTATTGCGCGATACGCCGACGTCCGGGAAGGGGGCGCCGGCGGCGGTGGTGCTGGGACGGTAATAAGGCACGCCGAAATCGGGGATGCCTTCCAGATTGGTGTGAATGTAATTCGCGGTAAGCGTGACGTTGCCAAGGGGCGTCCATTTTATCGCGGCAAAGCTTCCCCAGCGATCGTCGGTGACGTCGTCGCGGCCGGCGATATTGGCGCCTTGCAGCAAGCCGCCGGCGCGCAGCGACAAGGTCGGGCTGATCACCTGATTGATGTCGAAAGTCAGGCGCTTGGTGTTATCCGTGCCGAGCGTCGATTCGATGTTCCGGAAATTCTGATCCGTGGCCTGTTTGGTGACGATGTTGATGGCGCCACCGGTCGTTCCGCGCCCGGCGAAAGACGATCCTGGGCCCCTGAGGATCTCGACCTGTTCGGTGAAAAAATTCTCGCGGATGCTGACGCCCGGATCGCGCACGCCATCGACGAAAACATCGTTGCGCGCGTCGAAACCGCGAATGAAAAACCGATCGCCGAAAGCGTTGCCTCCCTCGCCGGAACCCAGAGTCACGCCGGCCGTGGTGCGCGCCAACTCCTTCAGGCTTGTCGCATTCTTGTCGTCGATAGCCTGTCGGGTCAGGACCGTCACCGACCTGGGAAGATCGGCGATCGGCTCGCTGAAGCGCGCCGAGGCCAGGCGGTTGGCCTTATAGGGCGCCGCCGGATCGGCATAGGGGTCGCCGTCCGCAAGTTGGGTGAAAATGGGCGCGGAGCCGCCGGCAGCCTGGCTGGGCGCAGATGGCGTGGCTTTTGGCGCCTGACGAGACACCCTGCGCACCGCCGCGCGCACGCGCAGCTGCGCCGGAGTGGGCTTCGCAGCGGGCGGTCTTTTCCGCACGATCGGCGCGTCCACGGTGACCGCGGGCAATGTCGAGGATTGCTCCTGGGCATCCGCTCCACCGATCGTCGCCGCGCCGATCAGGCAAGCGAGACTCACCTTGCCGCTGACGTCGCTGTCCCGCTTCCACCCTTTCGAAAAGCTTCGCAACGATATCGGCGCCCTGACAGCTCTCAGATCATTCATCCCACAACCCCTATTTTATCTGCTGTTAACAAGGGTTAAGGTTCAACGAGGCCTTCGACAACGAAATTTCATTTCATTAGAATAATTCTAAATGGACCGCCTGGAGTTGCGGCGAGACACCCGCCTTTCGGCCATTGATCGTCGCGCGTCCGACCCATAGCCCTGTCAATCGACGCTGGGCGCCTTCAAAAGCGAGAACAACTCATCGACGGTCTGCATGGCGGCGGAACGAACGTGACGGGCGTCGCTGATGCCAGCGATATTCACGCCCGATACAATGGCCCTGATCTCATCGCGAAAGTCGGTGAGGAAAGAAATTGGGTCCGGCTTGTCGTTGGCGACGCGGGCGATGAGTCCCGTCACCAGAATTTGGCAGGCGATCATCCGTCCGTTCAATTCATCCATTTCACGTTCCCAAACTCCAGGCGTCCACAAGGCGCGCGCCGATACAGAGAGGGCAAGCATGGCGGCCGTCCGATCGACGATCAATGGTTTCGGCCGAATCTGGATTCGTTCTAATTTACAAAGAAAACCAGCGCACAGGATTGCTCAGAGTATGCCCAATCATGACGCTCGGCCTTGCGAAGCGCTCAAAACCCGCGCAACTCACGGCATTAGTACTGCGGGTGAAGCCAAAACCCACCAATTCGAGCATCGGCCGCGTTCCGCCGCGTCGAGAGCTTTATGGATCGATCGGCGATAGGCCGCTTTGGCAAATTAAGAGACCTTCCCGGGCGACCGCGGCTACGACCGCTTCGAGCTGGTTCCGTTAAAAAACTCCGCGGTTCCGCGATTGCGTTCCTGCTGAAGGAGTTTTTTCCAAGGTTTGAGTGTTGATGCGGTGTAGTGCGGGCGGCCGGGTGGCCGCCTTATCGGCGGGCTATGCCGCCACCGCCTCCATCGGCGATCGCTGGCCGCAATCGAGCCAGCTACCATTATTCAACTGCTGAGAAACTTTGGCGCACCATTCAAGCGCGTAGGGCTGGAAGCGGGGCCGACCTCATCCTGGCAGAAGGCTGGGCTGAGCGCCATGCGGAATAAGACAGACCGCAATGACGCGCGCGGAATCGCGCAACTCGTTCGCCTCGGCAGGTTTCGGCAGGTCCACATCAAGAGCGAAGAAGCGCAGCGGACCCGTATGCTGTTGGTCAACCGTCAGCAGCTCTTGACCAAGGCGTTGGATATCGAGAACTCGGTGCGCGGCTCCCTAAAGGCTATCGGCCTGCGGGTTGGTGTCGTAACCCGGCGGGGGGTCGAGGCCCGGGCATTGGAACTCGTTGCGGACGATCCCATTCTGCTCTCGATCGACGATGCGATTCGTCGCCGTCAAGTTCGAGGAGAAGCAGGCTTCGGCCGTGATTTTTAAGACTCGCGACCTTTTGGTCGCTCAACGAACGCAGATCATCAACGCCTTGCGTGGCCATCTGGGCGAATATGGTTTCATCGCGCCGCAGGGCGTCACCTATGTCGACAGGCTCATCGCCGAAGTGGAGAGCAATTCTTCTTCCGCTCCTGAAGCGGCCCGAGCGTGCTTGCTCCGGCTTGTCGATATTTTGCGCGAACTTCAGGCCGAGATCGCGGCGCTCGACGCCGATGTTGCCGTCCGTGCAAAGCGTGACGCCGTCGCCAAACGCCTGATGACAATTCCAGGAATCGGCCCCGTGATCGCCACCGCGATCGAGGCGCTCGCGCCCCCGGTGGAGACATTTCGGTCGGGGCGTGACTTCGCCGCCTGGATCGGCCTTACGCCAATTCAAAAATCGACGGGCGGCAAACCGCGGATGGGACGGACTTCCCGTATGGGCGAGCGCACGCTGCGCCGCTTGCTCATTATTGCTTGCTCGGGCGTGGTGCGATGGGCAAAACGCAAGGGCGCGCCGGCAAACTCGTGGTTGGCGCGGATGCTGGCCCGGAAGCCGCCCATGTTGGTGATTGTTGCTTTGGCCAACAAAACAGCGCGCGTCGCTTGGGCGGTGATGACGCGCGGCGAGGTTTATCGAGCTCCGCCTTCGGTCGCCTGAGCGAACGTAGGCGCGGGGCTGTCAAGATGTGAGAGGGACGAAGGACAGAAGTATGGCGCAACGTCGGTGAGACGGGGGCGGGAGAACCAGGCGCATGGCTAGCGCTTCGAGCGCGCTCCAGTGATGTGGACCTGCCCCACGAATCCCATACGGGCCAGCGGCGCGATTTTGCCGCATCATAGGCCGGATACATGACCGCACCCGATCACGCGCCGTTCGGTCCAAAGTTTTTCTTGCATCCAAGAGGGCGTCCCTACATGGCCATGTGGGATGCTTGCGCGCAACCGCTCGCCCTTGGGCGCTCGTCCGCGCAGCCGCGCCATATTGGTCGAGGCCCATGTTTCATCGATAAACACGAGGCGTTCCGGTTCGAGATCAAGCTGTCCGTCGAACCAGTCTTCCCGCCGTTTCAAGATGTCGGGGCGGTTTTGTTCGGCCGCGTGTGCGGTCTTTTTTAAACGTCAACCCGCAGCGGTCGAGGAATGTCCATAGGGTCGAGCGCGAGGCTTTCATGCCGCAGTCCGCGGCCAGCCGTTCAAGCAACTCGCTGATCGTCAGATCTGGCGTTTGCTCAATCAGCCCGAGCAAAAACTCCCGGTGCGGGCCCAGCTTGCTGCGCAGGGGCGGCCCTTGCTTGCGGGCGGATCGCTGTCCCGTCTCTCGGGCGCGGCGCACCCAAACGATTGCCGTCGCTGGACCAACGCCAAAATGCGCGGCCGAACCCCGGACAGACTTGCCAGAAAACGCGGCATCGATAACGCGATCACGCAAATCCTGGCTGTAAGCCCGGGCCATGGGGCGCCTCCCTCGCAATCACGAGAAAAGAATCGCATTCTTCCGCCCGTTTGGGAATCCCGCCTGAATCGGAAACAGCCGAACCCGCTCTAGCGGGTTTCCCCTTCGCCCTCGGTTTCCCCGCGCGCTCGCTGTTCGTCTCGTTGACGAAGACGCTCAGCGTTTTCGGAATCGATGCGACGCTGCCGGTCCGCCTCCGCCTGCCGCAAAACTTGCGTCTGTTCATGGCGCAGAGATTGAACCGCTTGGCTCTGATTTGGATCGCTAGGCAAAGGACGCGAAGGATTATTGTCGGCCGACTGGTCAGCCTCTCGCGCAGCGCGCGCTTCGGCGGCCGCGCGATAAGGCGTCGCCTCATTGCCAGATGCGGCATTGGTCTCGTGCGCGGCCTGGGCGCGCTGCGCCTGCCGCGTTTCCCGGCGCGCCTCCGTATCCACACGTTCGCGAATGCCTTCCAGTCCGACGGCGCGCTCTGCGGGTGTCGTGTTCAAAGCTGGCTGCGCTCCAACTGATCGACCAGGCTGTTCCTCTGGCTTCGCGGCGCCTCGCACGTCTCGACCTTTGCTTTGAAAGGCCTGCCGCGCTTCGAGCTCCGCGCGCAATTCCCTGATACGGTCCTGCATTTCGGGATTGGTGATCGTGTAGCCATGTTCCGCCGCCAAACGCGCCGCCGTTTCCTTGTAGGCGGCGCTGCCGTTGACCGTGATCGTCTCCCATTTCTCCGAGGCCAGTTTCAAGGCGGCGTTGACGGTCTCGGGATTGTTCCAGTCTTTCACCTCAAGCTGCTGGCCTTTGTCGATAAAGGCGAGCGCTCGCAATTTGCCCGTTTCGGGATCGTGGCGGCTGTAATGGATCTCCGAGCCCTTTTGAGCATGGGTGAATAAACCGCCAAACTCGCGCGGCTTCGGATCGACATGCTTTTCACCGGCGATTTCGCCGGGCGTGCGATCAAGAATTTCCTGCGCCTTCGTAGCGGCTTCGGCCTTTACAAGAATCTCCGCCGCTCTGCGCATGAGCGCATCCTTATCCGCGCCCTCAGCCAAAAACTTACCCATGCGATTCATGGCTTCGGCCATATTTTTACGCGCGGCTTCCATGGTTTCAGCTGTTCTCATAGTTATGGCCTCAGAAAGGGATTGCGATTGGAATTTGTTTTCGGTGCGCGGCGCCAAAGCCGCCTCAACGCGCCGTTGGAACGGTAAAATGGCGGCTTCGCTCAATTCCGGAACAGGCTTGCGATGCGCCGACAGGGCAGGGGACACCACAAAGATTTTTCCCGGCTGTTCGCGCGATGGTTTTAACTCCGACAGCCGCTCGGCTGGCACGTCCAGATAGACTAGGCCCGTTCCGGGTTTTGCCGCGTAGGATTCTGCCAGGGCGCGGTCAGTCGCAAACAGCGGAGACCTGCGCGCGTCGCCGGAACCAGTCTCGGCGCGATAAAGCCGCATCGCGCCGGCTGCAAGCGGCGGCAGAGAAACCGACTGGCGAGCACCCAATTCTTTCCAATTCGATGCTGCTTCCGCAGCGTGCCGGCGGCCTTCCTCGCGGGTGGGCGTAAAGATTTCGTGGTTCTGGACCCGTTCGATGCGCCGGCGAACATTTGGCGGCGCATTGCCGCGCTCCATCATCTTCACATCCTTGAGCTTATAGGCCGGCGCATGGGCCTGATCGAAACGACGAACCGCCTCCATCGGAATAAGCCGCTCGCGCGCTTCCTCAGCCAAGGTTTGACGCCACCGCGCAAAATCCTGAATATTCGGATCGAGCTTCTTGCCCGTTTCATGCGTCAAACGAACCGCCGCGTGAACATGGATGTGCTGGCGATTGGTGTGCATCACGAACACATATTCATGCCCGGAAAACTCCCGCGCGAGCGTCGCCCGCGCCGCGTCCATGAAGGCGTGCTTGTCGGTTCCCGGCTTGGCGCTCATGATCACATGGGCGAAATCACGCGGCGCGCTCGACCGCATCGACGGACGCCAGGCTTTGGCGATCTCGAGCGCAGGATTGAAGCCTTCTGGTTTCGGCCGATTGGCGTTGCTCGGCTTTTTGCCAAACGAACGATCCGCGGCCGCTTCAAGGCTCACCCCCGCTTCGGTTTCCGCCGAAAACTGACCCACCTTGGTCAAAGCCGCGAGCCGGGTTGTTGCCCCTTCGACGCTATGCGCCCATTGGACATCGGAAAATTCCGCCTCTTGCCCGAAAGCAGCGTCGATTTTCGTGAACAGGCTATCTTCGGATTTGGCGTTGGCGAAAATCCGCTCCAGCTTGCCCTTGGCGTCACGGTGCGAGCTCGCCGCCACGGCGACAAGATGGACCGCCGTTCTCTCGTCATCGGCCTCAAGCCGCCAGGCATATTTGTGGCCAACAAGGGCAGAGCCCAATGCGTCCCGGACTTCGTCGTCGCCGACGGCGCCCTCCAAGCGCATTGTAACCGCGAAAACATCGTTGGACGGTCCGCGCACCTCGTCGCCGCGCCAATGCGCCGCGAGACCGGCGATCGCGGCCTTGCCGGTCATCAGACTTCCGTCCTCGCGCTCCAGCGACAATTCGCCCTTGTGGCTCTGATAATTGAGAAGCGAACTCGCCCGGCCGGCGCCAGACCCAAAGGAGGCGAGCTTCACCACCGCCGCTTGCGAGCCCATGGCCAACCCCGCCTTGGCGGCGAGCGGCGAGCGAGGCGCCGAACCGAACAAATGGGAGACCGCACCCGACGCGGCCGGAGCCGGAGGCGCGGGAAAACCGCCCGTCAACGCGGGCGCCGAAGCCGATCCCCCTCCCTTGACGGCCCCAGCCTTGCCCAACGCCCATTCTTGCTCGGCGAGCGACAGCGGTTCCGCTACGGGCGCCGCGAGCCCCGCATAGGGCAGGGCGTTTGAGGAGACGCTTCTCGGCGCCGCCGGCGCATCGCGGCGAATCGATCCAGCCGATGCCCCCGCAGAAAACGCTTGGTTGGAGTCCGAGGCCTCCAGCAAGGCTTGGCGTTCATAAAAATCCTTCGCTTTTCGCAGCTGCGACAGCTGCGCCGACAAAGGCCTGAGGTCATAGGCCGCAAGATCGATCATGCCGCCGGCTCCGCCACAGCCGCCGCCGCCCGCCGATAGGATTTAACGCATAGCGAGCGATATAGCCGGTCCAACTCGCCAATCGCCTCCGCCACGCCGTCGAGATAGTTTTTAAGCTCCTCGCCTTGGATCAAATGGCCGGCGTTCATATGATGCACCGCCTGGTTGAGGTTGACGCCGACCGCGCGAATCTGCCGTGTCAAAGCGACGACTTCGGCCCGCGCCTCGCCAGAAAAGGTCGGCCCCAGCAGCGCAGCCGAACGCGCCAGTCGACGTAAGCCTTCGCTCGGAGTGATGCCCTGCGCCGCGCAAAAGGCGCCGAACAATTCATGTTCTTCCGCGCTCATGCGCAGGCTGCGCGTGATGTCCTTGCGGCGCGAGGATTTTTGTTTGTCTGCCATGCGAATTCGACCTGAAGAAAGCCAACCCGACGGATAGAGAGCCGATCAAGGCCGCAAAAGCCGATCTGCCCCCGAGGGGACGGTTTGGCCTCGCCAAACTGCCGGACCCGACTTTAGCTCAGCCAGACAGGGCACACAAGAAAAAGTGCGCTACTTTTTCCCTATCCTGCCAACAACAACCCCTTTTAGGCGGATTTTTTATTTCCTACTGAACCACTTACATAATATTATATTTTTCATTACGCTAATTATCGGACAATATTGCGAGAGATATACGCTAATTTGCGACCGATTTCCGATTATCGACGCCTGTTCGCAGATGGCAATCGGACACCTTTCGGACAAATGCCCGGCTCACTGCGATAGAGCCGGGCGTCGTTCCAATCTCGATCGGCTCTCTCATTGACCGCGATAAGGACGTAAGGGGAAGGAAATGCGATTGCCAGAATTGCCATTTTTTTATAATTATGTGGAATGAGAATTTCCAAAGCGCAAATTTCCAAGGCGCGCGCCAATCTCGAGGCGGCGCCCGTTAAAGAAGCCGCCGAAAGCGTCCGCGCCGCCATTCTCCAAATGCGACCCGAGCTGATGGCGGCCTTGATCGAAAAGAATTGGTCCTTCGTCGAGCTTCGAGACTGGCTCGCGGCTCAGGGCATCGAAGTGTCCTTGGTCGCGTTGCAGCGTTATCTGGTCGGCGTTCGAGCGGCGAAAAAGGCCGCAGCTGGACAAGACGCCTGGGCAGCCCCAGCGAAAAAGGCGGCCAGCGCGCCGGCGCCTCCTGCTTTGCCGGCGCTGATGAGCGGGCAGGGCGAGACGCAGGACACTTCGGTCCGGCCTATCCCGCCGCCGCCGAGACCTGTCCCACCCATGCCCAAACCGCAAGTGTCGGGAGAGCAGGGGACGAGGGCTCCGGATCCTTCCGTCCCCCGCGCCTCGTCCTTTCCCGTGCGGCGGGATCGAGAGAACATTTAGAGGAGCGTTTGATGACCAAGCCCATTTATATCGTCGGCGGCAGCAAGGGCGGGGTCGGCAAGTCCCTCGTCTCCATGGCGCTCGTCAATCATCTGTCGCAGGCTGGCGAAGAGGTTTTTCTCATCGACGCCGACACCTCCAATCCGGACGTCTGGAAATGTTATGAGGGCGAGATCGCCAGCGAGCTGGTCAATCTCGACGAAGCCGACGGCTGGATTCGCTTCGTCAACATTTGCGACGAAAACAAGGGGAGCGCAGTCGTCGTCAATACCGCGGCGCGCAACAATTCCGGCGTCGCATCTTACGGAAAAACCCTGAGCCAGTCCTTGGAGGAGCTCGAGCGGCAATTGGTGACGCTCTGGGTCATCAATCGGCAACGCGACAGCCTCGAACTGCTTCAGGACTATATCGACGCCATCCCCAATTCGACCGTCCATGTCTTCAAAAACGGCTATTTCGGCGCCGACGCCAAATTCGAGCTCTACAATGGCTCCAAGGTGAAAAAATCAGTCGAGGCCAAGGGCGGCAGATCGCTTTTGTTCCCCGACATGGCCGATCGCGTGAGCGACGATATTTACAGTAATCGCTTGAGCATCGCCAAAGCCTGGCAGACCATGCCCATTGGCAATCGCGCCGAATTGCGTCGTTGGCTGGAGGAGGTCGACAAGGTTTTCGGACCGGTCGCCGCCAATGGCTGAAGGCGCCGAAGTTGTTTCGGCATTCGAAAAGCTGTTGGGCCGAACGGCAACGGAAGCCGAGCGCGTGCAATTGCGAAAAATTCGCGATGCGCTCGATCTTCGCGACAATGACGCCCTGTGGTCGGTCCTGTTCGCCCTGCAATATTACGACAGCCTCTATCGGCAATTTCCGAAGGCCATAGCGGCCGAAGCCACGAAAATTCTCGCGGAAACCCGCGCCGCCTCGGAAGCCGTCATGCGCGCCAATGTCGCTTCCGCCCACGCCGATCTCGCGCGAGCGGTCGCATTGACGGCCCAGGGCGTTGCGCGATCCGTCGCTCGTCGTTGGCAACTCCGATGGACCATTATTGGCGCGGCTGTCGGCGCGATCATTTTTGCCAGCGGTGTTTTCGCGGGGTTGCGTCTTTAGTAGCCGACGACTTCACCGATGCGCCAGGCGTTCCACAGATGGTGCGCGGGAGAATGCCGCGGTTGCCCGCTCAGCCGCGATGGAGACGCCGGTAATCGATCCAGTGAATCAATGAGAAGCTGATTGATTCAGAAAATGAATTGGACGCGGGGATCGCGCTGCGCGAGACTCGCGTCATGAAAGATGCAGTCATTAAGCCCATCCATCTCCGGCGCGTAGACGCCGCGCGAAACATGCGGCGGTTCTACGAACTCGCTCTGCAACCGACGCTGTTCGGCGGCGTTTCGCTCATGCGCAGCTGGGGCCGGATAGGCTCTTCCGGGCAGTCGATGATCGAGACGTTCAACCTGGCGGAGGATGCGACAAACGCGCTAACTCGCCTGATGGCGGCGAAGCGTCGGCGCGGGTATCAAGACCGGATGTTTCAGGTCGCTGAATTGGAAACGTAAAACAAAAAAATGGCAATCAACAGCAACATAATCGTCTAAATTAGGTATTCGCATAATAATGATTATGGAACTTGCTTGTTAATGGCATTCATTTACTAACATATATTATCATTAATTTCGGCATGCGTGAAGTCCTTACCTCTATAAAGCAAGGAACAATGATAGGCCACAACATATAGTTTTCTTGGGTGAGAACCGGATAGGCACGGTCTATCCGATGACGTCGGGACAGGCGGGAAGCCCCGTCCCGCGCGGCTTCCCGCCGAACACGCTTCGTGCTCCGACATTAGGACGATTTTTGGCGGCTGGAAAACCCTGCGGATCAAACCAGATTCGACGCCAACCGCACCCAATCCGGTTCGACGCGTCTTACAGCTCAATCTTCGGCGCGCGGTCCGGGCGTCAGACGCTCGATCGTGCTGACGATGACATCGGTCGAATAAACCGGCTGGCCATCCCGCGTAAATTTGTTTTCGGCAATACGCGCTTCGGCATAAATCGCGTCGCCCTTTCTGATGTTGTCGACCACCCATTGCGCCGTCTTAGGATTGAGGATGGTCAAGGGAACCCAATCGGTTTCCTCGCGCCTTTCGCCACTTTCTTTGTCGATCCAGGTTCGATTGGTCGCGACTGACAGTTTCGCGACCTTATTGCCCTTGGCGCCATCAAAACCTTTGGCGTCCGCGCCGGCGTGGCCGCGGATGATGACTAAATTCGTGCTGCCCATGGAAAATCTCTCGTGTTGGAATTTTTCGCGCGCTCGGGAATGGATTCGGATATGAAACCGAGCTTTCCCAAAACGCGCATTTTATTATAATGACTTTCGCCACCCGCTTGGCAAGCCCTTTTGAAACTCCCTGGACCGAATGAGCGAGACGACCAAGACGGCCAGTGAAGGCCGCATCGCCGCCATTGATGAGCTGCGCGGCCTCGCCTTTCTTGCCGTGCTGGCTTCGCATTTCGGCCTGGCCTACGGCCTCGATTCTTCGTTTGCCTATACCCTCGCTTTGCCTGCCTTCGGCGTCGGCGTCGATTTGTTCTTCGTCATCGCGGGATTCTTCGCCGCGCAGAATTTTCAGCAGCTGACGGTGTTGGCGCAAGGCGATTTGAAAATCGCAACGGTCGCTTTCTGGCTCAGGCGCGGCATCCGAATTGCCGTCCCCGCCTGGGCCGTTTTGATCTCCATTGCTTTGGTCCGGCATTGGATAGGCGGCAGCCGGACAGACACCGACCTCTTCGCGGCAGCAACCTTTGTCGCCAATTTCTACTGGGCGTCCTGTTTCGGCCAAGACCTCCCCTGCCCCGACCACATGGTTTCCGGGCACTTCTGGAGCCTCGCCCTGGAGATGCAATTCTATCTCGCCGCGCCGCTCATGCTGATTCTGCCGCGCCGCGTCATTTTTTCAATCGGGACGTTGATCGTGATTTTTGGCGTTATGGCGACGCGACCCCTTGGCGGATATTTGTGGTCCGTTCGCCCCGAAGGTTTTCTCCTCGGAATGGCTCTTGGGCGACGACGCCCCGCTCTGCCCGCGATCGGCCTTTTGCAAGCCATCTACTGGCTCTCCGTCGCCGCCGTTTTCGAGCGCATTGCGCAGCGCGGCTTTTCCGGGGCGAGCCTGACGATTGTTGGGATCATTTTCGCCTGCGTACTGGCCGGCCGTCTGGGCGGCGAACCGGCATTCGGCCACGCTGCCGCCCTCCTCCGCAGGATTGGACGCGGCTCCTACGCGGCCTATCTGGTTCACCTCCCGATTCTTGCCGCGATCCGCGCTCTGACGATTGTCTCCCTCGGACCAACCCTATCGATGGCCGCCGCCATTTCGGCCATTTTTGCCGCGACGATCATCGCGGAATTTTGCATCGTGCGGCCAGCGGCCAACCTAAGCCGACACGCTTCCGATTTCTTTATTATAATAAATTGCCCATTGTCCGAAGTTAAGTAACGCCGAAATGCCGAAAATGCCGATTGCGCAACGAGGCCCACTGCTGAAACGGATTCTTTTGTCGTCTGGGATTTTTTCGCCATCTATCATTCTCTGGGCGCGCACGCCAACACCTATGGCTTGCACAGTGATGTTTTGCACCGCCAGCGGCACCGTCCCTGGCAAGCCTTTCCGGCATGCGTTCCACCAGTTTTCCAAGCCCTCTCAGACTTAAATGGCGGCATCACCGGGGCAACATGCCCCAAGGCCGGGGCCTACGGCAACAGCACCCCAATCTAGCAAGAAATCACCAACGCCGGCGGCTCCATCAGGCTATCGTGCCCGCACGCGTATTCAACGTCTCCAGAGACGAGCATTTTTCGAGGAACCATCCGCACGAAATTTTCCTCACGGTCAAATCGGCGTCAATTTAATGACAAGATTCCATTTTAACAGTTTGGCGATTTCTCTGCGAGTAAAGCGCCGCGCCGCTTTTTGCGACGCAATTTCATCAACTGATTTCAGGCCATATGACTGCCTGCGGAATAGTCAAATTGAAATCCAGAATCAGAAAACGCAGTCGGATCTTCTGCAAACCCCTGAATCTCCATTTCCCGCAAATTTATCGCATGCATTTTTCGCGACGCATGCCGGCCGAGCAAACCTCTGCGGCGCCGGGCGAATGGATAGCTGGAAGCCACGCCGAATTTTCTCTCTCCGGCGAGGCGTCTTCGCGGTCCGGAATTGTCTGTGCCGAACCCATCGAACATCTGGCGCCGTCCGACCAAAATTCTCTGGTCCTGCGCCACCACTGGTCGCGCTCTCGGGCTCAGGCCTATCTTCAAGGTGTAGAAGATAGCAATTCCGTCCTGCCGATCGGCGGCGTTTTCGTTTCCGACGAAGCCTTCTTCACATTGATCCAGCGCGCCACGTCTAAAGCCTGGCGCGGCCCCGCCATTTTCTACCTCGCCGACCTCTTCGAAGACGACGGCGTCTTGGGCGCACAGAACTGGGAGACGTCGGCTGCTTGCGACGGAATCATCAAGCGCACCGACATATTTTGCAATGACTAATGCGGAAGACCCCGGCTTGGCAGCCGGGGCCTTGTGCTGAGGGTCAGTCTCCGCGGCGACCGCTGGGGCGTGACCAGATCAGCGAGAAGCCATCACCGTCCTCGTCGTCGAAGAGGTTGGCGTAGATCGGAGCGGTGAAGCTCGGATCGTCGAGCTTGAGGCCCAGATAGTCGCGGCCTTCGTTGGAGCGCTTGGACCAGGCGGCGCCGATCTCGACGCGGCCCACCATGACCCGGTGGCTGGGGGCGTTGTCGCCGGTGGCGCGGATGTCGGGGACGATGCGCACGCCCTTGGCCCGGACGCTGAGGGTGACGATTTCGCCGCTG
>NZ_JAGRPM010000065.1 GCF_019449565.1 Rhodoblastus sp. | reverse complement strand
CGGCTCCGGCACGCGCACGGCCTGGGCCTATGACGGCAACGCGGCGGCGGCGCCGCTGCTTCACGTCGAATATACGCTCGCGGCGGCCGTGGTTGGCGATATTTCGATTGGGGACGCATCGATCATCGAGGGCGATTCCGGAACGAAGACGCTGACCTTCACGGTGAGCCGCACGGGGACGGCGGCGTTCAGCGTCGCCTACGCCACCGCCGATGGAACGGCTGCCGCCGGCAGCGACTATGTGGCGTCTACCGGCGTACTGAACTTTTCCTATGGCCAGACGACGCAGACAGTCTCGGTCGTCATCAATGGCGACGCGACTATCGAGCCCAACGAAACCTTCTTCGTCAATCTTGCCAACGCCACCAATGGCGGCGTCATCGTCGACGGCCAGGGGCTGGGCACGATCACGAATGAGGATGGCCCCGGCTTCAATCACGCACCGACCGCGATCGCACTGAACGCCCCCCAACCGGTCAAGGAGAATGTTTCGGGCGCTGTCGTCGGGACTCTGTCCACGACGGACGACGTTGGAGACACGCACAGCTACACCGTGAGCGACTCCAGGTTCGAAGTGGTGGGCAACCAGCTCAAACTGAAGGCCGGCCAACGCCTTGATTTCGAGCGCGCGGCGACGATCGGTCTCGATATCACCGCCACCGACCAGGGCGGACTGAGCGTCACCAAGGGGATCACGGTTTCCGTGGGCGACGTGGCGGAAGTGCGGTTCGCGGCATTCGGCGATTACGGCGGCGGCTCAGGCGAGCAGGCTGTCGCCAATCTCATTGCGGGCATGAATGTCGACTTCATCGTCACGACCGGCGACAATTTGTATACCTCCGTTCCAATAGATGAACAGATCGGACGCTATTACAGCAATTATATCGGCAATTACGTCGGCGCTTATGGCGCAGGAAGCGCAATCAACCGCTTCTTCCCGGCGGTAGGAAACCATGAATATGAGGATCCCTCCGGCGGCGCCAATGCGATCAACTATTACAATTATTTCACTCTGCCGGATAATGAGCGTTATTATGACTACCAGATGGGGTCGATCCATTTCTTCTCGCTGAACTCTGCTTATGAGCCCGACGGCTACAAGAACCCCTCGGTTCAAGCCAGCTGGCTGCAATCAGGGCTCGCGGCCTCGGATTCTCCATTCAACCTCGTGGTGTCGCACTATCCACCATACTCATCCGGAGTGGAGCACGGATCGACGACGAATATGCAGTGGCCGTTCGAGGCTTGGGGCGCCACGGCGGTTCTCAACGGCCATGATCACGACTACGAGCGCATCTTGCGCGACGACAACGGAGACGGCCAGACAATGCCGTATTTCGTCACGGGCCTTGGGGGATTCGGGAAATACGGCCTTGGCACAACCGTCTCGGGAAGCCAGGTGTTTTACAGCGCCGATTACGGGACGATGCTGGTGCAGGCCAGCGATGCGACGATCACTTTCGAGTTCTGGTCGGTCGCCAACGGCGGCACGCTCATCGACAGCTACACGATCGACCGGCAAGGCGCGGATGCGCTTATGGCCGACGGAGATGACATAATGAACGGAAGTTCCGCCTCCGACTACATGAATGGTCTTGCCGGCGCCGATCGTCTTGAAGGCAAGGGCGGTAATGACATGCTCATCGGCGGACAGGGCTCCGACACCTTTGTGTTCAAGCCGGGCTTCGGCCGGGACACCATCGCCGACTTTGTCGTCGAGGGGTTCGGCCATGACGTCATCGAATTCTCGACCGCCGTCTTCGCCGACTGGAACGCTTTGCGCGCGGCGATTACCGACAGCGTTCAGGGCGCCGTGATCACGCTTGACGCAAACAATACGATCACGCTGGCCAATGTGACGAAGGACCAGCTCGTCGCCAATAATGGCGAAGACTTCTTATTCGTATAGGAATGCGCCTTGGCGCCCGGCTAAACGCGCATGGGCATGAGCACATAGAGCGCGCTGGCGCCGTCGCGGTCCTGAATGATGGTGGGCGAGCCGGAATCGTTCATCTTGAACAAGGCCGTATCGCTATCGAGCTGGTTGGCGATGTCGATCAGATAGCGGGCGTTGAATCCGATCTCGAGCGCCGGCGCGTCGTAATCGACCTCCAGCTCTTCCACGGCTGAGCCGGAATCGGGATTGGTGACCGAGAGCACCAGCTTGCCGTCGGCGACGGAGAGCTTCACGGCGCGCCCGCGCTCCGAGGAAATGGTCGAGACGCGGTCTACGGCGTCCGAGAAATCCTTGCGCTCGACGGTGAGGAACTTGTCATTGCTGGGCGGAATGACGCGGGCGTAATCGGGGAAGGAGCCGTCGATCAGCTTGGAGGTCAGCACGACCGAACCCAGCGTGAAGCGGATCTTGGCCGAGGACAGCTCGATCGAGATCTCCGCTTCCGGGTCTTCGATCAGCTTCTGCACTTCGGCGACCGCCTTGCGCGGCACGATCACGCCGGGCATGCCAGCCGCGCCCGCGGGGGCCGGGGTTTCGAGCCGCGCCAGCCTGTGGCCGTCGGTCGCGACCGCGCGAAGCAGGGACTTGCCGTCTACTTCCGTCACATGCAGGAATACGCCATTGAGGTAATAGCGCGTCTCCTCATTGGAAATGGCGAATTGCGTCTTGTCGAGCAGCCGTTTCAGTTCGCCCGCGCCCAGCTTGAAGCTGTGGCTGAGCTCGCCCGCCGCGAGATCGGGGAAATCGCTTTCCGGCAGGGCCTGCAAGCTGAAGCGCGACCGGCCCGAGCGCAATTGCAGCTGGCCGCTGTCGTCTCCGCTTTCCAGCGACACCTGCGCGCCGTCCGGCAGCTTGCGGACGATTTCATAGAGCGTATGCGCGGGCAGGGTGGTGGCGCCCGGCTGGCTGACGTCGGCCGGCGTGGTCTCGGTGACTTCGAGGTCGAGGTCGGTCGCCTTCAATTGCAAACCGCCGCCGCTCGCGCTGAGCAGGACGTTGGAGAGAATCGGAATGGTTGTCCGCCGCTCGACGACGCGATGGACATGACCGAGCGACTTCAGGAGAGCCGTTCTCTCAAGCGTGACTTTCATGGGGCGGCGTTCCAGATTTCAAAACTTGCCTTGCGGGGGCGCAACTTTGCAGCGGCTCGTCTGGCAAAGCAAGCGCCGCGCGCCAATTGGCGGTTTCGCGGATGGGGATAAGCCAATCGACCTGTGGCCTTAACGGTTAACTGGCCCTTAAACCGCCGGATTTATTCTGTCTTTCGCCGGAAGCGAAGGATCGCGGCCGCCGATTCCCTTCGGCGCCCGTCGCGCGCGCTGATTCTTCGCTGGCGAAGCCGCCCGGCAAGGCGGCCCATCGGGAAGTCGGATCGCAAGACATGGCGCGCAAAAAGGCGCTGAAAGAGCGCATCGAGCCCAGATTTTCCGCCGGAGACGACGAAGCCGCGCCGCGCATCGTCGCGGAAAAGCGCGCGCCGCGCGGGGATCGCGGCGCCGCCAGCGAAAAGCCCGCGCGCGGCAAGACGAAGAAAAAGGCGCGGCGCTCGCTGCTCGGCGGCCTGTTCTACTGGGGCTTCGTGCTGGCGATCTGGGGCGTGATCGGGGCCGGCGGGCTTTTCGTGTTCTATGGCTCGCAACTGCCGCATATCGACCAGCTCGCGGTGCCCAAGCGCCCGCCAAATATCGCCGTGCTGGCGGTGGACGGCTCGCTGCTCGCCAATCGCGGCGACACCGGCGGCGCGGCGATTCCCGTGCAGGACCTGCCGCCTTATCTACCGAAAGCCTTCATCGCCATCGAGGACCGGCGCTTCTATAGCCATTGGGGCGTCGATCCGGTCGGAATCATGCGCGCGCTTACCAAGAACATCATTGGCCGCGGATCGATGCAGGGCGGCTCGACGCTGACCCAGCAATTGGCGAAAAACCTCTTCCTGACGCAGGAGCGCACTTTTTCGCGCAAGATTCAGGAGGCGATCCTCGCGCTTTGGCTGGAGCATAAATATTCCAAGGACCAAATTCTCGAACTCTACCTGAACCGGGTCTATTTCGGTTCCGGCGCCTATGGCGTCGATGCGGCGTCGCAGAAATATTTCGGCCATTCGGCCAAGGCGGCGACATTGCCGGAAGCCGCCATGCTTGCGGGGCTCATGAAGGCGCCGACCAAGCTTGCGCCGAATCACAATGAATCTGCAGCGATCGACCGCGCCAACCAGGTCGTCACCGCCATGGCGCGCGAGGGCTTCATCACGGAGTCCGAGGCCAAGGCGGCGCTGGCGCATCCCGCTCACGCCGTGCGCGGGCGCGCCGGCGGTTCGCTCAATTACGCCGCCGATTATGTGATGGACGTGCTCGACGACACCATCGGCGCCATCGACGAGGATATTGTGGTCACCTCGACCATCGCTCCCGCCATGCAGGCTTCGGCGGAGCGCGCCCTGACCGACGTTCTCAACAAGCAGGGCGGCAAATTCGGCGTCTCGCAAGGGGCGCTGGTCTCGCTCGACGGAACCGGCGCGATCCGCGCGCTGGTCGGCGGGCGCGATTACGAGGATAGCCAGTTCGACCGCGCGGTGCTGGCGCATCGTCAGCCGGGCTCGTCCTTCAAGCCCTTCGTCTATCTGACGGCGCTGGAGCACGGACTGAACCCGGACAGCGTGCGCGAGGACGGCCCGATCAATGTGCGCGGCTGGCAGCCGGAAAATTCGACCCATAAATTCATGGGTCCGGTCAATCTGACGACAGCGCTGGCCTTGTCGCTCAATACGGTGGCGGTGCGGCTGGGCCTGGAGGTTGGACCACGCGCGGTGATCCAGACCGCGCATCGGCTCGGGATCGCCTCCGAACTGCAGCCCAACGCCTCGATCGCGCTTGGCACTTCCGAGGTCACGCCGCTCGAGCTGACGACGGCCTATGTGCCCTTCGCCAATGGCGGCATCGGGGTGCAGTCCCATATCATCACCAAGGTCCGCACGGCGGACGGCAAGCTGCTTTACGCCCGCAAGGGGTCGAGCAATGGCCGCGTCATTGATCCGACCTATGTGGCGATGATGAATTCCATGCTGGAGCAGACGCTGATCATCGGCACCGGCAAAAAGGCGGACCTGCCCGGCTGGCAGGCGGCGGGCAAGACCGGCACCAGCCAGGATTACCGCGACGCCTGGTTCGTTGGCTACACCGGCCAGCTCGTGACCGGCGTCTGGCTCGGCAATGACGATAATTCGCCGACCAAAAAGGCCTCCGGCGCCAATCTGCCGGTCGAAATCTGGTCGCGCTACATGCGCGAGGCGTTGCGCGGCATGGCGGTCGCGGGCCTGCCCAGCGGCGGCTGGCGCAGCGAAAGCCTCGCCGGTCCCGCTTCCTCGCTCTGGCCCTTCCCGCAGCCGGCGCAAAACCCGCCGCCCCAGCAGGCGCCGCATATGGACACCAGCAATCCCTCCGCGCCGACGATCATGACCGGGGCCGGGCGGCCAGCCGCGCCGCCCTCCGCCGCGCCGCGCGGCGATGACGCGCCTGTTCCGCCCGAGGATATTCCCGGCGCGCCGACGGGCGACCGCCTGCCGCCAGCCCCCGACAACCGCAATATCCTGGAAAAACTTTTCGGAGGTTGAGTTTTTCCTTCGCGCCTCTAATTAAAAGGCAAGCGCGGAAAGGTCATGAAAATGTTTACCCGGCTTTTGATCGCTGAAGCGATGTTGGGCGCAAGCCTCGTCCTGTGCGGGCAGTCGGCCCCGGCGCAGGCGCAGAATATGAAGATGGTCCAGGGACAGGCCTATTGGGACGCCGATCCGGGTCCGATCTATGATTCCTATTGGGTCGGGGGCCAGTACAAATATGACCCGAATGGCTATATGGAGCGCAACTGGCGCGACCCCGAGGTTCACCTGATGACGGTTCTCGCCGATCATTCCGGCAAGACCAATTGCGTCTTCCGGAAACGCGTTCAGGTTTCGGACTGGGATTTCTACCATCCCATCCTGCGGGTCTGTCGTACGACGCCGAGGGATTGAGGCGGGCGCGTTCAGGGATCAGTCGAGCGGCTTAACAAGCTCTGTCCGCCATTCCTGTGGCGGCAGGCCGGACGCCGGGCCGCAGAGATAAATTTCCCAGAAATCCGCGCGGGTTTTCACGCCTTGCGCCGCAACCCAGCTTGAAAATGCGGTCCATGCCCCCGGCAGGCCGGAGTAATCTCCAACATAATGGCAGCGCGCGATCCTTGCCGCCGATATGACGCCGGGGCGGATGCGGCCCGTCGCGGCGACGGGGCGCGGCGTCGGCAGGCAAAGGTCGAACAGGAATTTTTCACCAGGCTGCCGCCAATGATGTGTGAGCCATGGGCCGTCCGCCGCAATTCCCTGGGCGGCGACGGCGGCGCGAAGCTCGGCCAGCGTCGACCCCATGACGTCCCGGATGCGGGCCGCCTCGACCTCTACCGGAATCAAGGCGACGTCGAAATCCGCCATGTCGACAATTTCCATCGCTTCCAGCATGGCGGCCTCCTGATTACAGCGCCTCTAGAAAGCGAATCGGCTTCCCGGTCGAGAGCGCCAGAACTTCGCCTTCCCACATCACGCGGGCGCCGCGCACGAATGTGCCGACGGGCCAGCCCGTGACCTCCTTGCCGTGATAGGGCGTCCAGCCGCAGCGCGAGGCAATCCATTTGTCGCTGATGGTTTCCCGCCGCTTGAGATCGACGATGGTCAGATCGGCGTCATAGCCCACCGCGACGCGGCCCTTGCGCGCGATCTGGAACAGCCGAGCCGGCCCGGCGCTGGTGAGATCGACGAAACGTTGCAGGCTCAGACGGCCCGCCGCGACATGGTCGAGCATGATCGGCACGAGGGTCTGCACGCCGGTCATCCCGGAGGGGCTGTCCGGATAGGCTTTGGCCTTTTCGTCCAGCGTGTGCGGGGCGTGGTCGGAGCCCAGCACATCCACCACGCCCTGATCGAGTCCGAGCCAGATCCTTTCACGATGGCTTTTGTCGCGCACGGGCGGGTTCATCTGGATTTTCGTGCCCAGCGTGGCGTATTCGTCCGCTGACAGGGTCAGATGATGAGGCGTGACCTCGACGCTGGCGACATCCTTGTGCGCCGCCAAAAAGGCGATTTCCTCGCCCGTAGAGACATGCAGCACATGGATGCGCGCGCGCTGCTCGCGGGCGATGGCGATCAGGCGTTTGGTGCAGGTCAGGGCGGTTTCGACGTCGCGCCAGACCGGATGCGAGGCCGGATCGCCCGGGATACGCTCGTTCATGCGCTCGTTGAGGCGATATTCGTCCTCGCTGTGGAACGCGGCGCGGCGGCGGGCATGGCGCAGGATTTCCGTCACGCCGAGATCGTCGGCCACCAGCAGCGAGCCCGTCGAAGATCCCATGAAGACCTTGATGCCGGCGGCGCCCGGCAGGCGCTCCAGTTCCGCGACATGTCTGGCGTTTTCATGGGTGCCGCCGACGTAAAAGGCGAAATCGCAATGCATTCTCGATGTCGCGCGGGAAACTTTTTCGGCGAGGGCCTCGGGCGTCGTGGTCAGCGGATTGGTGTTGGGCATTTCGAATACGGCGGTGACGCCGCCGAGCACGGCGGCCCGCGACCCGGTTTCGAGGTCTTCCTTGTGCGTGGGGCCGGGCTCGCGGAAATGGACCTGGCTGTCGATCACGCCCGGCAGGATGTGCAGCCCGGCGCAGTCGATGATTTCCCCGGCGCTGGCCTGTGACAGGTCGCCAATGGCGGCGATGGTCTCGCCAATAATTCCGACGTCGCGCGGTGCGATTCCGTCCTGATTGGCCAACACGCCGCCGCGCAGGATCACATCATAGGTTTTTTGCGGCATGGGGCCTCCGGATTTTTTGTTCGGGCGCGGACCAAAGCTTGCATGGCCGCGTTGGTTTGGAGCGAGGCCGACATTATATCGGACAAATGCGTTTGGACAGGGCGGCGCCATGTGCGAGAGCCGCCAGCGTGCAGGCGTCGCAAGAGTGCCAAGGGTGCGAAGTGGGGAAGACGATGAAAGCGGCTCTTTTGACGGATCGTGGCGTGGTGCGGGTCGGCGGCCCGGAGGCGCGCAGCTTCCTGCAAGGTCTTGTCACCGGCAATGCCGTGACGCTCGGCGAGGATGAGGCGCGCTGGGCGGCGCTGCTGTCGCCGCAAGGCAAGATCCTGTTCGATTTCCTGATGAGCGCGACCCCCGACGCCATCTTGCTCGACGTCAATCGCGAGAAAATCCCCGATCTGGTCAAGCGCCTGACCATGTACAAGCTGCGCGCCAAGGTCGAGATCTCGGACGAGAGCGAAAACTCAAGCGTCATCGCGCTCTATGATGGCGCGCCGGGCGAGGGCGTGCGCGATTCGCGCCATGCGGACATGGGAACGCGCCTCGTCGTCCCGGCGAACAAGGTCGCCGCGCAAATGCTGACATTCGGTGGCGATTTCGGCCTCGCCGATTACGCGGCCCATCGCATCGCGCTCGGCGTGCCCGAGGGCGGCGTGGATTTCGCCTATGGCGACGCCTTTCCACATGAGGCCGACATGGACCAGCTCAATGGCGTCGATTTCAAGAAGGGCTGCTTCGTCGGACAGGAAGTGGTGGCGCGCATGCATTATCGCGGCACCACGCGCAATCGCGTGCTGAAAGTGGTGCTGGAAGGCGCCGCGCCGCCGCCTGGCGCCATTGTCATGGCGGGCGAAATCCGGGTCGGAACCATGGGATCGAGCGCCGGTGCGCAGGGCCTCGCCTTGCTGCGCATCGACCGCGCCGAAGAGGCGGCCCAAGCCGGTCAGGCCTTGGTCAGCGGCGAGACGCGGCTGCGGCTGGCCTGATTTCAGGCATCGACTGTCTCGGCGGCGAATTGCGAAAAGGCCTGGACGGCGTGGCTGGCGTACATGACCGACGGCCCGGCGCCCATATAGATCGCCATGCCAAGCGTTTCCATGACCTCCTCGCGGGTCGCGCCGAGTTTTGCGGCGGCTTTGGCGTGAAAGGCGATGCAATCGTCGCAGCGCGTGGCGACGCCAATGGCCAAAGCGATCAGCTCCTTGGTCTTGGCGTCGAGCGCGCCGGCCTTTGTGGCGTTCTGAGCCATGGCCGAAAATGTCTTCATCACATCGGCGACGCCTTCACCCGCGCGCAGGTCGCGCAATTGCGCGGAAAGTTTCTGGGTGGTTTCGGGCCAGTCGAGAATCATCGGAGGCTCCCTTTCTCTATTCAGCATATATATGAATAACTGAATATATCAAGGAGCGTTAAGAGCCTGTCCTTGGCGAACAGCCGCCAAGCCGCTAAATCTTTCAATATGACGGACGCTCCGAGACGAATCGCCATTCTCCATCCCGACGGGAGATTGCGTTGCCCCTGGCCGGGGCAGGACCAGGCATATGTCGCCTATCACGACGACGAATGGGGCGTGCCGGAATTGGAGTCCCGCGCTTTGTTCGAGAAGCTCATTCTCGATGGCTTCCAGGCCGGACTGTCCTGGATCTCCATCCTGCGCAAGCGCGAGAATTTCCGCCGCGCCTTCGATGGCTTCAACCCGGAAAAGATCGCGGCCTATGAGCCTGCCAAGCTCGAGAGCCTGATGCAGGACGCCGGAATCATCCGCAATCGCGCCAAGATTGCCGGAACCGTGGCCTCCGCTCGGCTCTATCTCGAAATCGAGGCCGGGCAGGGCTTTTCCAATTTTCTGTGGGATTTCGTTGACGGCCGCCCCATCGTGAACAGGTTTCGCGCCCTTGACGAGGTTCCCGCCCTGACGCCGGTCTCGGAAAAGCTCTCGCGCGAATTGAAGCAGCGCGGCTTCAAATTCTGCGGCCCGACGATCATTTACGCCTTCATGCAGGCTGTCGGCATGGTCAACGACCATCTGGTCGATTGCCATCGCCATCAGGGCTGCCAGCTGGCCTATAACAATTCGGAGCGCGCATGAAGGCCAAGGCTGCGCCGCGCGCCTGGCAGCGCATGTTGTCGGGACGCCGTCTCGACATTCTCAATCCCTCGCCGCTGGACGTCGAGATCGAGGACATCGCGCATGGCCTCGCCCGCGTCGCGCGCTGGAATGGCCAGACGCAGGGCGGCGTGATCTTCTCGGTGGCCCAGCATTCCGTTCTGGTGGCGGATATCTGCGCCCTGATTGACCCTACTCTTTCGCCTCGCGGAAAACTCTACGCCTTGCTGCATGACGCGCCGGAATATGTCATCGGCGACATGATTTCGCCCTTCAAGGCGGCGCTCGGCGGCGTCTATCGCGAGTTCGAGGCGCGGCTGGCGCAGGCGATCCTGCAAAGATTTTCCCTCAATCCCGATCCGCCCGCGGCGTTGGAACGTCTGACCAAGAAGGCCGACCGCATCTCGGCTTTTTTCGAGGCCACGCGCTACGCCGGCTTCGAGGCCGACGAGGCGAAAAGCCTGTTCGGCGCGCCGGACATCGCGCCCGAGCCGCTTGAACCCCTGCTGGCGCCGATGTCTTCGGCGCAGGCGCAGGCGCTGTTCCTGGACCGGTTCAAAGCCTTTGACAGGGGGCTGTGATGGGCCGGCTCTATGTCTGTCCGCTCGGCAAAGTCGAACAGGTGGTCGAGCAAAGCGGCGCGGAAAGTCTGATTTCCCTGCTCAGTCCGCCACCGCCGCCGCCTCGCCCGTCACGCATCGTCCCGCATCGCCATCTGGTGCTAGCTCTGTCTGACATTGTCGCGCCCCGCGACGGCCATGTGCTGGCCGGCCTCGAACATGTCGAGGCCTTGCTGGCTTTCGTCCGCGGCTGGGATCGCGCCCGCCCGCTCGTCATTCATTGCTATGCCGGCGTCAGCCGCTCGCCCGCGGCGGCGTTCATCGCAGCCTGTGCGCTGACGCCGAGGCCGGAAGACGAAATCGCGCGAGAACTGCGCCGGCTATCGCCCTCCGCCACGCCGAATAGGCATTTGATCGCACTTGCCGACTCGCTGCTGTCGCGCGAAGGAAGGATGATTGCCGCCAGCGAATCGATCGGGCGCGGCGCCGAATGTTTCGAGGGCGAAATCTTCTGCATGGATCTGGCATGAACGGGGTCCCCCATCCATCGGTCCCGGTGGAGATCGGCCTCACGGCGGCCATCGTCGCGGTTCGTGGCGACGCGCCCTTGATTCTGGTGGCGCGCGGCGCGCGGCGCGAAGATCTCGGCGCGGGGGTGGCTGCGTTGCCGTCCGGTCCATTCGACCCGGTCAATCACCGCACCTTCGAGATGGGCCTGCGCGCCTGGGTCGCCGAACAGACCGGCGTGCCCGTCGGCTATGTCGAACAGCTTTACACTTTCGGCGATCGCGGTCGCCACAGCCGCGCCGACAGCCGCGACCCCCATGTGGTTTCGATCGGCTATCTCGCGCTCACCCGCATCAGCGGAGAGGACATCGCAACGGCGCCGGACGCGGGCTTTCGCGAATGGTATCGCTTTTTCCCCTGGGAGGATTGGCGGCAGGGCCGTCCGCCGCTGATCGACGCCGCCATCATGCCGGGCTTGCGCGCCTTCGTCGCGCGCGGCGGCGATTCGACCCATCGGCGCGGCCTCTCGCGTTTGGAGCGAGTCCGCCTGCTGTTTGGCGAGGATGGCGACCGTTTCGACGAAGAAAACGTCCTCGACCGTTACGAGCTGCTCTATGAGGCCGGTCTGGTCGAGGAGAGCGTGCGCGACGGCCGCGAGCCGGCGCCGGAATTCAAGGAGCGGCCGCCACTCGGCGAATCCATGCAGGCCGACCATCGCCGGATTCTGGCCACCGCCATGGGCCGATTGCGCGCCAAGATGAAATATCGTCCGGTGATCTTCGAGCTAATGCCGGAGAATTTCACGCTGACGGCCTTGCAGACCACGGTCGAGGCCATTTCCGGGCGTCACCTGCACAAGCAGAATTTCCGCCGCCTCGTCGAGGCCTCCGCCGTGGTCGAGCCGACTGGGGAAATGTCGCACGCCACCGGCGGGCGTCCGGCGGCTTTGTTCCGCTTCCGCCGCGACGTGCTGCAGGAGCGTCCGGCCCCTGGCCTGAGGGTGGGCATAAGGGGCTGAACTTGTCGAGCGCGGCCGCGCGGTCCATATTGGAGCGCGAAGAACAGGACGGAAGACGACATTGAGCCAGCCCGAAACAGTCGCCAGTTTGAGCTTCGAAGCCGCCATGCGCGAGCTTGAGGAAATCGTTGGCGCGCTCGAAAAGGGCAATGTCGATCTGGACAAGTCCATCGCGCTTTATGAGCGCGGCGAAATCCTCAAGAAACATTGCGAAACGCTGTTGAAGAGCGCCGAGGCGCGCATCGAGAAGATCGTGCAAGGGGCGGACGGCGCCGCCAAAAGCGTCGCCCCCCTCGACGTGGAGTGAAGTCATGTCCGAGCTTGCGCCCGCTTCGGTCGAAACCGTCGTCGTTCCGGTGGCGAAGGACCTCGGCGGCTTCGGCGTGCGCCGCGTGCTGCCCTCGGCCAAGCGGCGCATGGTTGGCCCCTTCGTCTTCCTCGACCGTATGGGGCCGGCGGATTTCGCGCCGGGAACCGGCATTGATGTGCGGCCGCATCCCCATATCGGCCTCGCCACTCTGACCTATCTGCTTAATGGCGAAATGTTTCACCGCGATTCGCTCGGCAGCTCCCAGCAAATTTCCCCGGGCGCGGTCAATCTCATGGTCGCGGGGCGGGGCATCGTCCATTCGGAGCGCTCGCCGCAGGATTTCCGCGCCTCGGGCGGGCGCATGGACGGGCTGCAATTCTGGGTCGGCCTGCCCAAGAAATTCGAGGAAACCGAGCCGAGCTTCGAGCATCACGAGCGCGAGGCCCTGCCCGAGATCGCAGGCGAGGGCTGGCGCTTGCGCCTCGCGATTGGAACCCTGCACGGCCATCAGGCGCCGGTCAAAACCTTCTCGACCTGCTTTTTCGCGGATATCCAGCTCGATCAGGGCGCCATCTACGAATTTTGCGGCGGCCATGACGAGCGCGCCTTCTACATCGTCTCCGGTCAGGTCGAGATTGACGGCGCGACTTTTGGCGCCGACCAATTGATCGTCATCCGTCCGGGCGCAAGGGCGGCGGTGCGCGCGACGGCGACGAGCCGGCTCGCCGCGCTCGGCGGCGACGCGATGGATGGCCCGCGATTCTTGTGGTGGAATTTCGTATCCTCCGACCGCGAGCGCATTCTGGCCGCCCGCGCCGATTGGGTCGCGGGGAAATTCAAACTGCTCGAAGGCGATCCGGAATTCACGCCGGCGCCGGAACTGAAAGCTCTATGACGGAAACGAAAGTCACAGCCGCCGTCAATTTGGCCGCCGTACTGGCGTCCCGCGCCCCGGCGAAAATCAATCTCACTCTGCATATCGAAGGGCGCCGCCCCGACGGCTATCACGAATTGCAAAGCCTGGTCGCCTTCGCCGGAGCGGGCGATTACCTCAGCTTTACGCCCGCTGAATATTTCGATCTGACGCTGGAAGGCCCGACGGCTTTCGAGGCGGGCGACGGCGGCGACAATCTGGTGGCGCGGGTCGAACGCGCGCTCAGGGCGGAAAAGCCGGGCCTGATCTCGGGCGCCTTCCATCTCGTCAAACGCCTGCCGGTCGCGGCGGGGATCGGCGGCGGCTCTTCGGACGCGGCCGCCGCCCTGCGCCTGCTCGCCCGGGCCAATGGACTCGCCGCCGACGATCCGGCGATTTACGCCGCCGCGCGCCAGACGGGCGCGGACATCCCGGTCTGCATCGATCCGCGTGCAAAAATGATGGGCGGCGTCGGCGAAAGGCTCGGTTCGCCGATTGCGCTGCCGCCGCTTTTCGCCGTGCTGATCAATCCGCGCGTCCCGGTCGAGACGCGGGCGGTGTTCCAGAAGCTCGGCTTGCGGCCCGGCGAGAGCCTGGGCTATGGCCCGCATCCGGCGATTGCGTCGGGCATGGATTTTGAAAGCCTGCTGCGCGCCCTGAAAAAGGGCCGCAACGACATGGAGGACGCGGCCTGCGTGCTGGCGCCGGTGGTCGGCCATGTGCTGGCGGTGCTGAGCGGCGCGCGCGGCTGCCGGCTCGCTCGCATGTCGGGCTCCGGCGCCACCTGTTTTGCTCTGTTCGAATCCTGCCGCCAGGCGGGCGCGGCGGCGAAGGCTATTTCGCGCGGCCATCCGGATTGGTGGGTGAAGGCGACGCTGCTGCGCTGAGGCGGATTCGCGTGGACGCGGGTGGCCGGCCGCTGATTTCCATGGCGAATTTCTGCTTGATGGCGCGGTCGAAATCGCCATAGCCGCGCGCCGGGACCAGAAAGGCGCCGTCGCCGCCGATCACATATTGACGGTACCATGGCTCCAGTGTCTTGATCTCGGCGACATTGGCGCGGTTCTCGAACGGGCGGCCCGGCGCGCGATAGGCGCCGGCGCCGAGCGGCTGCTCGGGATTGCTTTCATTGATCGGCAGGCCGTTGATCGTCACCCCTTCGGCAGTCAGCCGGTCGCGCATGTCGGCGGTGGCGTCTTCGCCGTCGCAATTGTCGACGCCGTCGCCTGAAACGTCCATCACGACCCTCCGCGCGGCGACCGGCAGGGTGGGGACGATCAGGTCATGCACGACGCTCATCATATGGGCGACGCAGGTGAATTCACCCGCCGGTCGCGGCGTTCGGCGCACCCGGGCGGCCAAAGCCAGAATGTCCTCGCGTGAGGCGAGGCGGGTCCAGGGGATGGCCGGCTCGGCCTGTTCCGACCATTCGACCATGGTGAACATGATGCGGCCGCGCGGGCCGCTCAGCATGGCGGCGATGACTTCCGGATCGTTCAGCGCCTTGGCGATCCCGTCCATCTGCAATTCATAGCGCCGCTCGTCGACCGAGCCCGACACGTCCACCGAGACGATCAGCGCCATATCGACCTGGCCGTCGTCGCGGGAGTCTCCCGCCGAGACGCGCGCCGCCGCGAGCAAGGTCAGGCCGATGAGCAGAAATCGCAGGAACGCCGCCATTGTACCCCCGGGCGCAAGGTAAGCCTTGCTCGAGAGAATGGCCCCGGATTCGCGTTGCGGCAAGCCGGGAGCGCGGCGCCGATGATTATCCCTATGCGTGGGCTAGCCTGCGCCGACCGGCTCGGCATGGCCGACCACCCGCAGCAGGCTCGGGGTGCGCTCGCGAATGGCGCGCTCCAGCCGGTCCATGGCCTCATGGGCCGCCGCCACGCTCAGGGCAGGATCGACATTGGCGTGGAAATTGACCACCAGCCCTTCCTCGGTCCTGCGCGCGCGCACGTCATGGACGCCTTGGAGCACCCCGCCCTCGATCGCCAGTTGGCGCAGAGAGTCGGTAATCTGCCTGATTGTCGCGGGATCGGCTTCGTGTCCGGTTAGCGCATGGTCCTGCAACGGCTCGATATGGCTTTCCACTTCGATCCCGGCGCCAACCTCCGCCCGGATTTCGTCTTCCAGAGCCGTGGCGATCTCATGGGCCGCGCCATGCGACATTGTGCCGTCGATTTCGAGATCGAAGGCGATGCAATCGCGTCCGTCGAGCCGCTGGACGATGATGTGATGTACGGCCAGCTTGCGTCGGCCGGCGATCAGCATGATTCGTTCGGTCAGCGTCTCCTCGTCGAGCGCGCGCGGCGAGGTGATGACGCTGGCCTGGGTCTCGGGCGAAATTTCGGCGATCTTCGCCTGCACGGCGCGCTCGATCTGGATCAGGCGCTCCACCGGCAGGGTGCGCGAGACGGCGACGGTGACTTCGCCCAGAATATGTGGGCCATTGCCGCGCAGCTTCACGTCCTCGACCTCGACGACGCCGGGAATTTGCCCGATGGCGGAGCGGAAGTTTTCGGCCAGCCCCTCGGGCGCCGTGTCGAGCAGGGTCTCGATGGTGTCGCGGCCGAGATGATATCCGGCGTAGCCGATGAACAAAGCGACGCCGATCGCGGCCAGGGCGTCGCCCTGATGGAAACCATAGGAACTGGCGGCAAGGCCGATCAGCACCAGCGCCGAGCCGACAAGGTCGCTGGCGAAATGCATGGCGTCGGCGGCGAGCGCGTGGCTGCCGGTCTTGATGGCCACGGCGCGCAAGGTCCGCCAGCGGGCGAGGTCCACCACGATGGAGACGCCGAGCACGGCGAAGACCGGCCAGCTCGCGTCGATGGGCTCGGCGCCTTCCCACAGCCGACGGATCGCGGCGACAAGGACATAGCAGGCGAGGCCGGCGAGAAGGCCCGTTTCGGCCAAGGCCGAAAGCGATTCGAACTTGCCGTGGCCGTAATGATGGCGGTCGTCGGCGGGCTTGTTGGCCTCGCGCACGGCGAAATAGGTGAGGATGGTGGCGCCGGTGTCGAGCGCGTTATGGGCGCCCTCGGACAGAAGCGCCAGCGATCCGGAGGCCACGCCCGCCGCGAGCTTGCCGATCGTGAGCAAGGCGCTGGCGACGATGGAGCTGAGGGCGACTTTTTCCTTGAGGGCGGCGTCGGTCAAGGGCGGTCCTCCTGCCTTGCGCGGCTGCAATAGCATTTCGGCGCGGGCCCGGGCAAGGCGGGAAAGCCTGAAGCGCCTCGCGCTGCGCGCGCCGCTGGGCTACGGACGCATTGAAATCGGGCTCGAATTGGCGCGAATTCGGTTATAAAGGCGGCGCAACAGAAGGAGGCGGCGATGCGCTACCTGCATACGATGATCCGGGTCGGCGATCTCGACGCGGCGTTCGATTTTTTCGTGACCAAGCTCGGCATGGTCGAAACCCGACGGATGGAGAATGAAAAGGGCCGCTTCACCCTGATCTTCCTCGCCGCGCCAGGGGACGCCGCGCAGGCCACTGCGAGTGCCGCGCCCGTCGTGGAGCTGACCTATAACTGGGACCCGGAATCCTATACGGGCGGCCGCAATTTTGGCCATCTCGCCTATGAGGTCGATGACATCTACGCCTTTTGCGACAAGCTTTCGCAGGCTGGCGTGACCATCAACCGGCCGCCGCGCGACGGTCACATGGCCTTCATCCGTTCGCCGGACGGCATCTCCATTGAATTGCTGCAAAAGGGCGGCGCACTGCCTGCGCGGGAGCCCTGGGCGAGCGCGTCGAATATCGGAAGCTGGTGATGGCGGGATTGAAAAAAGCAGCGTCGAAAAAAGCAGAGCGCAAGGCGCGCGAGGCGATCGTAGCCGCGTGCCGCGCGATGAACGCGAAGGATTTCAACCAGGGCGCGGCGGGCAATATTTCCGCGCGTCTCGGCGAGGCCATGCTGATCACGCCGAGCGGCGTCGATTACGACGAACTGACGCCGGACATGATCGTTACGATGGATCTCGGCGCCGAGATCCCGGTCCGCGACGAGAAGACCGGACTCAAGGCCTCCAGCGAATGGCGTTTCCATCGCGATATTTTCCGCGCGCGTCCGGATGTCGCCGCCGTGGTCCACGCCCATGCGCCCTATGCCACGGTGATGGCCATGCTGCGCAGGCCGATCCCGGCGAGCCATTACATGATCGCGGCATTCGGCGGCGCCAGCATCGAATGCACGGATTATGCGCCCTTCGGCACGCCGGAACTGTCCGAACTGGCCGTGGCGGGGCTCGGGCCGCGCCAGGGCGTGCTGCTCGGCAGCCATGGCATGATCGCGGTCGGGCCGGACTTGAAGCGGGCGCTCTGGCTCGCCGGAGAACTCGAAACCCTGGCGCGGCTGCACTATCTGGCCAGCCTCGCGGGCGGCCCAGTTCTCCTGCCAGACTCCGAGGTTCTGTCGCTGGTCGAACGCTTCGCATCCTATGGTCCTGGCGCTCAAAAAAGTTAACGAATCCTTAAACCGCGTCGATTTGGCGCGGCTCATTTCGGGATTTTCACGGCATTGTGATTCGTTCGCCATCCTCCATCATTGGTATGATCCTCGCGTTCCCACTGGCGTTGAGTTTTCTGGAACGGTTTTCCCCGAAACGCCGCGCGGTCGCACTTGCGCAAGCAGTGTGGCGGCGCCCACCGGAAGTCGGAGACCTTCATGCGAACGAGCGAATTGTTCCGAACATGCGCCAATGAACATGTCGCTGCGGCGGCTCTTGCCTGCATCGGCGGCAAGCTTCAGCGGCGCGTGGCGGCGGCGGCGGGGAGCGCGGGCGTGTCGGCCGGCGCTTTCGTGGCGCGTCTGGCCGCCGATTATGATCGCAAGGCCAGCCCCCTGCGGCGTAAAATGCTGGAAACCAACATGGTCCGCAGTGAAATGCCGATCCTGACGGGTCTGCGCCATGTCGTCGAGACGGCGCTGGAAGACGCCTGGGACGCCACGCGGGATATTGCGCGTGCGGAAGCCGGCGCGATGGAACAGCGGCGTCTGCGCTGGGAGGCGGGATCGCATTCATTCCTGCGCCGCGAGCCCGAGCTGAAGAGCGCCTGCAGCTGAGTCCTATCCGGCGCGGCGGCGGGTGTTTTGCGCTCGATTTCAGCCTCGCGCTTGCGCTCGCCGGCATTCGCGGGGATAAAACTCCTTTCGGGCGAGGTCCGATTGGAACATCTTCATTCACTTCTGATTCATTATGGCCCCTGGGCCATTTTTTTTATCGTGGCGATGGAAAGCGCGGGCATTCCCATGCCCGGCGAGACCATTCTCGTCACCGCCGCAATTGTCGCGGGGCGCACACAGCAAGGCTCGATCGGGATCATCATCGCCGCCGCCGCTGCCGGCGCCATTTGCGGCGACAATGCCGGGTTCTGGGCCGGGCGGCGCTTCGGCCTCGATCTTATGATCCGCCACGGAGCGCGCATCGGCCTCGACGAGGACAGGCTCAGGCTCGGGCAATATTTATTTCTGCGTTACGGTGGCGCCATCGTGTTTTTCGGCCGCTTCGTCGCAGTGCTTCGCGCTTTCGCAGCCGTGCTGGCCGGAGCCAATAAAGTGGCGCCATGGCGCTTTTTCATTTACAACGCCGCCGGCGGCGTCGTCTGGGCGACGATTTTCGGCTTTGGCGGCTATTTTCTCGGCGCGGAATTCCACAAGATCGCGGGGCCATTCGGAATCGGGGCGCTCGTTCTCGCGGTCGGCCTGATTTTTGCCGCGTGGCGCCATTACCGAAAGAACGAGCGGCGCTTGATCGAAGTGGCGAAGGCCGCGCTGCCCGGGCCCCTCGGGTTGCATGGGCGGAACGAGGCCGCGCCATAAGTTGCAGTTACGCCAAGGAAATTTCAACCCTATTGTCTTAACCAGGGCGAAGGCGCCCATTCCTGGCGTGGCCATCCCTCGCTGGAACCGACAGCCCGGCGCCGACGGAATCCGAAATGTTCATCGAAACGATAAAGCCCCTGATCGCACAGCACGGCTATCTCGCGGTCTTCTGCATCGTCGCCCTTGAAAGCGCGGGCATTCCGCTGCCGGGCGAGACCGCGCTCGTTCTGGCGGCCATGTTCGCCGGCGCGACGGGCCTGATCGATATCAAGCTGGTCATCTTCTTCGCCGCGTTAGGGGCCATTCTCGGCGACAATGTCGGCTTCTGGGCGGGGCGGCGCTTCGGCCTGCCGCTGCTCCTGAACCATGGCGCGCGGCTGGGTCTCACCGACGACCGGATCAAGCTCGGGCAATATTTATTTGAGCATCATGGGGCGAAAATCGTGTTTTTCGGCCGCTTCATCGCGCTGCTGCGGATTTTCGCGGCTTTCCTCGCCGGGGTGAACCGTTACAGCTGGGGACAGTTCCTATTCTATAACGCCACCGGCGGCATCGTCTGGGCGGTGATCTTCGGGCTCGGCGGCTTCGCCTTCGGCGACGCCTTCGAGCGCGTCGCGGGGCCGCTGGGCAAGATCATGCTGGGCCTCGCGGCGCTCGGCGTCGTTCTTGGCTGGTGGATCATTCACACCCAGGAAAAGAAACTGGTCGCGCGCGCCGTCGCCGCCTATCCGGGGCCACTGCGCGAACGCGCGCCCGCCGCCGAGCAACAAGCGGCGCGGGAAGAGGCCGCCGCCGGCGAATAGCCGACGACGGCGAGCCCCTCGGAAATTACAGAGAAATCTTGAAGCGGTTCGAGATTTCGCCGATCAGGCCCCGGCGGAAGCTCAGCACGCTGATCACGAAGATCGCTCCCTGAATCACCATCACCCACTGGCCGAATGTGGACAGGTAATTCTGCATGGCGAGGATGATGAAGGCGCCGAAGACCGGCCCGACCATCGTACCCATGCCCCCGACCAACGTCATCAGGATGACTTCGCCCGATGTGGTCCAGTGCACATCGGTCAAGGTTGCGCTTTGCGCGACAATCGCCTTGGTCGCGCCGGCGAGCCCCGCCAGCGTAGCGGAAAGCACAAAGGCGGCGAGCTTGTACTGGTCCACGCGATAGCCGAGCGAAATCGCGCGGGTCTCGTTCTCGCGGATGGCCTTGAGCACCGTGCCGAAGGGCGAATGGACGATGCGATAGATCGAGAACAGGCCGAACAGGAAGATCGCCAGCACGACATAATAGAGCGTGACGTCATTGCTCAGGTCGATCAACCCGAACAATTTTCCGCGCGGAACAGCCTGCACGCCGTCCTCGCCATGCGTGTAAGGCGATTGCAGGGCGATGAAATAGACGAGCTGCGCCAAGGCCAAAGTGATCATCGAGAAATAAATGCCCTGGCTGCGGATCGACAGCGCGCCGGAGGCGAGTCCGAGCAGGCCGGCGCCCAGCGTCCCGGCCAGGATGGCGGCTTCCGGCGGCAGGCCCCAGACCTTGGCGGCATGGGCGGCGACATAGCTGGCCGAGCCGTAGAACATGGCGTGGCCGAAGGAGAGCAGGCCGCCAAAGCCGACCAGCAGGTTGAAGGCGCAGGCGAACAGGGCGAGGCAAAGCGCCTGGGCGAGGAAGAAGGGATAGGCCGCCAGCGGCGCGGCTGCGAGGGCAAGCGCGAGACCCGCGATGGCGAGCAGTTCGGTGGAAGTCTTTGCGGAGGGGGCCGAGGCGTGAGGCGCCGGAGCGCGGGGGGCAATATCGGTCATCTCACGCCTTCCTGCCGAACAGACCGGCCGGCTTGACCAGCAGGACCAAAGCCATGACGACGAAGACGACCGTATTGGCCGCCTGCGGATAAAAGACCTTGGTCAGGCCCTCGATCAGGCCAAGCGCGAAGCCCGTGACGATAGAGCCCATGATCGAGCCCATGCCGCCGATCACCACCACGGCGAAGACGACGACGATGAGATCCGCGCCCATCAGCGGCCGCACCTGATAGATCGGCGCCGCCAGCACGCCCGCGAGCGCGGCGAGGCCTACGCCGAAGCCATAGGTGAGCGTGATGAGGCGGGGCACGTTGACGCCGAAGGCGCGCGTGAGCTGCGGGTTCTCGGTCGCCGCGCGCAAGACCGCGCCGAGCCGGGTCTTTTCGATGGCGAACCAGGTGAGCAGACAGACCGCGAGCGAGAACGCGATGGTCCAGGCGCGATAATTGGGCAGATACATGAAGCCGAGATTGGCGCCGCCCTTGAGCAAATCGGGGACGGGATAGGGTTGGCCGGACGAGCCGAAATAGTTCTGGAACAGGCCCTGAATGATCAGGGCGAGGCCGAAGGTCAGCAGCAGGCCATAGATATGGTCGAGACCTTGAAGGCGGGTCAGCATGGTCCGCTCGACGATCATGCCGAAAATGGCGACTCCGAGCGGCGCCAGCAGGAGCGCCGGCCAATAGCCGATATGGAGCGTGTTCAGCAGGAACCAGGCGAAGAAAGCGCCCATCATATAGAGCGCGCCATGGGCGAAATTGACGATGTTCAGCATGCCGAAAATCACGGCGAGGCCGAGGCTTAGCAAGGCGTAAAAGGCCCCGTTGATGAGTCCGACCAGCAATTGCGCGAACAGCGCCTGGGTCGTGATTCCGAGCAGGGGGATCATGCGATCTCCCCTTTACGGCGGCGCTGGGGGATCTTGCGATCCCCCTTTTCCCGACAAAAAACGCCCGTGACGCTCATTTGGTCACCAGCGGGCATTCGCTCTGCGCCAGCGGGCGGAAAGCTTCCTCGCCGGGAATCGTCGCGACGACGGAGGCGTAATCCCACGGATATTTCGATTCTGAGGGCTTCTTGACCTGGAGCAGATAGACCGGGTGGATCTTGCGGCCGTCCTGGCGGATATAGCCCTTGCCCATGGCCTCGTCGTCGGTCGGCATGGATTTCATCGTCGAGACGATGGCCGCGCCGTCGGTCGTCGGCCCGAGCGTTTCGACCGCCTTCAGATAATGGATCAGCGAGGAATAGACGCCGGCCTGGACCATGGTCGGCTTGGCGCCGTTCTTGACGCGCTTGGAATAGCGGTTGGCGAAGTCACGGGTTTTGTCGTTCAGGTCCCAATAGAAGGATTCGGTGAACTCCAGACCCTGCGCGGCGGGCAGGCCGAGCGCATTGACGTCGGTGATGAACATCAGCAGCGCGGCGAGCTTCTGTCCGCCCTGGGTCAGGCCGAATTCCGCCGCCTGCTTGATGGAATTGGCGGTGTCGGCGCCGGCGTTGGCGAGGCCGACCACCTTGGCCTTGGAGGATTGCGCCTGCAGCAGTTGCGAAGAGAAATCGGCGTTGTTGAGCGGCGCCATCGCATTGCCGATCACCTTGCCGCCATTGGCGGTGACCACGGTGGTGGTGTCGCGCTCCAGCGCCTTGCCGAAGGCGTAATCCGCGGTGACGAAGTACCAGCTGTCGCCGCCCGCCTTGGTGATGGCCTTGCCGGTGCTGTTGGCTTGCGAGAATGTGTCATAGGTCCAGTGGATCGAATTCGGCGAGCAGGCCTTGCCGGTCAGGTCCGAGCTGGCGGCGCCGGAAATCAGCGCGACCTTGTTCTTTTCCTTGACGATCTGGTTGACCGCCAAAGCGACGCTGGACGTCAGCAGATCGAGGAAGACGTCGGCCTTGCCCTGGTCGATCCATTCGCGGGCGAGATTGGAGCCGACATCCGCCTTGTTCTGATGGTCGGCGGAGATGAGGTCGATCTTCCAGCCCTTGGCGAGCATGCCGGAATCCTCGATCGCCATTTGCGCGGCGACCGCCGAGCCTGCGCCGCCGACGTCGCCATAGGGGCCGGACATGTCGGTCAGCACGCCGACCTTGATGGCCTTTTCCTGCGCCAAGGCCGCGCCGGCGAAAATTGAGCCCGCGCTGGCGAGCATCAGGCCGCAGGCGGCGCCCGCCAAAGAACGTTTCGTCATTTCCCCTCCCATTCGGCGCCTTTTTGCGCCAGTACCTTTTAGACGCCCAGATAGGCGTGAAGTTTATCCCTATTGGCCGGAAGCTCGGCGCTGTTGAAGGCTTCGACGATCTGGCCGTGATCCATGACATAGAAGCGGTCGGCCAGCGCCGAGGCCCAACGGAAGTTCTGCTCGACCAGCAGAATGGTGAAGCCCTTGGCCTTCAGCTTTTCGATGGTCCGGGCGATCTGCTGGATGATGACCGGGGCGAGGCCCTCGGTCGGCTCGTCGAGCATCAGGAGTCGCGCGCCCGTGCGCAGGATGCGGCCGATCGCCAGCATCTGTTGCTCGCCGCCCGATAATTTGCCGCCGGGGCTGCGCAGGCGCTCGCGCAGATTGGGGAAAAGCTCGAAGATCTCGTCCAGGCTCAGGCCGCCCGGCGCGATCTTGGGCGGCAGCAGCAGGTTTTCCTCGACATTGAGGCTGGTGAAGATGCCGCGTTCTTCGGGGCACAAGGCGATTCCGAGCCGCGCGATTCGGTCCGACGCCATCGCGATCGTCTCGACGCCGCCATAGCGGATCGAGCCGCGACGTTTCGCCATCATGCCCATGATGGATTTGAGCGTCGTCGTCTTGCCGGCGCCGTTGCGCCCGAGCAGGGTGACGATCTCGCCCTCCCGGATCTCCAGCGCGGCGCCGTGCAGCACATGGGATTCGCCATAGAAGGCGTGCAGGTCGGATACGCTCAGCAGGGGCGCCTCAGCCATGACCGGCTCCTTCCGGCGATTCGGAGCCAAGATAGGCTTCCTGCACGGCGGGATTGGCCGAGACGACGGCGTAATCGCCCTCCGCCAGCACTTTTCCGCGCGTGAGAACCGTGATCACGTCGCAAATGCGCGAGACGACGCTCAGGTTGTGCTCGACCATGAGCACGGTGCGACCCTCTGCGACGCGCTTGATGAGATCGGCGATTCGGTCGATGTCCTCGTGGCCCATGCCCGCCATGGGCTCGTCGAGCAGCAGCATTTGCGGATCGAGCGCGAGGGTGGCGGCGATTTCCAGCGCCCGCTTGCGACCGTAGGGCATTTCCCCGGCTTTGGCGTCGGTCCAGTCCGACAGCCCGACTTCGTCGAGCAGTTCGCGGGCGCGCGAATCATATTGCCGCAGCAATCGGTCGGACCGCCAGAAGTCGAATGAGTCGCCACGCTTCCGCTGCAAGGCGATTCGCACATTGTCCAGCGCCGAGAAATGCGGAAAAACCGCCGAAATCTGAAAGGAGCGGACCAGACCGAGGCGGGCGACGTCCGCCGGACGGGAGCGCGTGATGTCGCGGCCTTCATAGCGAATCGAACCGCGCGTGGGTTCGAGAAATTTCGTCAACAGATTGAAACAGGTGGTCTTTCCGGCGCCATTCGGGCCGATCAGCGCGTGAATCGTGTGACGCCGAATGCGCAGGCTCACGTTGTTGACCGCCGTGAAACCTGAAAATTCCTTCGTCACCCCGTCCGTCTCAAGGGCGTAGGCGCTCAAATGGCTATGCTCCCCAATGGCCGTTTCTTGCGTCCTTCCAGGGACATGGCCGTTCACTGGAATTTAGGCGGGGGCAAGCGGACGAATCAAGACCTAATGCGGGGAAATTAGTTGAATGCTGAACCGGGACCCGCGGGCTCGAAAAAAGGGAAATGTCCGGAAAGGCGGCAAAGGATTGGCCAGATTGCGGCGCGGACGCTTTGACTGAAACTGCGGCGAAAAGTCGCGCGGGGAAAATCTTGGACTGTTGTCCTATCGCAAAGAGAACATTTTCAAGCTATTGAGGGCGCTAAGCGCTTCATTTGACTTGAGTCAATGAAAGCTTTGACGGGGCGGGCGATGGTCCGCCCAATGGCGAGCCGGCATCCTGAAAAGTGCCAGCGCGATTTCATTGGGGCGAAAACATGGCGCAAGCAAGTTCAATATCCACGGCGTCGCCATCGGGCGGCAAGAAAATGACGATCGGCGAATTGCTCGGAATCGTCCTCTCCTTCGCCGGCGCCTTCCTGGCGCTGTTCATCGCGTCGAAGGCCTACACCGCCGCTTACGCGTTCCACATGTTCGTGTTCGCCCTTGCTGGCTTCGGCTCGGCGTTCCTGATCTTCAAGAACTACACCAACCGCCCGGCGGTCATCCCGCAGGAGATCAACGGTCGGCCGAACTATCAATATGGCCCCATCAAATTCGCCAGCCTTGCGGCGGTGTTCTGGGGCATCGCGGGCTTCCTGGTCGGCCTTATCGTCGCGCTGGAGCTGGCCTATCCAGATCTGTCTTTGGGCCTCCAGTGGATCAACTTCGGCCGCTTGCGCCCGTTGCACACCTCGGCCGTGATTTTCGCCTTTGGCGGCAACGTCCTGTTGGCGACATCGCTCTACGTCGTGCAGCGCACCTGCCGCACGCGCATCGCCGGCGAGCTCGCGCCCTGGTTCGTCATCCTTGGCTACAACCTGTTCATCGTCATCGCGGGCACGGGCTATCTGCTCGGCATCACGCAGGGCAAGGAATATGCCGAACCGGAATGGTACGCCGACCTCTGGCTGACCATCGTCTGGGTTGTTTACCTGCTGATCTTCCTGGCGACGTTGTGGAAGCGCAAGGAGCCCCACATCTATGTCGCCAACTGGTTCACCCTGGCGTTCATCGTCACGATCGCCATGCTGCACCTCGGCAACAACGCCTCGGTGCCGGTGTCGCTCTTCTCGCCGAAGTCCTACATCGTGTGGTCCGGCGTGCAGGATGCGATGTTCCAGTGGTGGTATGGCCATAACGCGGTCGGCTTCTTCCTGACCGCCGGCTTCCTCGCCATCATGTATTATTTCGTGCCCAAGCGCGCGGAGCGTCCGGTCTATTCCTACCGCCTGTCGATCATCCACTTCTGGGCCCTGGTCTTCATGTATATCTGGGCCGGTCCGCACCATCTGCACTATACGGCGCTGCCGGACTGGGCGCAGACGCTGGGCATGACCTTCTCGATCATGCTGTGGATGCCTTCCTGGGGCGGCATGATCAACGGCCTGCTGACGCTGGCCGGCGCCTGGGACAAGCTCCGCACCGATCCGGTCCTGCGCATGCTCGTCGTGTCGATCGCCTTCTACGGCATGTCGACCTTCGAAGGTCCGCTGATGTCGATCAAGGTGGTCAATTCCCTGTCGCATTACACCGACTGGACCATCGGCCACGTGCATTCCGGCGCCTTGGGCTGGGTCGGCTTCGTCTCCTTCGGCGCCCTCTACTGCCTGATCCCCTGGGTGTATAATCGCAGGCTTTACTCGCTGAAGCTCGTGAACTGGCACTTCTGGATCGCGACCATCGGCATCGTGCTCTACATCACCGCGATGTGGGTGTCCGGCATCCTGCAGGGCCTGATGTGGCGCGCCTATACCTCCAACGGCTTCCTTGAATATTCCTTCATCGAATCCGTCGAGGCCATGCACCCCTTCTACGTGATCCGCGCGGCAGGCGGCGGGCTGTTCCTCATCGGCTCGCTGATCATGGCCTATAACTTCTACAAGACCCTTGCTTCGCCTGAAGAGGTCGAAGCCCCCGAAGCCAAACCCGCGCTCGCGCCGGCCGAGTGAGGAGCTGTCCATGTCCATGTGGAAACATCACGCAATCTTCGAAAAGAACAGCCTTGTCCTGCTGGTCGGCATTCTCATTGTCGTGGCCATCGGCGGTCTGGTCGAAATCGGTCCGCTCTTCTATCTGAAGAGCACGATCGAAACGGTCGACGGCGTGCGGCCCTACACGCCGCTCGAGCTCGCCGGCCGGAACATCTATGTCCGCGAGGGCTGCTATCTCTGTCACTCGCAGATGATCCGGTCGCTGCGCGACGAAGTTGAGCGCTATGGCCATTACTCGCTGGCCGCGGAATCGAAATATGATCATCCGTTCCAGTGGGGCTCCAAGCGCACCGGTCCCGATCTCGCCCGCGTCGGCGGCAAATATTCCGACGACTGGCAGCGCGGCCATCTGAATGATCCGCGCTCGGTGGTTCCGGGTTCGGTCATGCCGCGCTACGGCTTCCTGGCTGAGACCCCGCTCGACTTCGCCCATATCCAGGAGGATATGCAGATTCTGGCGCTCGAAGGCGTTCCTTATACGCCGGACCTGATCGCCAAGGCCAAGGCCGACGTCAAGGCGCAGCTGAGCCCCGACGATCCGTCCGTCGCCGATCTGGTCAAGCGCTATCCCAAGGCCGTCGCTCACGCGAGCCTGGGCGGCGAAGCCGGCCCGACCGAACAGGACGCGCTGGTCGCATATCTCCAGATGCTCGGCACGACGGTTGACTTCAAACTGTTCGACGCAAAAGCCAACTGGCGCTGAGGGGCGATATGGACTTCGAAGCCATTCTCGGACCGCTGAAATTATTCAGCCTGCTATCGGTCATCATCGCATTCGTCGGCGTCGTCGTCTTTGCGCTGTGGCCCTCCAAAAAGAAAAGCTTCGACGAGGCCGCCCGCCTGCCGCTGAACGAGGATTGAACGATGGTTGACAATACGCATCAAGACATTGACGCGGCCACGGGTACGGCGACCACGGGCCATGAATGGGACGGCATCAAGGAGCTGAATACGCCGCTCCCGAAATGGTGGCTCTATATTCTCTACGCCACCATGGTCTGGGCCGTGGGCTACTGGTTCCTGTACCCCGCGATTCCGCTTCCCGGCGGCCATACGGCCGGTTTGCTCGGCTGGACGTCGCGCGGCGCGGTCACGGCAGATCTGCAGGATCTCCAGGCTCAGCGCGCGGCCATGGTCGGCCAGCTGAACAAGTCGACCCTGCAGCAGATCGCCGCCGATCCGAAGCTGGCGGAATTCGCCCGCGCCTACGGTCGCTCGTCGTTCGGCGTGAACTGCGCGCCGTGCCATGGCTCGAATGGCCAGGGTTCGGTCGGCTATCCCAATCTCACGGCCGACCGCTGGCTGTGGGGCGGCAAGCTCGACCAGATCAGCCAGACGATCACCCATGGCGCCCGCTCGGGCGATGCGGACGGCCATGAAGGCAATATGCCGGCCTTCGGCAAGGACGGCATCCTGACCAAGGACCAGATCGGTCAGGTCGCGGCCTATGTCGTCTCGTTGTCGACGCCGACCACCGCGGACGTCTCCGCCGGCAAGAAGGTCTTCGCCGAGAATTGCGCGCCTTGCCATGGCGACAACGCCAAGGGCAATTCCGACGTCGGCGCCCCGAACCTGACCACCAAGATCTGGCTCTATGGCGGCGACAAGGCGACGATCCAGGAAACCCTGACCAATGGTCGCGGCGGCCATATGCCGGCCTGGGGCTCCAAGCTCGATCCGGCCACGATCAAGGCCCTTACGGTGTACGTCCACTCGCTGGGCGGCGGCCAATAACGACAGCGGGCGCGGAGCGGCGGTCATAGCCCGCTCCGCGCTCATTTTATTCCGGGCGGTTTCTCTCGCGCTGACCTGAATTGGCCAAAAAAGGCCGCAAAATGCTCTGAATATGGCCGCTTCCGGCCGGTTTCAGCCAGGTGGAAAGCCGAAGCTGGCCGAAAAACCGAAAAACGCGGCGATTGGCCCCGCAATCGACCTGCGACAAATTCGCGCGCAATTTACTCGACTCCGACTGCGGGCTTCGGCTTATAAGGGGGAAGATGCGCCGCGCCCCGACCGGAGCGCGGTCAAGCTTTTCGAGATGGCGAGATGAGCGCGATTCCAGGTTTGGGTCTCAAGAAATCTGCCGCCCTAGCGGCGGAAGGGAGCGAAGGCGAGCTTTACGAGGCCCGCAAGCAGATCTATCCGCAAAGCGTTTCCGGCACGTTCCGGAACATCAAATGGGCGCTGCTCACCGTCGGAATGCTGGTTTATTATTTCCTGCCTTTCGTCCGCTGGGACCGTGGGCCGGACCTGCCTTCGCAGGCCGTGCTGGTCGATCTCGCCAACGGCCGCTTCTATTTCTTCGGCATCGCGATCTGGCCTCAGGAAATTTATTATTTCACCGGACTGCTGATCCTCGCCTCCTTCACCCTCTTTCTGATGAATGCGGTCGCCGGCCGCATCTGGTGCGGCTATCTTTGCCCGCAGACAGTCTGGACCGATCTCTTCCTGCTGATCGAACGCTGGACCCAGGGCGACCGCCGCGACCGGATCAAGAAATCCAAACAGCCCTGGTCTCTCGAAACCGTCACCGAAGCGATCCTCAAACATTCGCTCTGGCTGATGATCGCCTGGTGGACCGGCGGCGCCTGGGTCCTGTATTTCGCCGACGCGCCGACGCTGGTGAAGCAGCTCGCGACCTTCCAGGCGCCCGCGCAGGCCTATATCTGGATCCTGATCCTGACCGCCTCGACCTATATCCTCGCCGGCTTCGCCCGCGAGCAGGTCTGCATCTATATGTGTCCATGGCCGCGTATCCAGGCGGCGCTGACGGACGAATACGCCCTCAACGTCACGTATAGGGTGGATCGCGGCGAACCGCGCGGCTCGCTCAAAAAGGCCAAGCTGCTGCGCGCGGAAGGCAAGCCCGCGGGCGATTGCGTCGATTGCGAGCAATGTGTGGTGGTCTGTCCGACCGGCGTCGATATCCGGGGAGGCCTGAATATGGGCTGCATCCAGTGCGGCCTTTGCATCGACGCCTGCGACAATGTCATGAAGAAGGTCGGCCGCCCGACCGGCCTTATTGGCTATGATACGGACGATAACGTCCGTCGTCGCGCCGAGGGGCTTCCGGCGCTCAAGCCGCAGATCATCCGCCCGCGTACGCTGGTCTATGTCGCGCTCATCGTCGCCGTTTCCGCCGCGATGACCTATTCCTTCGCGACGCGCCGCAGCCTAGGCGTCGACGTCATGCATGACCGCAATCCGATCTTCGTGAGCCTGTCGGATGGTTCGGCGCGCAATGTCTATACGGTGCGCGTGCTGAATCCGAAGGGCTTCGAGCGCAATTTCAAACTGTCGCTGGTCGGCCTGCCGCAAGGCAAGCTGGCGGTCATGGGCGAGCCGGTTGGCGACGAGGCCGGCGTGCCGGTCACCGCGCCGCCGGATCAGACGCTCGAATTGCGCGTGACCGTCACCGTACCGCCGGATGTCAAACTGCCGCAAAGCACGCCGATTCAGATGATCCTGACGGATGTGGCGACCGGCGAGGCCGTCAAAAAGGCGGATTATTTCAAGGCGCCCTGAGCCGCATCTGCTCGGGCGAGAGGACAGGCGATGATGAAGGAAGAAAGCGACTATCGGCCGACGGGCCGGGTCTTGACGGGCCGCATGGTGCTGTTGATGCTCGCCGGCTTTTTCGGCGTGATGCTCGTCGTCAATTTCATCTTCGCGACTTATGCCGTGAAGACCTTCAGCGGCCTCGATTCCGACAACCCTTATGACTCCGGCCTCGCCTATAACAAGGAAATCGCGGCGTCCAAGGCTCAGGCCGAACTCGGCTGGACGGTCGATCTCAACCGAGCGCCGGACGGGAGCGCGACCCAGGTCGCGGTGACGGTCAAGGACAAGGCGGGCCAGCCGATCACGGGTCTGGACGTCGGGCTGCATTTCTACTTCCCCGCGACCCGCAAGCTCGACCATCAAGTTTCGGCTTCGCCGGTGGCCGATGGCGTCTATTCCGGCTCGGCGCCCTTGCAGTCGGGGCGCTGGGACGTCGAAGTGACTCTCGTGCGTAATGGCGAGCGGCTGTTCCGTTCGCGCAATCCCCTGATCGTCGAGTAAAATGGCCGCCTCGCCCGATTATTCGCATTTCGTGAAGACCGATGCGGACGGGCGCTCGCGGCTCGATCTGGCCATAGACGGCATCACCTGCGCCGCCTGTCTCGACGATATCGAGACGGCGATGAAGCGGTTGCCCGGCGTCATGCTGGCGCGGCTCAACCTCACCAGCCACCGTCTCGCCGTGACCTTTGACGCCGCCAACATCGACGCCGGCCGCCTGACGGGCGCTCTGGAGTCGATCGGCTATCGCGCCTATCCCTATGAGCAGCGCCAGGTCGAGGCCGACGAGGCGGCGCGGTTCTCGATGCTGTTGAAATGTCTCGGCGTCGCTTTTTTCGCGGCCATGAACATCATGCTGCTGTCGATCTCGGTCTGGTCGGGCGAGGCGACGTCCATGCCGCCCGAGACGCGCGATTTCTTCCATCTCCTTTCCGCCCTGATCGCCCTGCCGGCCGCGGCCTATGCGGGCCAGCCCTTCTATTTCAGCGCCTGGACTTCGCTGCGGCAGGGCCGCCTCAACATGGACGTGCCGATCACCATCGGCGTCTTTCTCGCGCTGGGCCTGTCGGTCTATGAGACGCGGCATCACGCCGAGCACGCCTATTTCGATTCGGCGATCATGCTGCTCACCTTCCTGCTCGCTGGCCGCGTCATGGATCAGGCCATGCGCCGCAAGACCCGCGCGGCCGCCGGCAATCTCGCGGCGCTCAAGGGAGAAAACGCGCTGCGCTTCACGCCCGGCGCGGGCGAAGCAGAGGATAATCTCACGCTGGTCCCCGTCGCGGCGCTGGCCGAGGGCGACCGGGTGCTGGTGCGCGCCGGCGAACGCGTTCCGGCGGACGGAATCATCGAGCAGGGCGCGAGCGCGGTGGACGAAAGCGCGATCACCGGCGAGACGCTCGGCAAGCCTGTGACCCTCGGCGATAATATTTATGCGGGCTCGATCAATGGCGAGGGCGCGCTGACCGTTCGCGTGACGGCGGCGGGCCATTCCTCGCTGATCGACGAAGCGGCGCGGCTGATCGACGCCGCCGGCGCCGCGCGCTCGCGCTATATGCGGCTCGCGGACCGCGTGTCGCGGCTTTATGCGCCCGTCGTCCATCTCACGGCGCTGACCACCGGCCTGACCTGGTGGGCTTTCGGCGCCAGCGCTCATGATGCGCTGGTGATCGCGATTTCCGTGCTCATCATCACCTGCCCCTGCGCGCTGGCTCTGGCCGTGCCAACCGTACAGGCCATGGCCTCGGGGGCTTTCTTCCGCGCTGGCCTGTTCGTCAATGACGCCGCCGGACTGGAAAAGCTCGGCGAGGTCGATCACGTTATTTTCGACAAGACCGGCACGCTCACCTTGCCCGAGCCGCGCGTCGCCAATGCGAAGGAGATCACGCCAGATCTGCTTGAGCTTGCGGGGCGGCTGGCCCATTCCAGCAGCCATCCGCTGGCCCTCGCGCTCGCCCGTTCTGCCCGCGCTGCCGCTCCGCTGGCCGATGTGCGCGAGACGCCGGGGCAGGGCGTCGCGGCGCCTTACGGCGATGGCGAGGCGCGCTTGGGCTCGGCCGCCTTTTGCGGCGCGACTTCGCCAGGCGGCGAAGCCGACGCCAGCGCTATTTTCATCCGGCAGGGCGAACGCTGGGCGCGCTTGCTGATCCGCCAGACCCTGCGGCCGGACGCCGGCAAGGTTGTCGCGCATCTGCGCGAAAAGGGGCTGAAAATCGCGATCCTTTCGGGCGACCGCCCCGAGGCCGTGGCCCCCATAGCGCGCGAATTGGGCGTCGAGACCTGGCGCGGCGGCTTGAAGCCGGCGGAAAAAATCGCCTTCATCGAGGATCTGGCAAGCAAGGGCGCGAAGGTCCTGATGGTCGGCGACGGCCTCAATGACGCGCCCGCGCTCGCCGCGGCCCATGCGTCGATCTCGCCGATCGACGCCGTCCATCTCACCCAGACCCAGGCCGACGCCGTCTTTTTGGGCGAAAGGCTCGCGCCCGTCGCGGCCGCGCTGTCCATCGCGGATCAGGCGCGCAGGCTGATGCGCCAAAACCTCACGCTCGCGATCGGCTATAATTTCATCGCCGTGCCGGTGGCCATGGCGGGGCATGCTTCCCCGCTCTTCGCCGCTCTGGCCATGTCCGGCTCGTCGATCCTGGTCACGCTCAACGCGCTGCGCTTGCGCGGGCCGGGCAAAGGGGTCAATCTCCTGTTGCAAGAGGCGCGGGGCGCAAGCCCCTCGGCGCCGAGGCCCGGCGCGCCGCCCGCGGCCGCCGCCGCCTCCTCCGCCTGAAGCGCGGAAACTCAACGGATTTGCGCGATGAACATCCTGATCATTCTGATCCCCGCCGCGCTCGCCCTGGGCCTTGTCGCCCTCTATGGCCTGTTCTGGTCGCTCAAGCGCGGACAATATGAGGATCTCGAAGGCGCCGCCTATCGCATTCTGCAAGACGACGATATCGAGAAGAAATGACCGCCTTCGACCGCCCGGCGCCCGAGAGGGAGTCCGCAGACAGGATTGACGAGACCCCTGCGGCGCGCGCGGGCCGCATGGCTTGTTTCTGCCCGCCCGGCGCCCCCGCGCCCGGGGCGACGCTTGACGCCGGACGCTGGAGCCCAGGTGTCGCGACGCTCGCGGCGGGCTTCGCACTCTCCGTGCTCTCGCAAAGCCTGACGCTTGGCGTGCTGCCGCTGGCGGGACGGCTACTGGCGCCCCATCCGCATCTCATGGCGGCGCCCTATGTGGCGATGCTGCTCGGCGCGGCCACGGCGACCTTTCCCGCCTCTTTCCTGCTCGACGCTTTCGGACGGCGCGCGGCTCTTGCGCTCGGCGCAAGCCTCGGCGTGGCTGGTGGCCTGATCATGGCCTGGGCGCTCAGCGCCAATCTGTTCGCCCCCTTCTGCCTCGGCGCCTTCTGGCTCGGCGTCGCGCAGGGCTTTTCGCTGTTCTACCGCCATGAGGCCGCGCTGGGCGCGACGCCTGCCGAGCGGACGCGCGCTGCGATCATCGTGTTCGGCAGCGGGGCTTTCGCGGGTCTGGCCGGTCCCGCTTTGGCCTATGTCGTGGCGCAAGCCGCGCCGGCCTCGCTCTTCGCCGCGACGGCGCTCGCCGCCGCGCTCGCGCAAGTGCTTGTGCTCGTTCTGGCGGTCCTGACCACGGCGCGGGCGCCGGTGCTGCCGCGTCAGCCGGCTCGGGCGGAAAGGCGTCCGGACTGGCGCGCCTTTGTCGCGCCGACCCTTTTGGCGGGACTCGCCTGGTTCGGCATGACGGCGGCGATGGTCGCCGCGCCGGGCGCCATGGCGGGCTGCGGCATCGGCGTTCCGGTCGTGTTCAGCGCCATTTCCTGGCATGTCGTCGCCATGTATGCGCCGGCCTTTTTCACCGGCCTCGCCGCGCGCCGGATCGGCGCCCAGACAGTGACCGCACTCGGCCTCGCGCTGATCGCCGCCGCCTGGGTCATTGAAGCTTTCGCCAATGATTATTGGCGTTTCGCGGCCGCCCTGATCGTCGTGGCCATCGGCTGGGGCTTCGCCACGGCAGGGGCTTCATTGCGCCTCTACGCCCGCGCCCATCCCTCGCGCGGCATGCTGGCGGCGCATGACGCGATCCTTTTTCTCTCGGCCATCGCCGGGGCGATAGCCGCCGCCGTCTGGGCGCATCCATAAGGATTCCGCAAGCGCGAGACATTCCACCCTTGCCGCTCTTGCCGCGCTGCGCGTTACGCCCCCTGTCCGTCGCCGCCATGGCGGCGTCTTTCCGGGCGTTGGCGCAAAGAGCGTTTTGATTCTCTTTTCCGAGCGCGAAGGCCAAACCTGCCTCTGTCTGCTATAGAACGAAAACTGACCCCCTAGCTCATCCCCGCGCCGACGGATTCATGCAACTCGCCGCCTCGAACGAACAACGTCTGCTTGAGCAACCGCCGCGCGCGCGGGGGGCGGACCGACGCCGCGTAGGTTTGATCGTGCTGGCGTGCCTTTTCGCCCATGTGGCCGTGATTTCGCTTTTCGTCCGATTCGACAGGCCGGCGCTCCTTGTGCGGACGGAGGAGGAAAGTGCTGTCGAAGTCATCGTCGAACCGCCGCCCAAGGCGCCGGACCCGGCTCCTCCTCCGGAGACCGCCAAGGACCGCGAACAGCCGATGAAACAGGCCGTGCTGGACGAGAAGGAGGCGACGGACGCGCCGCGCGCCAGTGAGGAAAAGTCCGAAAAGGACGTGCGCGCGGAGGCCCCGCATGCCGCACAGGCTGCGGCGAAGGCGGATCCGGCGGCAACCGCGCGCAAACAGGTCAATCCGGAACAGGCCAACGCCGCCGAGCGATCGGCGCAACAGCCGAAGAACGATCAGGCCGAGGGCGATCCTCGCCCCGAGGCGCCGGAACAGACGAAAGCGCAGAAGGACGCGCCCGCGCCGGAAAAGCCCCCAGAGCCGGCGACGCCGAGCTTCGTTTCGTCGAGCGACGCGCTTGCCGCGGCCTTGCGCTACGCGCCCGTCGGCGGCGGAAATGCGGAAGCGACCTATCTTTCCACGGTATACGGCCTTGTCGCCCCTCGTCTGAACGTGCAGAAACTTATCGCGGGGCGCCCTCATACAGCGGGCGAAATCGTCTTTGCGATCGATTATGGCGGCGCTTTCGTCGGCGGTAAACTGACCAAGTCGACCGGGCTCCGCGATGTCGACGCCGCCGCTTTGGCGGCGCTGCGCGCGGCCGGACCCTTTCCGTTGCCGCCGACTGGAGGCGGCCTGACCCTGAGTTTCAAATTCGGGGGCCAATAGGAGTTTCCATGACCTCCATCGCCAAGATCCTTTCCATCGCGGGCTCGGACCCTTCTGGCGGCGCCGGCGTGCAGGGCGATATCAAGACCTTTTCCGCGCTGGGCTGTTACGGCATGGCGGCGGTGACGGCGTTGACCGCGCAGAACACGCTCGGCGTGCAGGGCGTGCAGGTGGTCGCTCCCGAATTCGTTGCGGCGCAGATCGAATCGGTTTTTTCAGACATTGCGGTCGACGCCGTGAAGATCGGCATGATCGGCTCCGTCGCCAATGTCGAGGCCATCGCCGCGCAATTGCGGCGTTTCAAGCCTGTCAATATTGTGCTCGATCCGGTGATGGTCGCCACGGGCGGCCATAGTCTTGGCGGCGAGGAACTGGTCGGGCCGATCCGCGAACAGCTGTTTCCGCTCGCTCGGCTGGTGACCCCCAATCTGATCGAGAGCGCCTTGCTTGCGGGCGACCGCATGCCGGAAGCGCCGGACGAGATGCGCGCGATCGCGTTGAAGCTTCATGCGCTCGGCGCGGCCGCCGTCCTTGTCAAGGGCGGCCATCTGCCCGATGGCGCGGCTTACGATCTGCTCTATGACGGCGCGGAATTCACCGAATTTTCCGCGCCGCGCGTGGCGACGCGCAACAATCACGGCACGGGCTGCGCCTTGTCCTCGGCGATCGCGGCGCGGCTGGGGCAGGGGGCGGAGCTGAAACAGGCCATCGCCGACGCCAAGGCCTTCCTCAGCGGCGCGCTTGAAGCCGGAAAGGCCTTCGAGATCGGGGCCGGACATGGCCCGCCGCAGCATTTTTTCGCACTTTGGCGGTAAAAAGCGGCAGTAATACCAGGCCTCACAGGTGAGAACCTGTGAGGTCTGGTTAGGCGCAACTGCGCCGCCGAGCATATGCGAGGGATTCCTTGACCGCGATGAGTCGCGGTCAAGGAAAAACAGTATAAGGATCAGACCCGTCTGATCGCCGTGATGTCCGAGCCATTATTGGAGCGAACGCGGTCGCGCACGGCCGAAAGCAATTCGCTGGCGACCGTCATGCTATGGGCATTGGCGTGAATCAGCAGGTGCTCGTTCTGCATGATGCCGACATGGCCAGGCCAGAACACCAGATCACCGCGACGCACGCCGCGCAGGTTCTCCCCGACATTGGCGAGGCGGCCGAGTTGGGTCTCCATCATGTCGGTGTCGCGCGGGGCCGCGACGCCTACCGCCGAGAGCGTCACCTGGACGAGGCCTGAGCAGTCGATCCCGACATCGGTCTTGCCGCCCCAGAGATAGGGCGTGTGGAGGAACATTTCGGCCAGCCCGACGAAATCGCTCAGCGGCCTGTTATTGGGCGCCAGATGGCGCGCGAAAATGAAGCCGCCGCTATGGGTTTCGGCGAAATTGTCGGTGGCGGAGACGATATGCACTTCGGCGTTGAAGGGCAGGGCGTCGAGGGGCGGCGACTTGAGGTCCGGCGCCGAATAGACGAGCGTGTGGCGCGAGCGCACGCGGTGGTTGGGCTTGGCGATCCGGTCGGTGAGGGCGTGGGATTCGACATAGCCGACATAGCGGTCGCGGTCGAGCTGGCACCAGCTCCAGCCGTTCTTGTCCTCATAGACGAGCAGCGTCTCGCCATGAAGCGCCTGGGTGTCGGTCGCGGCCTCGTCGGACGGGGAGCGGCGCAGGTCCGCATAGGAGGCGCTGACCTGCATGCGGCGGCCGGGAACATAGGCCTGCGCCTGCACGGTGTCGCGCAGATGTTCCGCGGCGAGATCGGGCCGCGCCGGCGTCAGTCTCTGGTCGTAATTCAATTTTTCACTCCCGCCTGCCCGTCGGCGCAGACCGGAAAGGTTTTACCCTTTCCGGGTTACCGAAGCTTTGCGGCGCCGAATTTCTCGCGCGCGAGGTTAAGGATGAGCCGCGCCGCCTGCACCTCGCCGCCCTCCGGCCTGCCGGGCCGCGCGGCGGGGGTCCAGCCATAAACGTCGAAATGGACCCAGGCCTTGGCTTTGGCGACGAAACGGCGGAGGAACAGGGCGGCCGTGATGGCGCCCGCCATGCCGCCTGCCGGCGCATTGGTCAAATCGGCGATCTTGCCGTCGAGCTTCGCATCATAGGCGCTCCAGAGCGGCAGCCGCCAGACTGGATCATTGACTGCGGCCCCGTGGCGGGCGATGTCGGCCGCCAGCGCGTCGTCATCAGTGAAGAAGGGCGGCAGGTCCGGTCCGAGCGCGACGCGCGCGGCGCCGGTGAGCGTTGCGAAATCGATCAACAGCTCCGGCGCGTCCTCGTCCGCGAGCGCCAGCGCGTCGGCGAGGATGAGGCGGCCTTCCGCGTCGGTGTTGCCGATCTCGACCGTCAGGCCCTTGCGCGAGGGATAGACGTCGCCGGGCCTGAACGCCTCGCCGGAGACGGAATTCTCGACGATGGGGATGAGCAGCCGCAGCGACGCGTCGACATCCGCCGCCATGATCATGGCCGCCGCCGCCAGCGCAGTGGCCGCACCGCCCATGTCCTTTTTCATCAGGCCCATGGCGCTTTCCGGCTTGATGTCGAGTCCGCCCGAATCGAAACAGACGCCCTTGCCGACCAGCGCCAGCTTGCGCGCCCGCTCCGGCTTCCAGCGCAATTCCACGAGGCGCGGCGCGCGCGGCGAGCCCTTGCCGACGGCGTGGATGAGCGGGAAGCCTTGTTCCAGCGCCTCGCCTCGGACGACCTCGACGCTCGCGCCGAAACGCTCCGCAACGGCGCGAATGGCGGCTTCCAGCTCGTCGGGGCCGAGATCATTGGCCGGCGTGTTGATGAGGTCGCGTCCCAGGGCGATGCAGCTGGCGATGGTCTCGATCGCGGCGGCGTCAATTCCTTCAGGCGCGAGCAGGCGCGGGGCTTCGCGCGGGTTCTTGTAGCGGGCGTAGAGCCGTCCGCCGAGAAGGACGGCGAGCGCGGCGAGATCGGGCCGGACCGGCGGTGAGGCGAAGCGATAGGCGCCGGGAGGCAGCAGGCCCGCCAGCGCGCCAAGCTGGAACGGATCGGCCTGGGCGCTCCCATCAATGAAGAAGATCGCGCCCGGCCGGCCTTCCGGCGTCACAAACCAGAGCAGGCGGCCATTCTTGGCCTCGAATCCGGTCGCGGCGGCGAATCGCAGCGCCTCCGGCGGCAGATCCGGCTCCGCTTCCGGCGCCTTCAGCGCGGCGGTGAAAGCCTTGGCCTCGGCCAGCCAGATCGGGACGCAATCTTCCTCGGGCTTCGCGAAATTCAGTGCAGGCAAGTCAACCATCGAAAAAGGCGCTCCGTCCGGCGGCGCAGGGCCCTGAAGGCCGCGGCGCATTAACGCTCTATTAGTCTATTAACGCTCTATTAGGGTTAACGAAATATTCATTGCGACAGAAGCACGAAACGGCCTGTCCGGCTGAGGGAAAGCGGAACATGGGTGGAGCCTTCATCAAGCCGCGCGCGCTCGGCGGCGTCGCCATTGTCGCGCTGCTGGCGCTTTCGGGCTGCAAGACGATGAGCGTGGACGACATGACAGCCTCGATCGGGGCGCCGAGCAAGCCGGCTTCGTCCTCGCCGCAGGATCTGCGCGCCTTTTCCGAGCAATTGCAACAGCGCTACGAGGCCCATCCCGAAGACAAGAAGATCGCGATGGCCTATGCAAAATCGCTGCGCGCCCGCGATCTCAATGATCAGGCGGCGGCCGTGCTGCAGAATCTCGCGATCAAAAATCCGCGCGACCGGGAAGTCCTCGCGGCCTATGGCAAGGCGTTGGCCGACGCCGGCCAGTTGCAGCAGGCCCAGGGCGTGCTGGAAGGCGCCGATTCGCCGGACGACCCCAACTGGTCGGTCGTCTCCACGCGCGGCTCCATCGCGGACCAGCTCGGCGACCACAAGGCGGCGCAAAATTATTATGAAACCGCGCTGAAAATCGCGCCCGGCGAGCCTTCGGTTCTGTCCAATCTCGGGCTCTCCTACGCCCTTGCGCGCGATCTGCCGCAGGCTGAAAATGTGTTGCGCGAAGCCTCGTCGAGCCCGCGCGCCGACATGCGCGTGCGGCAGAACCTCGCCCTGGTGCTGGCCTTGCGGGGCAAGTTTCCGGAAGCCGAGCAGGTCTCGGAGCGCGATTTGCCGCCGCAGGAGGCCCGGGAGAATGTCGCCGCGATTCGCCAGATGATTTCGCAATCCAACGCCTGGCGCGATATCCAGACCGCATCGGCCGGCAAGAAGATGGAGCGGATGAACCTCGACGCCGCCGCGCGCTGACGGCGTTTCTCCTTCCTCCGCCAAATAAAAAGGCGGCCCGTTTTGCGGGCCGCCTCATTTTTTGGGACCGCGCCTTTTTCAGTAGTTGCGCGAGATCTGGATGGCCGCCGGCGTCAGGATGACGGCGAACAGAACGGGCAGGAAGAACAGGATCATCGGCACGGTCAGTTTCGGCGGCAGGGAGGCCGCCTTCTTCTCGGCTTCCATCATGCGCTGGTCGCGCGATTCCTGGGAGACGACGCGCAGCGCCGTGCCGAGGGGCGTGCCGTATTTCTCGGCCTGGACCAGCGATGTGACGATGTTCTTCACGCCATCGAGGCCGGTCCGCTTGTAGAAATTATCATAGGCTGTGCGGCGGTCGGGCAGATAGGACAGCTCGGCCGTGGTCAGGGTGAATTCCTCGGCCAGCGGGATGGAGCGCACGCCAATTTCCGTGCTGACGCGCCGGAAGCTCTGTTCGATCGACATGCCGGATTCGACGCAGATCAGCAGCAGGTCGAGGGCGTCCGGAAAGGCGCGCCTCATGCTGAACTGTCGCTTGGAAATATTGTTGGCGACGAAGATTTCCGGGCCCTTGAACCCGGCATAGGCCACGCACATCACGATCGACAGGCGCATCATGAAGGTCCAGTCGTTTTCGACCAGGACGAAGGCGTAGAGCGCGCCGACCAGCAGGAAGGTGATCGGCGTCACGAGCCGGAAGAACAGGAAGCCGATTTCGGCCTGCGGGCCACGATAGCCCGCCATTGTCAGCTTGGCCTTGGCCTGATCCGTGCCGAGCCATTTTGACAGGCTGAACCTGTCGACCACGTCCTTCATATAGGCCTTGGGCGTCTGGCGCAGCTTGCCGGCGTTGCGGTTCATCAGCTTTTCGCGCTCGCGGGCGCGGATGCGCTCGCGCTCCGAGGCGACCAGCTTCATCCGGTCCTCAAGCTTGTCGCCTTCGAGCACGGGCAAGCCGATGGAGATCAGGCTCGCGACGGTAAAGACGCCCACGAGCAAAGCGAACAGGGTCTTCTGATCCGAAAGTTTTTCGATGAGCAGATTCAGCATCGCGGGCAGCCTTGCTTGGTCCCGCGCCCGACGTCAGATGTCGAACGCAATCATTTTCTGCATGATGAAACAGCCGAGGCCCATGACTGCGGCGCAGACCGCCAGGACGACGCGGCCGGTGTCGGTGATCCACAGCAATTCGATGTAGCGCGGGCTCGTCAGATAGACGAGCAGGCCGACCACGATCGGCAGCGCGCCGATGATCATTGCCGAGGCCTTGGCCTCGGAGGAAATCGCCTTCACCTTGTCGCGCATCTTCTTGCGTTCGCGCAGCACCCGCGACAGATTGGTCAAAGCTTCCGCGAGATTGCCGCCCGATTTCTGCTGGATGGCGATCACGATTGCGAAGAAATTCGCCTCTGGCGTGGGAATGCGCTGGGGCATGCGCTCAACCGCCTCGGCGATGGAAAGGCCGAGCGTCTGGGCCTCGACGATCTGACGAAATTCCGAGCGCACCGGCTCGGAGGATTCGGCCGCAATGATGCGGACGCAATCATTCAGCGGGAGGCCAGCCCTGACGCCGCGGATGATGACGTCGATGGCGTTGGGAAATTCGATGCCGAATTTTTTCATACGCCGGTTGGTGATGAATTTCAGGACGAAATTGGGCAAGCCGAAGCCGCCGATGACGACGCCCGCGAGCGCGACCGGGGCGCTGCGCGTAATGGCGAACAGCAGCAGGGTGACGACCAAGGCGGCCCCGGCGGAGCCGGCGATAAAATTCGTCCGGCTGATTTCGAGGCCCGCTTGCGCGATGCGGGTCTCCAGCGTGATCTTTTTCTTTTCCGCGTTGCGCTGCTCGAGCTCCTTGAGACTGTCCGCCACCTGCTTGCGGCGCGCGGTCGCGTCCACGACCCTTTCGGCGCCGGTCGGGCGGCGGCCGGCGGCTCGAGAAGTGATCTGGGCATGACGCTTTTCCGCCAGCGCCTCGCCCGTCAGATAGGGGAAGACGAAGATATAGAACACGCCGGCGATGGCGATCACGCAAAGGGCGATGATGAGAAGAGAGCGAAGGTCCATGGTTTCAGATCTCCGGCTTTATTCCCTGACTTCGGAAGCGTCGAGAGCGGCGGCGAGGCGTTCTTCCTCGCCGAAATAGCGCGCGCGGTCCCAGAAGCGCGGACGCCCGATGCCGGTCGAGCGATGGCGGCCCTTCAGCTTGCCGTTGGCGTCCTCGCCGACGATGTCATAAAGGAACAGATCCTGAGTGATGACGACATCGCCTTCGAGGCCCATCACCTCGGTGATATGGGTGATGCGGCGGGAGCCGTCGCGCAGGCGCGCGGCCTGGACGATCACGTCCACGGACGACACGATCATTTCGCGGATCGTGCGTGGCGGCAGGGCGTAGCCGCCCATGGTGATCATGGATTCGAGACGGCTGAGCGCCTCGCGCGGGGAGTTGGCGTGCAGCGTGCCCATGGAGCCGTCGTGGCCGGTGTTCATCGCCTGAAGCAGATCGAAAGCTTCAGGTCCGCGCACTTCGCCGACGATGATGCGTTCTGGACGCATACGTAGGCAGTTCTTGACGAGATCGCGCATCGTCACCGCGCCCTGGCCTTCGAGATTGGGCGGGCGCGTTTCCAGTCGCACGACATGCGGCTGCTGGAGTTGCAGTTCCGCGGCGTCCTCGCAGGTGATGACGCGCTCGTCGAGGTCGATGTAATTGGTGAGGCAGTTGAGCAGGGTGGTTTTGCCGGAGCCCGTGCCGCCCGAAATCAGCACATTGCAACGTACGCGGCCAATGATCTTGAGGATCTCGCTGCCTTCCGGCGAGATCGACCCGAAGCGGCAGAGCTGGTCGAGGGTCAGCTTGTCCTTCTTGAATTTACGAATGGTGAGAGCGGGCCCGTCAATAGCGAGCGGCGGAGCGATGACGTTGACGCGGGAGCCGTCGAGCAGGCGGGCGTCGCAGATCGGCGAGGCTTCGTCGACGCGGCGGCCGACCTGGCTGACGATGCGCTGGCAGATGTTCATCAATTGCGCATTATCGCGGAAGCGCACATTGGTGAGCTGGATCTTGCCGCTGACTTCGATGAAGGTGCGCGTCGCGCCATTGACCATGATGTCGGCGATGTCGTCGCGCGCGAGCAGGGGCTCCAACGGTCCATAGCCGAGAACGTCATTGCAGATGTCGTCGAGCAGGTCCTCCTGCTCGGAGATCGACAGCACGACATTCTTGATCGCGATGATCTCGTTGACGATATCGCGGATTTCTTCGCGGGCGTTTTCGGAATCGAGCTTGGACAGCTGCGACAGGTCGATCGCCTCGATCAGGGCGCCGAAGATCAGGCTCTTGGTCTGATAATATTCATCCGAACGGCGCACTTCGGGCGCTGGGGCCGGCGGCGGCGGCGCAGGCGCGGGCGTTGCGGGCATGGAGGGCGTCCCGGCGGGAGCGAAAACAGCCCCTCCGCTGGCGCTGGCCGGCGCCGGCGCGCGCGGCGCCGCGCTCTGATCGCCCGGGCGCTTTCCAAACATCGCCATTTCCGTGCTCCCTAAACTCTCACTTCACATCGGATGCGGATTCGGCTCTTTTCAGCCTTTGAAAACCGCCAGAAGCGGCGACAACAGGCCCTTGCGCTCCCGTTTGACCGCGCTGCGGCCGGTGACCAGGCGGGCGAGGTCGCTATAGATGGTCGCGACTTTCGCGCCGTCTTCGAGCTCCGCGATCATCTGGCCGTTGTTGGCGGCCGTGCCAAACAGTTTGGCGTCGAATTGCACGATCGCGGCGGGCTCCGCCTCTACCGCCTTGGCGAAATCGGCCGGCGAGATCTCGGGCCGCTTGGGCTGGCCGACGCCGTTCAACACGATGCGCGGCGCCGGATCGTTGCGGCGGGCGGCGCGAAGAGTATCGAGCAGGCTCTTGGCGTTGCGCAGGCTCGCGAGTTCCGGCGAGGCGACGATGATCGCCTCATCGGCGGAGGTCAGTAGCCGGCGCGACCATGCCGTCCAGACATGAGGCAGGTCGAGCACGATATAGGGCGTCGTCGCGCGCAGGATTTCGAGCAGGCCGTCGAAAGCGTTTTCCGGCATGTCATAAGCGCGATCGACCGTCGCCGGCGCGGCGAGGATAGAGAGCTTGTCGCTGCATTTGGATAGCAGGCGGTCGACAAGATTGGAATCGAGCCGTTCCGGCGAGAAGATCGCCTCCGCGATGCCCTGTGGCGGGTCCTGGTTGAAGTCGAGGCCGGTGGTGCCGAAGGCGAGGTCGAGATCGGCGACGACGGTGGCGCAGTCGAGGTCGCGCGCGATGGACCAGGCGAGATTATGGGCGAGGCAGGATGAGCCCACGCCGCCCTTGCTGCCCGCCACCGCGATGACGCGGCCCAGCGGCGATGCGAGATCATGATGATAAAGCGACGAGAGCGCGGAGATGAACTCCATCACGCCGAACGGTTCGACCAGATAGTCGCTGACACCGCGCGCGATCAGCTCGCGATAGAGCGTGATGTCGTTCTGCCGTCCGGCGACGATGACCTTGGTGCCCGAATCACAGAATTCAGCCAGCGCCTCGAGCTGCTCCATCAGGTCGGAGCGACCCGCGTTGGATTCGATCACGATGACATTCGGCGTCGGAGAGGTGCGATAGGATTCCACGGCGGCGCCGGAGCCGCCCATGTTCACCTTCACATGAGCTTTTTCCATGCGCCGGTCGTTTGCCGCCTCGGTAATAAGGCCGGCCAGTTCGGCCGTCTCGCAGAAGGCCTGAAGCGAAATCCGCGGCATAGGCGCGATTGACGCCGCGTGGTGGGAGTGAGCGGGGGGATCGAGAGACTCGCTGGCCATGACTCAGTTTCCTAAACCGCTGATATTGGTGTTTTGGGTGACCCAGGCCGTGCCGGGATCCTTGCCTTGACGCACGGCGTCGATGGCGCGGCCGAGCATCTTCGAATCGGGAGGCGTCTCGGCGGCGGGGCCGACGAGGTCGCGCGGATCTGCGACCTGGGCCGCCACCATCTGCTGCGTGGCGCAGCCGAAATTCCAGTATTCGTTGTTCTGCCAGCCGTTGACCGAACCGCCCGAGGCCAGGTCGTTTGGCCATTGTCCGCAACGCGAGGGCGTCTGCGCGACGATGGTGGAATAGGAGAGACGCACGGGCGCCGCGAGCGCCGGATTGGCCACCGGATAGGAGGAAACGCTGACATAGCCATGCGCGCCGCCAGCCGCGAGCGCCCTGCGCAGACCGGGCAGCGCGGCGCGCGCCTCGCCGCCGCTAGGCCCGCCCTGAGGCAAGAGGATGGCGATTTCGCCCGAGCCCTTGAGGCGATATTCCTGCGCGAATTGCTTGACCTGGGCGCGGGTCCGCGCATCCAGGTCGCCGGCGCGCACTTCCGGAAGCACTTCCAGACTCTCGCGGGCCTGCTTGAGTTCGATCGGATGGCGCGCCCGGTAGTCTTGCGGCCCGATCGAGCCGGTCACGACACGGTCCGCGCCGGAACAGGCGGCGAGCGGCGCGGCCAGCGCCAGTAGCGCGGGGAGCCTCCATTTCGCGGCGAGCAGCCGGCGGGCTTTGGTCCGAAGGGGGCGAAGGTGCGACATGATGTGTCCGTCTCGATCGTTGCGCTTGCCGGAAAACTTCGCTCCCGGCGCGTCCCGCTAGGGGGTGCGCCGGGCGCGGCTCAGTCGTGAATGAAGCCGACGCGGCCGTTGAGATGCCGTGCTGCTTCAGGATTGTCGGTGGTGGAATAAAGCTTGTTCACGCGGCCAAGCAGCCAGGCTTGCGGGTCGTTGGCGTCGGCGAAATTCTGGTCGGGCCGGGCGAGGGCGCTGGCGGGCACGGCTTTGACGAGATAGGGCGTGACGATGATCATCAGTTCCGTCTCCTTGCGCTGATAGTCGCGCGAACGGAACAGCTGGCCGAGGATCGGCAGGTTCATGACGCCGGGCGTGCCGTTTTGCGACTGGTTGGAGCTGGCTTCGATCAGGCCCGCCGTGGCGATCGAGCCGCCGGTGGGCAATTCGACCGTGGTGTCATGGCGGCGGGTGCGGAAGCCTGGAACCGTCGTACCGTTGATCTGGAAGGAGTTCGCTGGGTCAATGTCCGAGACTTCGGTGGCGAGGCGCAGCGAAATGCGGCCCGAGCTCAGCACGACCGGGGTGAAGTTCAGCGTGACGCCATACATTTTGTAAGTCACCGAGGCCTGGCAGCTCGTGGACGTTCCGGAGCCGGTGCAGGTGTTGCCTCCGGAAACCGGCACTTCGCCGCCGACGGTGAACTTGGCGCTCTCGCCCGAAGTGGCGGTCACGGTCGGCTCGGCGAGGGTGCGCGCGACGCCGTTGCGCTCGAAAGCGGTCAGCGTCTGGTTCAGCGACCAGGCGCCGCCGAACTTTGTCACGGTCTTGAGAGCGCCGTCCGTCAACGCGCCGCCATTGATCGCGAAGGGATTGTTCTGGGTGAAAGTGCCCCAGTTGCCGGCCAGCGTCGAAGCGGAAACGCCGAGCTGTTTGGCAATGTTGCGCTGGACTTCCGCGATGGTGACCTTGATCATCACCTGGTCGCGCTCCTTCACGGTGATGGCGTTGACCACCATGCCGGTTGCTGACGCCTGGGGCCCGCCGCCGCCAGCGTTGTTGATGCTTGCGATAAATCCTTTGGCGATGTCCATCGCGCTCTGCATGTCGGCGGCTGAATCGACTTCGCCGGTCAGAATGATGGAATCGTTGACGGTTCGCGCGACGATCTTGGAATTGGGCAATGCGGCGCGGATGATGGCTTGCATTTCCCCGATGTCGCGGCCGATCGAAAGCTCAAGCGTGGCGATGCGGCGGCCCTGTTTGTCCATGGCGTAAATTGTGGTCTGCCCGGAAGCCTGGCCGATGATGTAAATCTTGCGGGCCGAACGCACGACGGCGTTGGCGATCGCCGGGTTGCCAACAAAAATTTCTCCGGCGTCGGCAGGCAGGTCGACAATGATCGACTTGCCGACGCCCATGCTCACGCGGCGCGTCGAACTCGTCCCTTGAAGGGCGACGTCGTTGTCATAGGCCTGAGCGGGGCCCTGCATCGCCGGCGCGGCAAAGGCGAGCAACGCGACAAAACCTCCGACCAGCCTGGGGCGCATCATCTGCATCGTCTCTCACTCCTGGGCGGCGCCATTGCTTGGCGCTCCGCCGGTTCTTTATTTGCCGCGCGATTGGGTTGCGATGCCCGCGCGCACTACGGTGACGGCGCGGTTGCGATCTTCATGAGCGATCGACGTGGGACCGTCGGCCTGCTGGCTGTCCTGCATCGAGCGCAGCACCAGCGAGAGCTGGCCGATGCGCTGGGCGAGGACGATCGTTTCGGCCTGACGCGGATCGAGTTCCAGCGTCGCGGTCACGCCGGAAGCGAAAGGCTGGCCGCCCTTGTCCTGGGCGTTCTGGCCGATGGCGAGCACGCGGACATTGGTGACCAGCGTTTCGCTGATGAAGGCGTCGCCGGAGCCGGTCTTGGCGGCGTCCTCGTCGCGATAGGTGCGGAGCACATCGACGCGATCATTGGGCAGAATGAATTTGCCGGCGCTATTGGCGCCATTGTCGTCGATCGTGATCGCCACGGCGCGGAAGCCGGGGTTGAGGATCGCCGACAGGAAGCCTGAAGCGCCGCCCTTGAACAATTTCTCGCGGCGAATCGGCTCGCCCTGCAAGAAGGAGCCGCGCACGACCGAATCCTTGATGTCGTCCATCCCGTTCGGCGTCTCGGATTTGCGAATCACGCCCTGCGCCGATGCGTTCTTGGGCCAGTCTTGCCAGGAAAGGTCGGCGGGCTGGAGGACCGAACCGAAATTGAGCTCGCGGGCGGCGACCAGCACCTGCTCCGTGGCCGCTGGCGGCGGGGCCTGCACGAGGGGCGCGGGCGGCGGCGGCTCGGGCCGTGACAGCACGAGATAGGTTGCGCCGAAGCCGGACGCCAGGACGACGCCTAGAAAGATGAGCCGGGCTTTTTTCATGGCTGGTTCAACGGTCCGCAAAATGTCCCCGAAATGGGACGTTGACCGAATTGAAGCAGTGAAACGTCAAATTAAGGTTAATGGAATTTCACGAATCTTAAACGCCAGGGTGACGGAGCGGAAAAAGCATACGCCCCGCGGGAAGGCGGGGCGTAGCAGCGGCTTGATCGCGCAGCTTGCGAATCAGATGGCTTCAGCCGCTCAGCGACGCAAGAAAAATCCGGGTTTCCGGATAAAGAACGAGGCCCGCGGCGGCGAGCGCGACGCCATAAGGCACGCCATTGTTCTTGTCGTGCAGGCGCATGATCCAGGCGCGCGCCTGAGCCCAACTCGGCATCGGCAGGCGGCGGAACTGCAATATCACGAGCGTCAGGGCGCCGCCAAGCAGGGCCGATCCAAGGCCATATTCGGCCAGATGGTCGAAGCCCATCCAGACGGCGGTCGTGGCGGCGAGCTTGGCGTCTCCGCCGCCGATCCAGCCGAAGGCGAACAGGGTAAACGTCAGGGCGAGCACGGCCAAGCCGCTGGCCAGATGGAGGGCGATCGTCGAGGCGGGAAGGCCCAGAAAAAGCGCGAGCACGATAAAGGCGGCGACGAGCAGGATCGAGATCCAGTTCGAGATCGTCATCGTGAACAGGTCGGAGAAGGCCGCATAGGCCATGAGGGCCGGAAAAATGACAATCGTCAGCGCGTCGAGCATGGGAGTCCCGCGATTGGAAAACGCCGGGATGATCGCGCTTTGCGATTACCCCTTCGTTACTGCAAACCGGCGCGCCGAAAATAAAAAAGCCCCGGCGCTTGAAATAAAAAAGCCCCGGCGCTTGGCCGAGGCTTCTGATCGTTCGGCGGGGCCGAATCGACCGGATCAGTTCAGGGCGTTGGAGACCGATCCGAACTTCGTGTTCAGCTTGGTGCCGACCGAGGTCAGGACGGTGATGCAGACGACCGAGATGAGGGCGGCGATCAGACCGTATTCAATGGCGGTGGCGCCGGACTGGTCCTGAACGAAACGGGAGAAAAGCGACTTCATGATAGGCTCCATGTGATCTCTGTTGTTCGCGCTGAAACGTGCTCGCGTCCGGCTGCGATGGAGCAACCTTACGAGGGGAAGCTCGCCGCTTCGTTAATTTCATCTGCGCAAAATGTTTAACGCCGCAACGCGGTTAAAGGAGATTGAACGCGTCCGAAGAACGGGAAGGCGATATTCGCCGGCGCGCGATTTGGAGGAATATTTCGCCAAAGAAAACGGCCCCGGAGCGAGCCGGAGCCGTTGTGCAATAGCTGTGCTGCGCTCGCCTTCGCATGGCGAAGGCGAGGGATCGCTCGATCAGTTCAGGGCGTTGGAGACCGAGGTGAACTTCGTGTTCAGCTTGGTGCCGACCGAGGTCAGGACGGTGATGCAGACGACCGAGATGAGGGCGGCGATCAGGCCGTATTCAATGGCGGTGGCGCCGGACTGGTCCTGGACGAAACGGGAGAAAAGCGACTTCATGGGGTGCTCCATTTGATCTGTTGTTCGCGCTGAAACGTGCTCGCGTCCGGCTGCGATGGAGCAACCTTACGAGGGGAAATCTCGCCACTTCGTTAATTTCTTTGTCGCAAAAGGGGCGACTCAGCAACGCGGTTAAAGGAGGTTGAACAAGACCGCGACAAGGGAGCGGGTTCGCCGCCAACGCTTGACGGGATGGCTCGCCGCGCAAAAAAGAATGGCCCCGGCTTGAGCCGGGGCCATTAAGCAATTGTCCGCACAGCGCTCGCTTTCGCTGGGCGCAGGCGAGGGTCGCTCAAATCAGTTAAGAGCGGTGGAGACCGAGTCGAACTTGGCGTTCAGCTTGGTGCCGACCGTGGTCAGAACGGTGATGCAGACGACCGAGATGAGGGCGGCGATCAGGCCGTATTCAATGGCGGTGGCGCCGGATTGGTCCTGCACAAACCGGGAGAAAAGCGACTTCATTTTGAGCTCCTGAGGAAGACCGGGGAACGACGCGGGCGACCCGCTCGGGAAATGCGTCGTTAACGCCAAGTTAGGCGGCTCAGCTTGCCGATGTGTTAATGCGACCTCGTCAAACATGCTTGCATCTTGTTATGCTGAAGAAACCACAAATGACTTCGCTAAACCGGAGCGCTTTTACGTCAGGCGTCGCTGCTTGCTGTCTTCTCGCCGGTCGCTCTTTCTTTCCGGCGCTTTCCAGCCCTATGGAATTTTGCCTATTCGCCCGCATTTGTTGCGGCCGCCTGCGCCGAAATTTAGCAATCGTTCACCAAGTCATGCCTAAATTGCCGCTCGATATGGACGCGTATGTGCGGGCGGAAGGTTCGCCGCGGGCCGTCGGCGTTCCCTGCGGGCGGCTCGACGGGGTTTCGAATTCGGGAGAGGTTCATGCGTCTTAACGCATTTCGTTCGATTGGAGGCGCGCTGGTTCTCGCCGGGCTCGTCGCGCAATCCAGCGCCGTGGCCGCCACGGTCGACCTGGTCGTCGTCTCGGTCGACAAGGCGCGCGTCGCGCGCATTCCCGACAAGACCCAAACCCTTGTCATTGGCCAGCCGGGCATCGCCGACGTGACCATGCTCAAAAACAGCGGTATGGGCGTCATTACTGGCAAGAGTTTCGGCGAAACCAACCTCATCGCGCTCGACGGACAGGGCAATCTTCTGGGCGAATGGACGATTCGCGTTGGCGGCGACAGGGCCGACCTGCTCGTGCAGAATGGCGTCAACCGCGAGAGCTATATCTGCGCGCCGCATTGCCTGCCGACCATCGATCTGGCCGACGCCAAGGCGGTCGCCGCGGACCGCGCCGCCGCAGTGGCGGCGCATACCAATTTTTCCGGTGGTAAATAAGTCATTGGCGAATGCCCCGCGATCAAATGCATCGCGTAACGCAATGGCAATCTCTCCGGTTGAAAATGCCTCGTCGGCCTGAGCTTTCGGGGCATTGGGCAAGCCGATCGGGGATTTTGATGGAACAAACGGGATCGCAGCGCCGCGAAAAGCGCGGAATCCTTGGCCTGCTTTCACGCTTCGCCCGGAGCCGGAAGGGCGTGACGGCGATCGAATTCGGAATGGTCGGCATTCCGTTCATCGGCCTGATTTGCGCGATTTTTGAGACGGCATTCGTCTTTTTCACGCAGGCGACCTTTGACAATGCGGTTAACAATGTCGCGCGTCAGGTGTTGGTCAATAATTTCATGTCGACATCCAGCCAGACGACGTCGGCGTTCAAGACCGCCACTTTTTGCACGGCCCTGCCGTCGATCATCGATTGCAGCAAGGTCACATTGAACGTCCAGGCCTTTGATTCCAGCACTTCGACTTTCGCCAGCGTCGCGTCGTCGATCGGCAAAAGCTGGTATAATAATCCCTCAACCAATGTGAATCTCGGCCAACCGGGATGGATCGTCCTGTTCCAGGCCTTCTATCCCATGCCCGTCTATCTCTCCATCCTGGTCGCCAGCGGTCCGACCAATAATGGCGCCGCCAATCTTCTCGGCCACAGCTCGAACAGCGTTTACGCAAACCCCGCCAGCGGCGGGACGGGCTTTGTCCACGCCATCTTCTCGACTGTCGTCTTCAGGAACGAGCCATGACGCGGCGCGGAAAATTCCGGCTTGCCGGAAGGAAAGGGCTTTTTACAGGCCTGCGGATTGTCGTCCGGCGGCTAAGGCGCGGACAGGGCGGCATCGCGGCGGTCGAGTTCGCCCTGATCCTGCCGATGATGCTGGCGCTTTATTTCGGATGCGTTGTTCTGGCGCAGGGTCTTGAAGTCAGCCGCAAGACCCAGGCGCTTTCCCGCACCCTGGCGGATCTGACATCGCAGACTTTGCCGAGTAGCAGTAAGGCTGGAACGTGCCTTAAAACGGCTTTCATCAATTCCTATACAGCAAGTAAATGGAATTCAGGCGTAGCTACAAGCGTAACAAAGAATGCAATTGCCGCAAATAGCGTTCCATGTGTAACAGATACGGAGCTACAAAATATATTGGCGGCGTCGACCGCCGTGCTTTATCCTTTTACAGGTTCGCCGAACATGACCATCACCGAGGTCGTGTTTGATAATAGCTCCAGTACGAGCAGTCAGTGCTGTGTTGCGAAAGTGCTTTGGAGCGTCGGTTCGGGACCAAGCCCGACGTTGCGGCAATGTGGCGCCCTCGCCGTGACCGCCAACGGCGTGAATAGTCCGACGAGCATCCCCACTGGACTTTATCCGCCCACAGTCGCTTCGAACAATAATATAGATAATTTTATAATTGTGGTCGACGTAAGCTATACTTATGTACCGTCCTTTGGTTTCGCGCCCTTCGCATGGAACAAAGCTCCCAATGGCGGCGCCGGGTACACGATTCATCAGACGACCTATATGTCGCCGCGCATCGGATCGACGTCGCAAATCTTCTGGAAGCCAGATGGAACAATCCCGGCGACAAATTACGTGGCTTGTACACCGAATTTGGAGACGGCAACCACGAGCACTTCAGCCCCTTAATTTTCACGCGCGACCTTTTCGGATCGATTTCGGCGTTACGATTGCGCCATTCGCGAGCTGTTGCGATGGCCCCGCGTTCAGGCGGCGTCTTCCTCGACCGTTTCAAATTGGTCGTCGGGAACGCCCCAGATGACGAGGCCGGGGCCGAAGCGTACGTCCAGGCGATGCCTCGTAACGCCGGTCGCGCGTAGCAGACCATAGCTGCACAAGACGGCGCCGAGCGCCTCGGGCGGCAGATTCAGCTGCTGTTTCAACGGCGAGGCCGCTTTCAGACGAACTTTCTGACCAGCACGCATGACATTTTCCTTGCGGACATCGTCCAACTCGATCGAGCCTGATTGCGCGAGCAAGGATTGAGCAAATTCAATTCTATTTCGGCGCTGCAGCATGGCAAGTTAATTCGCAGCCAGTTTATGAAATATGTACTTTTTAAGGATGCGCCGGGGCCGTGAGAGGCGCCAACGCCTCGGCGACCAGAGCCCGCGCGAGCGGGACGATCTCGCCATCGAACCAGGGATTGCGCTTGAGCCAGGCATTGTTGCGCCAGGACGGATGGGGCAGGGCCAGCAGGCGCGGCTTGCAATCGGAGGCTTCCGCGCTGGCGCGCACGATCTCGGCGAGCGACGCGCCTTTGGGCAAGGGGCGTCCGAGCCGCGCGAAATGATAGTCCTGCGCTGGCCGCCCGATGGCGAGAATGATCTCGATCTGCGGCATCAGGCGGAACAGGCTTTCATGCCAGCGGGCGCGGCATTCGCGGCGTGGCGGCAGGTCGCCGCCCTTGGCGTCATGGCCCGGAAAACAGAATCCCATCGCGGCGACCGCGACCCGCGTCGAATCGTAGAATTCCGCGCGGTCGAGTCCCATCCAGCCGCGCAGCCTTTCGCCGGAAGGGTCGTCGAAGGGCAGGCCAGAACGATGGACGCGCACGCCGGGCGCCTGGCCCGCGATCAGTAGGCGCGCCGTGGCCGAGACGCGCAGCACGGGGCGAGGCGGATGTGGCAGGGGCGGCCCGTCCGGCGTTTCACTGCAAATCCGGCAGTCGGGGATCTGGGCGGCCAGCGCCGCAAGTTCCGCCTCCCGCGACAAGGTCAGGCGGCCGCGCTGGGGCGGGCTGAGACGTCCGCGCGCCACCGCGCGAAATGAACGAGGTCGTCGGGGAATTTTATGCGCGCGGGCTTTGCGAAATCCGCCGCGACAAGGGCGGTGATGTCGGCGATGCTGAAGGCGTTTCCGGCAAGGTAGCGGCGATTGGCCAGCTCAGAATCCAGGAAGCGCGCAAAGGCGATCGCGCGTGGCCGGTTCAGTTCGACCAGCTGCGGAATCTGCGGCTTTTCCATCTCGACCATGGCGGGATGGCTGTGCCGGAAGGCCAGAGCGATGGGGAAGAAGAACTCCAGTTCGGCGCGGCGCTGCCACATCTCGACCAGCGCCTTTTCCAGCGCATCGCGCCCAAACAGCGGCGGCTCCGGTTGGATTTCCTCAAAATAGCGGCAGATCGCGACGGATTCGCAGATGATCTCGCCCGAATCCAGCGCCAGCGCGGGAATGCGCCGCAAGGGATTGAGCGCCGCGAAGGCCGGATCGTGCTGCTGCGACAGAGCCAGGTCCACGTTTTCGGTGGGGACGGCGACGCCCTTTTCGGCGAGAAAGATGCGGACGCGGCGCGGATTTGGCGCCACCGGAGAATTATAGAGTTTCATGCGCCGCCCGGGGTTTAATTTTCCACGAAAAACATGCCGCCGCTGCGCCAAACTTGTCAATCTTGCGCCGGATTGGCGCCAAGTTTAGCGAATAAGTCAGCCGCTCATTAAGCTTTTTCGGGCAGTTTGGCGCATTGGCGCTAGCGCATTGCTCTGACCTTTCACGGGAATGTCCGAAGTCACCGCAGAAATGATCGCCCGAGGGCGCTTTGCAGACGGACGCTCTCCCGAGCGACGCCGCATGGCCAATCACATGCGGGAGGCGCGCGAGCGGCTGACGTCCTCCGGCGCCGGCAATATCGTTTTTGATGTCGAGCTGCTGCGCCTTTATTGCAAGGGGCGCAAGGAAGCCATCGTGCCGCAGGCGCTGCTCAGCCTCGCCGTCGCCGCGATGACCCTGCTGTGGATGCCGCTGTCGCTGGTCGGCATATGGCTCGGCGGCGTGCTGTCCGTGCTCGTCCTCGGCTGGGCTCTGTCCGATCGCTTCCTTCGGCAGGGCGACGGCGCGCAGACGGCGCGCAACTGGCAGGCGCGCTTCATCTTCGTGGAGGCGGCGAACGGGCTGGCGTGGTCGTCCTTCGCCTTGCTGATGAGTGGCGTGTCGGACCCTTGGGCGACGACCTATGTCATGGTCGTGTTCATGCTCGCCGCCGCGATCCACACTGTGGTCACGGCCTTCCTGCCGGCGGCGGTCTATGCGGCGCTCGCGCCCAACGCCCTCGCCATCATCCTCTATATGCGGCCGACCAGCCTCACCGGCCCGATCGCCCCGCTGACCCTGCTGGCCTGCGGCACGCTGTTCTATTTCGCGATTTTGTCGCGGCGCATCTATGCGAGCCAGCTCGACAGGCTGGCGATTCAGGGCGAGAAGGACGCGCTGATCGCGGAGCTGGAGCAGGCGAAGTCCAATTCGGACGAGGCGCGCCGCCGCGCGGAGGAGGCGAGCCTTGCCAAATCGCGCTTTCTGGCCACCATGTCGCATGAATTGCGCACCCCGCTGAACGCCATCCTCGGCTTTTCCGAAGTGATGAAGAGCGAGTTGTTCGGCCCGCACGCGATCGACGCCTATCGCGATTATTCCAACGACATCCACAATAGCGGCCAGCATCTGTTGATGCTCATCAACGAGATCCTCGATCTCTCGCGCGTCGAGGCGGGGCGCTACGAGCTGAAGGAAGAGGCCGTGCTCATCGCCGGCGTGATCGAGGATTGCCGTCACCTTCTGACCCTGCGCGCCCGGAAGCGCGGCGTGACGATGAGCGAGATCATCGAGCCGAACATGCCGCGCATCTGGGCCGACGAGCGCGCCGTGCGCCAGATCGCGCTCAACCTGCTGACGAACGCCATCAAATTCACGCCGCAGGGCGGCCAGGTCACGATCAAGGCTGGCTGGACCATGGCGGGCGGGCAATATTTCTCGGTCAAGGACACCGGCCCGGGCATTCCCGAAGAGGAAATCCCGATCATCATGTCCTCATTCGGGCGCGGCTCGACGGCGCAGAAAAACGCCGACGAGGGCACCGGCCTCGGCCTGCCGATCGTCAAGGGGCTGGTCGAGCTGCATGGCGGAACCTTCACTTTGCGTTCGAAATTGCGCGAGGGCACGGAAGTCATCGTCGTTTTCCCGCCGGAGCGCGTCATGTCGGCGCTGCCGCAGTTCAATCAGGGCGCGGAGCCGCCGGAAACGCAGGGCCATCGTGGGACGCGGGGCGCCGCCTGACCGGGAGCGCCCGGCGACGCCAGCTTCCTGCGCTTGATGCGGATCAATGAGGAAAATCCGCGCGCGAAATTAAATCCAAGGGAATCCGCAAGAAAATCCACTTGGGCGCTCACATGATCAATTATGAATCCTTCCGGACGGCGACCGTCGAAAACGCCCCCTTTCCCCATTTCGTGACCCGGGGCTTCCTGCCGCCCGCCGAAGTGGCCAGGGCCATAGCCGATTTTCCGAAGATCGACATGGGCGGGCTCTTTCTGCCGGAGTTCGCGCCCTATGGGCCGGCGTTCGAGTTGCTGCTCAAGGAGCTGGAGGGGCCGCTGGTGCGCAGAATCGTGGAGGAAAAGCTCGAAATCGACCTCTCGGGGCGCCCGACGATGGTTACCCTGCGCAGCAATTGCCAGGCGCGCGACGGCCGCATCCACGCCGATTCCAAATTCAAGCTGGCGACCTTGCTGCTTTATCTCAACGAGGACTGGGTCGATCAGGGCGGCAAGCTGCGCGTGCTGCGCTCGGGCGTGGATATCGAGGATTACGCCGCCGAAGTGGCGCCGGAAGGCGGCCTAGCCTTCTGCTTCAGGGTCCAGCCCAATTCCTGGCACGGCCACAAGCCATTCGTCGGTCCGCGCCGCTACGTCATGCTGAATTATTGCACGGACGAACAGTCGCGCAACCAGGAGTTGGCGCGCCACCGCATGTCGAATCGGGTCAAGAAATTGAAGCGGCTGTTCGGGATCGGCCGGATTCCGCAGGCCGCGTGAATGCAGGGCGGTTTCGGTGGACCCGGAACCGCCCTCTTGGAAGGCGCCGTTTACTGAACCTTCTCGACCTCGGGAAGCTTCCACGTCTTTTCAAAGAACGCCTTCTCGGGACCGTAAAGGCGGAAGATCAGGAAGAAATTCCTGCCCGCCGTCGGGACCCAGTTTTTCTCGAACCCCGCCGGCGCCTTCGGACCGAAATAGACGTCCACGGACCCGTCAGCGTTCTGCTTCATGTTGGGCTTGTCGAAGGATGACAGCCCGACGCCATTGTCCGCCGTATCGCAGGGACCGGCGCAGACGAACGCCTTCGTTTCCATGTCATAGACGATGGCCGACCAAAAATCCTTTGCCGGCACATCGGCGGGGACGCGAAGCCGATAGGTCGCTTGTCCGTCAAATAATTGTCCGGAGGAATCGCGCAGGCCCATCAGGTAGAATGTGCCGCCGCCAAGCTTCTTCGGCACGAAGGTCGCCCAATAAAACAAGCCGCCCGCGCGCGCATCCAGCCAAAGGCCATCGGCGGTTTCATAGGTGAACTCATTCGCCAGGCCCATCGTTTTCGGCGAGAACGCCGACCACTGGCTGCCTTGCCACCAAGGGGCGAGCGCCTTGCCTGGAGTCTCGAAGAATTTCTGCATTATCTTCCGCGCATCGACGATCGCTGCATCCAGCGTCTTTTGCATCTTTGCGTCGGGTTCGAATTTCTTGCCGCGCTCGATGCCGATCGAGGCCAGCATGCCCAGCATGACCTTGTCGCGTTCCCGCACGGGCTCCTCATTGACCATCGCGGCCAATTCGCGGAACCAACTTGCGTCATAGGTGGGGAGCGAATGGAAAGGTTTCGGGTAGCCGTCGATAAATCGTGTCGGTTTTGGCGCGGCGGCGTCCGCCAGCGGATAGACTTTCATCTGCTGGGCGTAGGCGTGGGCTTCCTCGGCCGTGCCGCCATTCGCGGGCACGGGGCGCAGACCACCGACCACCACATAGCCTTCCGAGCGCACCGGCAGGTAGCCCTCGGGAATGGGGTCGGTATATCCGGGCGGCAGGAACAGGTATTTGCCGCCGCGCCCCTCGTCTGTTCCCGACGGGCCGACATCGACAATTGGAGCCTGCCAGTTGTCGACAAAACTGCCGAAGAGATTCGCCTTCGCGCCGGCGGCCGGGATCTCCACCACGACCGGCCCCTGTCGCAGGTTCAGGGCCGTCAACATATAGGGCACCTGATTATTCGCGGTCAGCAGTTCATGCCGAGGCGTCGCAGGCTTGCTCCACAAGACAATGTCGTTCCAGGATGCGCCGTAGTCCTTGAATTGGGACTCCCAGAACTCGCGGATGCTAATCGCCGGCATCGACCAGATGACCGCCTCAATGGCGCGCTGATAGGCGAGCTGGTTGTCCGGATCGGACCTTTCGGGCGGCTGCGCCTGTTCCGCGCCGGCGGCTAGGACTGAGCCGACGCTCAGGGCGAAGCATAGACTGGCTCGCCTCAATCCCTTTCCTAGAACACGCTTCATAAGTCATTCCCCCTCGTGTTGATGATTGGCCCGGGCCGCAGCTGGGATGGGCGTTTGCTCCATTTGGCGACCGCAAAGGTTGAGGTGGAGCGGAGCATATTCAAGGGCCGTTTTCGCTGCAAGAGCCGGCCCATTGAAAGGGCTCTCGGGGCGCGGCTGGCCGCCTGGGGTCAAGAGCGAAGGCGCTCGCAATATCGCCTTCGAGGCAGGAGGTGGACCGCTGCGGTCGCCTCGGACAACGACCGCCCGCGAACGAAAGTATAATCAAACAAAATGCGGCCGCGATTGTTGGCTGCGGAACAAAAACGCAGGCTCCTTGTTCCACAGCTAAGAACCAGCAATTCGGTTCAGTCAAAAAAACGCAGGAATGCGACGGACCTCGACTTCGGGGCCACAACTCATTTTGTCGATCAAGACTTGGATCCCGTTTTCCGACGGGCGCAGGCGCTGTCTCCAGAAATTGTCGGTTGAGGTTGCGACATGGCCACAGGAAACCCGGCTCCCTCGGCAAAGAAAAGTGAGATCGCCGCTTTTCTGCTGGTGACGGCGGTGCTGATGCCGCTTCTCGCGATTGGAGTCGTCGGCGGTTACGGCTTCGCGGTTTGGACCTGGCAAATGATCGCGGGCCCGCCCGGTCCGCCACACAAGGGATGATCCGATGAGCAACGATCGCAGACAATTCGTCCGCGGAGCCTGGTTGCGGGGGATAGCCCGCCTTCCGACGCCGGAAGGAGAGATGGAAATCGCGAGCCTCGTGATTCATGTCCGCCCGGAACGCTTCGAAGAGGTTCGCGAAGCCATTGGCGCGCTGCCTGGTACGGAGATCGCCGCAAGCGATCCGCGCGGAAAGATCGTCGTGACAGTCGAAGCCGGTCCCGGAGATCGGCTCGGCGAGCGTTTGACCGAGCTTTCCGTTATGCCAAACGTGATCTCGGCCACGCTGGTCTATCACGCCACTGCGACACAAGACTCTTCAATCGAGGGGGCGGCTTGACATGACTGGCGCAAAATTCGACCGGCGCGACTTCCTCAAGCTGGAAGCGGCCGCGATGGCGGTCGCCGCCGCAGGAATGGCGCCCTCCGCGCAAGCCGCCAACCTCGCGACCGACAAGGACACGGCGACGCTCGACTGGAACAAGGCCGCGTGCCGCTTCTGCGGCACCGGATGCAGCGTCATGGTTGGCGTCAAGGAAGGCCGGGTTGTGGCCACGCATGGCGATATCAAGGCCGAGGTCAATCGCGGCCTCAATTGCGTCAAGGGCTACTTCCTCTCCAAGATGATGTATGGCGAGGACCGCCTGACCAAACCGCTTCTTCGCAAAAAGAACGGCGTCTACGACAAGAATGGGGATTTCGTTCCCGTTTCCTGGGATGAAGCCTTCGACGTCATGGCGGACAAGTTCAAGGCGGCGCTGAAGAAGCGCGGGCCGAATGGCGTGGCCATGTTCGGTTCGGGCCAGTGGACCATTTTCGAAGGCTACGCCGCGGTCAAATTGTTCAAGGCCGGCTTCCGCACCAATAACATCGACCCCAACGCGCGCCACTGCATGGCGTCGGCGGTGGCGGGCTTCATGCGCAGCTTCGGCATCGACGAGCCGATGGGTTGTTACGACGATATCGAAGCGACGGACGCCTTCGTGCTCTGGGGCTCGAACATGGCGGAGATGCATCCGATCCTGTGGACGCGCGTCGCCGACCGCAGGCTTTCCGCGCCCCATGTCAAGGTCGCCGTGCTCTCGACCTTCGAGCATCGCTCGTTTGATCTCGCCGACATAGGAATGGTGTTCAAGCCGCAGACGGACCTGATCCTTCTTAATGCTATCGCCAACCACATCATCAAGACCGGCCGCGTGAACAAGGAGTTCGTCGCGGCCCATACGGTCTTCAAACGCGGGCAGACCGACATCGGCTATGGCCTGCGTCCGGAGCATCCCCTGCAGAAGAAGGCGGCCGGCGCGGCGAAGCCCAATGACGCGACCGACATGAGCTTCGAGGAATATGCCGCCTTCGTCTCCGAATACACGATCCCGAAAGCGGCGGAGCTAACTGGCGTACCCGCCAACCGGATCGAGGCCCTCGCCGAAATCTACGCCGACCCGAAGACCAAGGTCGTGAGTTTTTGGACGATGGGCTTCAACCAACACACGCGCGGCGTCTGGGCGAATAATCTCGCTTACAATCTGCACCTGCTGACGGGAAAGATTTCGGAGCCCGGCAACAGCCCATTTTCGCTCACCGGCCAGCCGTCCGCCTGCGGCACGGCGCGCGAGGTTGGAACCTTTTCCCACCGCTTGCCCGCCGACATGCTGGTGACCAACAAGGCGCATCGCGACCGCGCGGAGGAAATCTGGAAACTGCCCGAGGGCACGATTTCCGACAAGAACGGCGCACATGCCGTATTGCAGAACCGCATGCTGAAGGACGGGCTGATCAACGCCTATTGGGTGCAGGTCAACAACAATATACAGGCGGCGGCCAACGCCCTTGAGGAGGGCATCCCCGGCTATCGCAACCCGGACAATTTCATCGTCGTATCGGACGCCTATCCGACGGTTACGACGGTTTGCGCCGACCTGATCCTGCCCACCGCCATGTGGGTCGAAAAGGAAGGCGCCTATGGCAATGCCGAACGCCGCACCCAGGTCTGGCGGCAGCTCGTCACGGCCCCGGGCGAAGCGCGCTCCGACCTTTGGCAATTGATGGAGTTTTCGAAACGATTCAAGATCGAGGACGTCTGGACCGACGAACTGCTCGCCAAGAAGCCCGAATATCGCGGCAAGACGCTTTTCGAAGTCCTTTTCCGCAATGGCCAGGTGGACAAGTTCCCCGTGTCCGAGCTCGCGCCCGGCTTCGCCAATCAGGAATCGGAAGCCTTCGGCTTCTATGTCCACAAGGGACTGTTCGAGGAATACGCGACTTTCGGGCGGGGCCACGGCCACGACCTCGCGCCTTACGATCGCTATCATGAGGAGCGCGGATTGCGCTGGCCGGTGGTCGACGGCAAGGAGACCCGCTGGCGCTTCCGCGAAGGCTCGGACCCCTATGTGAAGGCGGGGGAAGGCGTGCGTTTCTATGGCTATCCGGACGGCAAGGCGCGGATCTTCGCCTTGCCCTACGAGCCGCCCGCCGAGAGCCCCGATGAAACTTTTCCCTTCTGGCTCGTAACCGGCCGCGTGCTGGAGCACTGGCACTCCGGCAGCATGACGCGCCGCGTGCCCGAGCTTTACAGCGCCTTCCCCGAGGCCGTCTGCTTCATGAACCCCGACGACGCCGCGGCGCTGAAGCTCCGGCGCGGCGACGAAATCAAGGTCGAGTCGCGGCGCGGCTATATCCGCACGCGAGTCGAAACCAAGGGACGCAACACGATGCCGCCGGGCGTGGTCTTTGTGCCCTGGTTCGACGAGGGCCAGCTGATCAACAAGGTGACGCTGGACGCGACCGATCCCATTTCGTTGCAGACCGATTTCAAGAAATGCGCCGTACGCCTGGCGCTGGTGGGAGAAGCGAGATGAGCCGCCTCCTCCGCTCCCTGCTCCGGGTCGCCCTGGCCTCGTCGCTCGGGCTCGCCGCGCCGGTCGCCATGTCGCAATCGGCGGGTCCGGACGGCGGCCTCTCTCTGCCCTTGCGGGGCCCGACGCCGGTCGCCGATCCAGCGCCGGCGCCGCGCATTCAGCCCATCCGCAACACGGCGGCCCGCGAAACGCGAAATTATCCCGAGCAGCCGCCAGTCATTCCGCACACGATCGAGGGTTACCAGATCGATCTCAATGGCAATAAATGCCTGTCCTGCCATGCGCGCTCACGGATCCGCGAAAGCCAGGCGCCAATGATTTCAATCACCCATTTCATGGATCGCGAGGGCCAGTTCCTCGCCACCGTCTCGCCGCGCCGCTTCTTCTGTACCGAATGCCACGTCTCGCAAACCGACGCGAAGCCACCGGTCGCCAATAGTTTCATCGATATCGATAGTTTGATCACCCATCTCAAAGCGGGAGGCTCTGCCAAATGAGCCTCCTTGGCGCGCTCGCCAATCGCTTCGCATGGGCCCGGCCAATATGGACGACGATCTCGCGGCCGAGCGTCTATTTCTCCTTCGGCGCGCTGGTTCTCGGAGGCTTCGTCGCCGGGATCGTTTTCTGGGGCGCGTTCAACACGGCGCTCGAGGCGACGAATACCGAGAAATTCTGCACCAGCTGCCACGAAATGCACTCGAATGTTTTCGAGGAGCTGAAAAGCACGATCCATTTCTCGAACCGGTCCGGCGTTCGCGCGAGCTGCCCCGATTGTCATGTGCCGCATAACTGGACAGACAAGATCGCGCGCAAGATGCAGGCGTCAAAGGAAGTCTGGGGTCATCTGTTCGGCACGATCGGCACCCGCGAAAAGTTTCTCGATCACCGTTTCGCCCTCGCCAGCCACGAATGGGCGCGGATGAAGGCGAATGACTCGCTGGAGTGCCGCAACTGTCATAGCGCGCAATCGATGGATACGACGAAACAGTCGCCACGCGCGGCGGAAGCGCATGAACGTTTCCTCTTCACCGGCCAGAAAACCTGCATCGATTGCCACAAGGGCATTGCCCATAAGCTTCCCGACATGAAAGGCGTCGAGGGCTGGCAGTAAGGGCGATCTGCGTTTCGTCTGCGAGCCGAATGCGGCCATCCGGCGAGGGGCGCCGGGTCGGAGATTGTGACCAAGAACCGCGCGTCACGCCTTGTTGTCGACGCCCGCCGACGAGAATGTCGCCATGTCCTGATGGCAAGCCAGCGCCGCCTTGACGAGGCCGATGGCGAGCGCCGCGCCGGAGCCTTCGCCGAGCCTCATGCCGAGATCGAGCAGCGGCTTCTTGCCGAGCCTTTTCAGCACTTCCGCATGGGCGCCTTCCGCCGAGACATGGCCGGCGAGGCAATGGTCGATGCTCGCCGGATCGAGCGCGTGCAGAACGGCCGCCGCCGCGCAGACGACATAGCCGTCGAGCAGGACCGGCGTGCGCTCCATGCGCGCCGCGAGAATGGCGCCGGCCATGGCCGCGACCTCGCGCCCGCCAAGGCGGCGCAGCAGTTCGAACGGATCGTCGAGATGGTCGCGGTGCAGGGCGACCGCGCGCCGCACGGCGTTGGCCTTGCGCGCCAGGCCTTCATCATTGACGCCGGTGCCGCGCCCGACCCAATCCTCCGCCTCGCCGCCATAGAGCGCGTAATAGATGGCTGCGGCGATAGTGGTATTGCCGATGCCCATTTCGCCGAGCGCCAGCACATCCGCGCCGCCCGCAATCGCCTCCATGCCATAGGCGATGGTCGCGGCGCATTCGCGCGCCTCCATCGCCGGGGCCTCGGTGATGTCCTTGGTCGGCAGGTTGAGCGCGAGCTCGAACACTTTCAGCCCCGCGCCATTGACGGCGCAGATCTGGTTCACGGCCGCGCCGCCCGCCGAGAAATTCTTCAGCATCTGGGCGGTGACGCTGGCGGGATAGGGCGAGACGCCCTGCGCGACGACGCCGTGATTGGCGGCGAACACCACCACGGTCGGCCGCTCGGCGGTCGGCTTGGCGCGGTCCTGCCAGGCGGCGAGCCATTCGACGATCTCTTCAAGCCGGCCGAGAGCGCCCGGCGGCTTGGTCAGCTGCGCGTCACGGGCGCGCACGGCGGCGACGGCTTCGGCGGAGGCGACGGGCATTTGCGCGAGCAGGGCGCGGAAGGCGTCGAAAGGATGTTCGGCGGAAGCGTTCGTCTGCATGGTCTTTCGCGGAGTCTTGCGCCGCGCCGGGGGCGCCGCGCGGTCATGGAGCATTATGCCGAAACGTAAAAGGGCGGCGCGGTCGGTGACCATTGCGCCGCCTTGTCACATTCCGGCTGAACCGGCTTTGGCCCGGTCAGGCGACTTTTTCGCGCAGGGTGCGCGGCAGCGGGAAGGAAACGTCTTCCGTGGCAGTGGTGATGGTGTCGATCACCAGCTCGAATTTCTCGCCGACGGCGTCGAGAATTTCCTCGACCAGCACCTCGGGCGCCGAGGCGCCGGCGGTGACGCCTAGCGAGGCGATCCCTTCCAGCTGGCTCCAGTCGATGTCGGTCGCGCGCAGGACGAGCTGGGCGCGGCGGCAGCCGTTGCGCTCGGCCACTTCCTTGAGGCGCTGCGAATTGGAGGAATTGGGCGAGCCGACCACGATGAAGGCGTCCACCTTGTGGGCGATTTCCTTGACCGCTTCCTGGCGGTTGGTGGTCGCGTAGCAGATGTCCTGCTTATGCGGCCCGACGATATGGGGATATTTGTCCTTGAGCGCATTGACCACCTCGGCCATGTCGTCCACGGACAGAGTGGTCTGGGTGACATAGGCGATCGGCTCGTCCGTGGCGAAGGTTAGGGAGCCGACGTCGCTCGGGCTCTCCACGAGCACAACGGCGCCCTCGGGCAGCTGGCCCATGGTGCCGATGACTTCCGTGTGGCCCTTGTGGCCGACAAGGACGACCTTGCGGCCGCGCCGATAATGAATTTCTGCCTCGCGATGGACCTTGGTCACCAGCGGGCAGGTGGCGTCGATCGCCAGCAGCTTGCGGTCTTCGGCCTCGACCGGCACGGCCTTCGGCACGCCATGGGCCGAAAACACGACGGGAGCGCCATTGTCGGGCACTTCGTCCAGTTCTTCGACGAAGATCGCGCCCTTGCGCTTGAGGCCCTCGACGACATAGCGGTTGTGCACGATTTCGTGGCGCACATAGACGGGCGCGCCAAATTTGCGCAAGGCGTGTTCGACGATGTCGATAGCGCGCACCACGCCGGCGCAAAAGCCGCGCGGCGCGCAAAGAAAAACGTTCAGACGGGGCTTCAGAGTGGGCGTGGCGCTCATCCGGGGACCTCTAGGGACAGGTCTGGGACCTCTAAGGACGGGTCTTGGCTCAAAAATCTTGTGGGCGCGGGGCGCGGCGATGTCAAGCGCGGGCCGGTGGGCGAAACGGCTTCCCGCGCCGCGCTTTCGCCTCTATCCTTGCCTAAGGCATCGCCGGCGCGCGGCGAATCGCCGCCTGATCTGAACCTCCTGCGGACCACATGCCGGAAATGAGCAGCGAGACGAGCTTTCTCGTCCCGATCCTGATTCTTCTCGCCGCCTCGATCGTGTTTGCGGCGTCTTTCCGCTTTGCGGGGCTCGGCTCCGTTATCGGCTATCTCGTCGCGGGCATCGCCATCGGCCCTTCTGGCCTCGGGCTGATCGCCGAGCCGAAGATGACGCTCAATATTTCCCAACTCGGCGTCGTGCTGCTGCTCTTCCTGATAGGCCTGTCGCTCAAGCCGCAGCGGCTCTATGCCTTGCGCCGCGACATCGGTCTGATCGGCGTCAGCCAGATGGTCCTGACCGCCGGGCCTCTGGCCTATGCCGCGCATAAATTCCTGCATCTCGGCCTGTTCGGCGCGCTTGCGGCGGGTCTGGCGCTCGCCTTTTCCGCCACCGCCATCGCCATGCAATTGCTGGAGGAGCGCGGCGACGCCCAAACCGCCTATGGACGGCGCGCCTTCGCGGTCCTGCTGGCGCAGGATATCGCCGTCGCGCCCGCCTTGGCCCTGATTCCGCTGCTCGGCGGAGGAGCAGGGGGCGCCGCGTCCTCGCTGGCCGGCTCCATGCACGACGCGCTGATCAATCTGTCGCAGGCTTTCGCGGCTCTGGCTTTCGTCATTCTTTCCGGCCATTACGCCCTCAACCCGCTATTCCGCCTGCTTGCGCGGGCCGGCGCGCGTGAAATTCTCACGGCGGCGGCCCTGTTTATCGTGCTCGGCGCGGCGGTGCTGATGCAGGCGGTCGGCATGTCCATGGCGCTGGGCGCCTTTCTCGCCGGCCTGCTGCTGTCGGAATCCAATTTCCGCCATCAGCTCGAAGCCGATATCGAACCCTTTCGCGGCCTGCTAATGGGCCTGTTCTTCATGTCGGTCGGCATGTCGGTGGACGCCCATCTCGTGGGGGCGCGGCTCGGCTTGCTCGCGGGCGCGGCGCTGGCCATTCTCTGCGCGAAAATGGCCATCGTTTTCGTCCTATTTCGGCTGACGGGCTCGACCTCGCGCGAATCGCTCAGCGCCGCCGGGATATTGACGCCGGCGGGCGAATTTTCCTTCGCCATCTTTCCGCTCGCGGCGGCGGCCCATCTGATGCCGCAGGCGGATTCCAGCCTGTTGTCGGCCCTCGCGGCAATCACCATGGTCGCCGGGCCTTTTTTCGCCAAGGGCGCGGAATATATCGCCGTCCGGTTGGAAAGCCGCCGCGCGCCCGAGCCGGAGGGCGCCGTCGAGCCGCCGCCCTCCGTTCCCAAGGAGAAGCGCGGAAAGGTGCTGGTGGTCGGCTTTGGCCGCTTCGGGCAGATCTCGGTGCAGCCTCTGCTCGCCGAGCGCATTGATGTGACGGTGATCGATTCCTCGGTCAAGCGCATCCGCGACGCGGGCAAGTTCGGCTTCAAGGTCTATTTCGGCGACGGCTGCCGGCTCGACGTGCTGCGCGCGGCTGGCGCCGGCGAAGCGCGGATCATCGCCATTTGTGTCGGAAACCGCGACATCGCCAACGCCATCGTCGCCCTGGCGCGCGACAATTTCCCGACTGCCAAGATTTTCGTGCGCGCCTATGACCGCATTCACGCCATCGATCTGCTCGATAAAGGCGTGGATTACCAGATCCGCGAAACGCTCGAATCGGCGCTGGCCTTCGGCGGGGCGGCGATCGCGGAATTGCGCGGCGACCCCGACGCCGCCCGCGAAGCCGTGGACGCGGTGCGCCAGCGCGATCTCGACCGGCTGGCGATCCAGAAGGCGGGCGGCGCGCCGCCACCACCCTTCTTCGCACCCGACCAGCCGCGCTTCAATCCCGAGCCGCTGGTCAAGCCGGCGAGCAAGTCCAAGGGGCTGACGCCGGAAAGCCAGACCATCGTCGATCAGGTCTCCGACTGACGCCAGCGTGAGAAGACGGCTTCTTAATTATATCAGGAAGCGAGTTTGGCTCTTGTCTGGCGCGAAACCTGCTTGTATCGAGCGGCTTCCGGCGCATTCCCGCGCCGGAAGGGTCGAACGCCCGGCTGGCCTGCTGCTCCCTCCCGAAATGCAAAGCCAATTTTCCGGAACGCGGACAGGCTGCGATTGCAGCTTGCGCGGCATCGGCCTATCTAGTGCTTCGTCGGAGGGGGAAAGGCGACGCCGCGCGGCCGCATCCTGGGGCGTTGACCGCCCCGATGAGGAACGCGCTCGATCGGAATGGAAGTGGACGACGCCGCCCGGCGCCCGTCCGCCCGTTTTCGCGTCAGATCCCGACCCTCACCGACCTTGAGACCCCGTTTGAAAGCCGCACATGGCCCGTGACCTAGTCGATGAAAACCGCATCTCGTCGCGCGACGAACTGGTGGGATGGTTCGAGGCTGGGTGCAAGCCACAGGGACCGTTCCGCATCGGGACGGAACATGAGAAGATTCCATTCTATCGCGCGGATCATGCGCCGGCGCCCTATGAGGGCCGTCCCGATGGACGCGGCGGCATTCGCGCTTTGCTGGAAGGCTTGCGCGCGTCGAGCGGCTGGGAGCCGATCGAGGACGCCGACGCGCTGATCGGGCTGTTCGACCCGCAAGGCGGCGCCGCTATTTCGCTTGAGCCGGGCGGGCAATTCGAATTGTCGGGCGCGCCGCTCGACGATGCGCATCAGACGGGCGCCGAATTGGAGGCGCATTTCGCCGCCCTCGCTCCGATCTGCGAAAAGCTTGGCCTCGCCTTTCTCGATCTCGGCATGAGCCCGCTTTGGCGCCGCGAGGAGACGCCGGTCATGCCCAAGCAGCGCTATCGGATCATGGCGCGCTACATGCCCAAGGTCGGGACGCTGGGCCTCGACATGATGTTCCGCACCTCGACCGTGCAGACCAACATGGATTTCGCCTCGGAAGAGGACATGGTCGCGAAATTGCGGCTGGCCCTGAGCCTGCAGCCGCTGTTCACCGCGCTCTTCGCCAATTCGCCCTTCACGGACGGCAAGCCCAACGGCTTCCAGTCGATGCGCTCGCAAATCTGGACCGATACGGACGCCGACCGCACGGGAATGCTGCCCTTCGCCTTCGAGCCGGGCATGGGCTTCGAGCGCTATGTCGATTACGCGCTCGACGTGCCGCTCTATTTCGTCAAGCGCGGCGACGTCTATCACGATGTCGCGGGGGCCTCGTTCCGTGATCTTCTGGCCGGCCGCCTGCCGCAGTTGCCGGGCGAATTCGCCACCATCTCCGACTGGGCGAACCATCTCTCGACCATTTTCCCGGAAGTGCGGCTCAAGCGTTACATGGAGATGCGGGGCGCCGACGTCGGCCCGCGCGCCCATATTCTCGCCTTCACCGCGCTATGCGCCGGCCTCTTCTATGACAAGGAAGCCAGCGCGGCGGCCTGGGATCTGGTGAAGGGTTTTAGCGCCAGGGACCGCTCCGCCCTGCGCGCGGCGGTCCCGCGCGAGGGGCTTTCAACGCGCGTCGGCGGGCGCAGCCTGCTGGACCTCGCGCGCGACATTCTCCCGCTGGCGCGGTCGGGCCTCGCGCGCCGCCGCCGATTCGACGCCGAGGGGCGCGACGAAACGATCTATCTCGATGTGCTGGACGAAATCGCGACGACCGGGGAGAATCTCGCGCGGAAGCGGCTGGCCCTGTTTCACGGGGCCTGGAAGGGCGACGTCGCGCGGGCCTTCGAAAGCTGCGTGTACTGATCGGGCGCGCGGCGCGAGCGCTTACATGCCGCCAAGATTCATAGGCCGCAGGCGCAGGCGGCCGCGCGGCTCGGTGATCTGGGCGTCGCCCGCCATATAATTCATCTGCGCGGGCGCCGAGGCGGCGGGACGGGCGGCGGGAACGCGCGTTTCACCGGCGATGATCGGCGGCGGAAGCGCGAGCGGCGCACTGAGGCGGAGTTGATTCTCGGCCGCCACGGAGGCCGCCGCACTTAGAAAAGGACTCAGAGCGAGCACAGCGCAGGCGATCAGGTGAAATGGGGCCGACTGTTCTTGCTTTTTGGCGGGCATCCCGAATCTCTCTGGAAAGGGTCGCCTTTTTGACCCCAATATGATGGCGAGATCATGTCGCCCGGCTGGCCGAGCGCCCTTCAGCCGCGCCAGTCGCCCAGCGCGGCCTGGACCAAGGCCAAGGCGGCGACCGCAGCCGTATCGGCGCGCAGGACGCGCGGCCCGAGCGACAGGCGGGCGACCGGCGAGATCCGCGCGAGCGCGGCCCTCTCGGCCTCGTCGAAGCCGCCCTCGGGGCCGATCAGCACCGCAAATTTCTGGAAGCCCGCGCCGGCCTGGCGCAGGGCGGCGAGCGGATCGGCGATCTCCGCCGCCTCGTCGCAGAAGATCAGCAGCCGGTCTTCCGGCCAATTGTGCAGAATGGAGTCGAGCTTTTGCTCCTCCAGCACTTCGGCCAGCGCCAGCAGCCCGCATTGCTCGGCGGCTTCGACGACATTGGCGCGCATGCGTTCGAGATTGATTCGGCTGGCCTGGGTGCGCCGGGTCAGCGCCGGGCGCAGCCGCCGGGCGCCCATTTCCACCGCCTTCTGCGCCATGTAATCGAGCCGGGCGTGTTTCAGCGGCGCGAAAATATAATCGAGATCGGGCAGGTTTTCCTGCGCGCGGCTCTGCTCTTCAATGCGCAGGGATGCGGATTTCTTGCCATGGGGCTCCAGCGCCGCGCGCCATTCGCCATCGCTCCCGTTGAAGACGAGCAGCCGCGCGCCTTCGCCGAGCCGCAGCACATTGACCAGATAATTGGTCTGTTCGCGCGTCAGCTCGACCGTCGCGCCCGCTTCGAGCGGCGCGGCGACGCAAAGGCGATGGCTGGTGAAATCCAGTCGCGACATAAATGAGTCCGTTTCCGTGTGGTTCAGTTGCCGCCGGGGGGCAGGGTAAGGTCGAATTCGGCGGGGGCGGGGCCTGAAACCGTCACCCGCAGCGGCAGTTCGGGCCGCTTCTTCTTGCCCGGGTGCTGGGCGAGGGTCAGCAGGAACGCGTTTTTCTCCTTATCCGGCCGTACGTCGAAATAGAAGCCCGTCGGCGGCTCGATGAACAGGTCACGCGCCTCTCCGCTGATCTTCACCCGCCATTGCGGCTTGCCGCTTGCTGGCGGCGCCGGGGACGCGACCGCGAAGCTCGCAGCCGCCTCGCCTTCGAGAATTTTCGGAATCTGCCGCAGCGAATCATCGAGCAGCTGGCTTTCGGCCTCGCGCGGCTGCGGCGGCAGGGACAAGTTCAGCTGCGCATGGGCGGGAATGCAGATCTTCTCGCAGGCGGCGTAATCGAGCTTCAGCGCCAGAGTCATCGGCTTTTTGGGGTCGACCGGCGCAACCCGTATGGGAAAGACAACCTCGCCGCGATAGCCGAAGACCTGATTGCCGTCCTCGTCGATCCGCTCCGGCTGCGGATAGACCACATCGGCCTCGGCGACATTGTCCGATCCCGCGAAATCGAAGGTCGGCGGAACGCCGGCCTCGCCCGGATCGCGCCAATAGGTCACGGCGTCGCCGGAAAGGCGGATTTGCGCTCCGGCATAGCGGGCGCCATCATGCAAGCCGCCATCGATCAGCCGCGCCTCGGATTTCGGCCCTGAAACCCAGCCTGCGGCAAGAGTTGGCGCGTAAAAACCGCTGGCGAGGACGACAGCCGCGGCCGCGAGGGCGACAGAAGCCGCACGACCTGACCGGAAAGTGCGAAACGTTTTGACTTCCCTTTGCGCGCCCATCCTTTAGCATGTCTCCTCAGTCTGCGTGCTGCGCCGGCGTCCGCGTTTGGACGCAGGGGGGCAGCGGGAAGGTTGCGAAAGTGAACAAAGCCGGGCCAGGACCATTTCTCGAAGGCAAATGTCTTGTGGCCATGCCAAGCCTGCAAGACGATTATTTCGTGCGGTCGGTCGTCTATATCTGCGCCCATTCCGAGGAAGGGGCCATGGGCATTATCGTCAATCATCCCGCCCAGGGCGTCAATTTCGTCGATCTTCTGCTTCAACTCAAGGTGATCGGCTCGCAGGACACGCCGGGTTTCGCCGAGACCATCGGGCGGCATCGCGTTCTCGCCGGCGGGCCAGTGGACGCCAGCCGGGGGTTCGTGCTGCATTCGCCGGATTACCGCGCCGAGGAGGCGACGCTGACGATCGACGAAAGCGTTTCCATGACGGCGACGCTCGATGTTCTGCGCGCCATCGCGCAGGGCGATGGGCCGGAAAAGGCCGTTCTGGCGCTGGGCTATGCCGGTTGGTCGCCCGGTCAGCTCGAAAAGGAAATTCTGGCCAATAGCTGGATGATCTGCCCGGCCGATTCGTTCCTTCTGTTCGATCCTGAGCATGAGACGAAATATGAGCGCGCCCTGGGCGCGATCGGCGTCGATCTGCGCTTCCTCGCCGACGAAGCCGGCCACGCTTGACCGCCCGCTCTAATTAAAGCGCGGGCTCGGCCGCCGCGCCCACCAGCTTGCGGGCGTCGGTCGCGCTCAGCGGATGGCCAAAGGCGAAGCCGACGGCATATTCGCAGCCGATCTGGGAAAATTCGATCACATCCGATTCGCTCTCGGCGCCCTCGGCGATCGCTTCCATGCCGAAATCATGGGCGAGCGTGACGACGGAGCGCAGCATGGCGGCGCGATTGGTCAGCGCGTCCTGCCGCGCGAAGGCGCGGTCGATCCGGATCATGTCGAAGGGAAAACGCTGGAGATAGGCCAGCGAGGAATAGCCCGAACCGAAACCGGAAAGGGCGAGGCCGGCGCCCAGCTCGCGGAGACGGCCGAGAATCTGCGCCGCATATTCGGGATTCGCCATCACCAGAGCTTCGCTGAATTCCAGCTTCAGCGAGCCGGGGGCGACGCCAACTCGCGTCAGGACATTTTTCACGTCGGGCAGCAAGTCATGGCGCAGCAGCCGCCCTGAGGAGATGTTCACGCTGGCGAAGATCGGCGGATTGACGTCCAGCGCCTTTTGCCAGGCCGCGAGTTCGCGCGCCGCCCGTTGCATCATGAACCGGGCGAGATCGATGATGAGCCCGGTTTCCTCGGCGAGCGGCAGGAATTCGCTCGGCTCGACACGGCCCAGTCGCGGATGTTGCCAGCGCAACAGCGCCTCGAAGCCGGCCACTGTGCGGTCGTCCAGCCGGACGATGGGCTGGAAGAACAACTTGATCTCGTCGCGCTCCAGCGCATGGCGCAATTCGCTTTCCAGCGCCTGCCGATTGGAGCCTTGCGACCGCATGGAGGGCCGGAATACCTCGATCCGCCCGCCGCCGTCGCGCTTGGCGTGGCGCATCGCAATTTCTGCGTCCTTGAGCATGTCCTCGCGCTTGGGATGCCATTGCGGGTCGAACAAGGCGATGCCGACCGAAACGCCGAGCGGAATCTCCTTGTTGGCGAAGGTGACCGGAGCGGAGACGGTGCGGCGAATGCGGTCGGCCAGATTGACGATCTGCTCCGTCGCGGCTTCTGAAGCCAGAATCACTGCGAACATATCGCCCGAAATGCGCGCCAGCGTGTCGCGGGGCTGCAACAGGCGGCCCAGCCGCCGCGCGACGGTCAGCAGGATCGAATCGCCGGCCGAGACGCCGACGTTTTCGACAATCTTGCTGAACCGGTCGATATCGACGCAAAGAACGGTCGGACGGTGGTGCGGAGGCGTTTCGGCCTGGATCAGCGCCAGCTCGAGACGGTCGAAGAAGATTTCGCGATTGGGCAGGCCGGTCAGATTGTCATGGACGGCGTCGTGTAGCAGGCGCTCGAAGGCGTTTTTCTGCTCGGTCACGTCGGTCAGCGTGCCGACCAGCCGCACCACGTCGCCATCCGGCCCGACGACCGGGCGCGCGCGCAGGCGGAACCAGAAATAATGGCCATCGCTCGCATGAAGGCGGAAGTCCTGGCTCACCCGGCCGCGGCGCTGCTCCAGCACCGTGTCGAGACAGGCGCGATAACGGTCGCGCTCCAGCGGATGCAGCAGGCTCATCCAGGACGACGCCGGCCCTTCGAGATCGCTGCGGCGTAGGCCAAGCTGGTCCTCGATTTCCGGGCTGACATAGATCTGGTCGTTGATGACGTCCCAGTCGAAAATGATGTCATTGGCGCCAGTCAACGCCAGCGCCTTGCGCTCGACGTCGCTGATCGCGCCATGGGCGACGCCGCCGGCCGCGAAGGCGCTCTGCATGATGGTGAAGCCGATCAGCATGACCAGCAGAACGAGGCCGCCCAGCAGCGCGGGGGAGGCGAGGTCGTTGGCGATGGAGCCGTTCACGGTGAAGGCCGCGGCGCAGACCCAGACCACCAGCAGCAGCCAGGTCGGGATGAGCATCACCGCGCGCTCGACGCCATGGGTGGCGAGGTAAATCACCAGGATCAGGCCGACGGCGGCCACGGTGGCGAGCGAAATGCGCGCCACGCCTGCCGCGACGGATGGGTCGTAGACGGCGAGGCCGACCAGGGCGAGCAGGAAGGCGAGCCAGACGCCCGCGATATGGGAGGCGCGGACATGCCAGCGGCTGAGGTTGAGATAGGCGAACAGGAAGACCACCAGCGTAGCCGAGAGCACGGTTTCGGCGCCGGCGCGCCAAATGCGGTCGGCATTGGCTTCCGTGCCGAAGATCTTGGCCCAGAAGCCGAAATCGATGGAGATATAGGCGAGAACGGCCCAGGCCAGCGCCGCCGCCGCCGGGAAGATCACCGCGCCCTTGACGACGAAAACGATGGTCAGGAACAAAGCCAGCAGGCCGGCGATGCCGATGACGATGCCCTTGTAGAGCGTCAGGCCGGTGGTCTTGTCCTTGAAGGCCTCGGGCTCCCAAAGATAGAGCTGCGGCAGTTTCGGGGTCTTCAGCTCGGCCACATAGGTCACGGTGGCGCCGGGGTCGAGCGTCACGCGGAAAACATCGGCGTCGGACGTATCCTCCTTTTCGGGAGCAATGCCCTGGCTCGCGGTGATTTCGGAAATGCGCTCGGAGCCGAGATCGGGCCAGATCACGCCCGAGCCGACGAGGCGGAAATGCGGCGCGACGATCAGCCGCTCCATCTGCTCGTCGGTGTCATTGGTGAGCGCGAAAACGATCCAGGACGGATGCGCGCCGGCCTCGCGGGCGTGAACCTCGATTCGGCGGACGATGCCGTCCGGACCGGGCGCGGTGGAGACCTGAATGCGGTCGCCCTGGTTGGAATAATTCTCGACCCAATGCGTCAGGTCGATGGCCTGCGCGTCCGGCGGCACGCGCACCGATTCCACGGCAGCGGCGGGAGAGAGCCCGGCGAGCGCGGCAAAAAGGGGCAGCAGCAGCAGGAAGGCGAAGCGGGACAGGCTCACGTGACCTTTGGGCGTGAAAGGGCGTAACGCGGCGAAACGACAGGCCGCAGGGGGTTTTCGCAAATCTCGCCGCGATTGCCTAGGCTCTCAAGGTGGGATTTCCGGCGCGATCTCCGATGCGATCTCAGATGCGATCTTGGCGAAGGGGCTGCCGTGCCGCAGCTTAGTGTCGAAACTGTGACGAAGGCGGCTCCTCAGCCCGGAAGCGACGGATGCGCGGCGGCCCCTTCCCCGCGCAGGAAATCGCCCTCCAGCATGGCGAAAAGAAGATGGTCCTGCCAGGCGCCGTCGATCAGCAGATAAGCTCGGGCGTAGCCCTCGCGCTGGAACCCGAGATGTTCGAGCAATCGGCGCGAACGTTCGTTTTCCGGCGCGCAGGCCGCTTCGACGCGGTGCAGGCGCATTTCGAGAAAGGCGTGGCGCAGCAAGGCGCGAACGGCCTTGGCCATAAAGCCCTGGCCGGCGTATTTCTCGCCCATCCAATAGCCGAGCGTCGCACATTGGGCGACGCCGCGCCGCACATTGCCGAGCGTGATTCCCCCGAGCAGGGCGTCGTCCCGGGTGCGAAAAATCAGGAAGCCATGGGCTTCGTCCTCGGCGCGCTCGCGGTCCTGACGCTGGATGCGGCGCTGGAAGGCGGGCCTGGTCAGGTCGTCGACTGGCCAGATCGGCTCCCAGGGCGTCAGAAAAGCGCGGCTCGCGCTGCGCAATTGCCGCCATGGCTCGAAATCGCCGGGGAGGGCGGCGCGCAGATAGACGCCCTCGCCGTCGAGGCGGCCGGGGGCGGGCTTTTTGCGCTGAAGTCCGAAAAAATTCATGGTCATCGCGGCGTGTCTTGCGTCAGGTTAGCATAAAGCGCGAAATTTATGACAGTCTCCCTGCTAAATGCCGCCGAGCAGCGCCGCAACCTCGGCCGCGCCGGGGGCCTTGCGGACGGCGCCGAGAATGGCGACGGTCGGGGCCGTGCGCAGCATGGCGGCGCCCACCGTCCGCACATCGGAGAGAGTGAGGGCGTCGATCTTTTCAATCATTTCCGTCCGTGTCAGCACCTGGCCGAAAATCGTGATCTGGCGGGCGATCTGCTCCGCGCGCGCCGACGAACTTTCCAGCGCCGTCAACAGCCCGACCTTGGTCTGAGCCTTCGCCCGGACGAGATCGGCCTCTCCCAGCGAATGCGCGGCCTCGGCGAGGCAGGACAGGCTGACATCGACCAATTCGCGCACGCTGCGGCCCGAGGTCGCGGCCTCGAAGCCGAACAGGCCGGTGTCCAAGAAGGGCCAGTGGAACGAGGATATGGAATAAGCGAGGCCGCGCTTTTCCCGCACCTCCTGAAAGAGTGGGCTGGCCATGCCGCCGCCGATGGCGTTCGCGAACAGATGCGCGGCGTAATTTTCCAGATCGGCATAGGCGCGGCCTTCGAAGCCGATCACGACCTGGGTCTGCTCCAGCTTTTTCGCGACCAGCTTTTCGCCGCCGACATATCTCGCGGGCTCCAAAGCGACAGGCGGCGCGGCGGGCAAGGACGCAAACAGCCGTTCCGAGGCGTCGCGGATCTGCGCATGATCGACCGCCCCGGCGCCCGCGATCACGCAGGCCCGCGCGCCATAATGGCGCTGGAGATAAAGCGAGATCGACTCGCGGTCAAAGCCGCGCACCCGCTCCGGCGTTCCGAGGATGGCGCGACCCACCGGCTGGTCGGGAAAAGCGGCGGCGTTGAACAGGTCGACCACGAAATCGTCGGGCGTGTCTTGCAGGGCTGCGATTTCCTGCAGGATCACATCCTTTTCGCGCTCCAGCTCCGCCGGGTCGAACAGGCTTGCGATTAGAATATCGGCGAGCACGTCCAGTGCCAGTTCGCAATCCTCGCGCAGCACGCGGGCGTAATAGGCGGTGCTTTCCACGCCGGTCGCCGCGTTGAGATCGCCGCCCGCCCTTTCGATGTCTTCCGCTATGGCGCGGGCGTCGCGCCGCCGCGTGCCCTTGAAGGCCATATGTTCGAGCAGATGCGACAGGCCCTGTTCCGACTCGTCCTCGTTGCGTGAGCCGGCGGCGACGAAAACGCCGAGCGAGGCGGTCTCCAGCCCGGGCATGGAATCGGTGACGATTCGCAATCCGGAGGGCAGTTCGCTGATTTCAACCGCCATGCCGGGTCGTTTCACTCCCCGGCCAGAGTGACGGCGCGGGCGCGGGCGCGGATGAAGGCGGCGATGGCCTGTTCGTCATTCGGCAGCACGTCGAAACGCTCCTTGCGCTCGAACAGATCCGCGAGATGTGCCGGCAACGGCGCGGACACGCCGGTCGCCGCGCGCACCGCGTCGGGGAATTTGGCCGGGTGGGCCGTGCCTAGCGCCACCATCGGGGTCGCGGGATCGCGCGCCAGATTTTTGCGCGCGACATGGACCGCGACGGCGGTGTGGGGATCGAGAATATATTCGCACTCGCGCCAGGTCCGCGCGATTTCGCCTGCGGTTTCCGCCTCGCCGGCCGCTCCGGCGGCGAATTCCTCGCGGATTTTTTCCAGCGCGGCGGAGGGAATTTCAAAAGCGCCGGACTGGTCTAGGCTCGCCATCAGGCGCCGGACCTCAGCCGCGTCGCGGGTGACGGCGTCGAACAGCAGGCGCTCGAAATTGGACGAGACCTGAATGTCCATGGAGGGCGATTGCGTCGCATGGACGCCGCGCACCTCATAGCGGCCCGTATCCAGCGCGCGGGCGAGAATGTCGTTGGAATTGGTGGCGACGACGAGATTTTCGATCGGAAGCCCCATCTGCCGCGCCATATGGCCGGCGAGAATGTCGCCGAAATTGCCGGTCGGCACCGTGAAGGAGACCTTGCGCAGCGGTCCGCCGAGCACGGCGGCGGAGGTGAAATAATAGACCATCTGCGCCACGACGCGGGCGAAATTGATCGAATTCACGCCCGACAGGCCCAGTTCCTCGCGCAAAACGGGGTTGCGGAAGAAGCGTTTCAGGATGGCCTGGGCGTCATCGAATGTGCCTTCGAGCGCGATGGCGTGGATATTGTCCGCCGCCACCGTGGTCATCTGGCGGCGCTGCACGTCGGAGACGCGGCCGTGCGGATAGAGAATGAAGACATCGACCTGATCGAGGCCACGAAAGGCCTCGATCGCGGCGGCTCCGGTGTCGCCCGACGTCGCGCCGACGATCGTGGCGCGCTTGCCGCGCGCTTTCAGCGCCCTGTCCATCAGCCGCCCGAGCAATTGCATCGCCACGTCCTTGAAGGCGAGCGTCGGGCCGTGGAACAGCTCCAGCACGAAGAGATTGTCGTCGATCTGGGCCAGCGGCGTCACGGCCTTGTGGCGGAAGCTCGCATAGGCGGCCTCCAGCATGAGTTTGAACTCATCGGCCGGCAGATTGGCGTCGAGGAAAGGCGAGATGACCGCCTGCGCCACATCGACATAGGGCTTGCCCGCGAAGCCGCGCAAGGTCTCGGCCGAGAGACGCGGCATGGACTCCGGCACGTAAAGGCCGCCGTCGGGCGCGAGGCCGGCGAGCAGGGCTTCGGTAAAGGAGAGTTTGGGCGCTTCGCCGCGCGTGGAAATATAGGCCACAGGTTCTTTCCGATGAGACGAGCCGCCTTTTAGCGCCTTGTCGCCCCGCTGTCATGTGCGGGCGCGCTTTGCGTCCGAACCTGTTCCGGCGGAGAGAGAAAGGAAACAATTTTATGCGACCGTCCGACGCGCCATCAAATGGCGCTCCATCTGTCGAAATCGCGGCCCATCTTGAGCAAGCATCAAATTTCCAGGGCCTTGACGGCCTCTCTCGCGGGGCTCGCCAGCGCATGGCGGACCGAGCGCGCCTTCCGCCTGGAAGCGGCGGTGCTGGCCGCCGCCATCCCTGTCGCCTTCCTGCTGACGCCGGATTTCTTTCGCCGCGCGGAGCTCATCGCCTGTCTGCTCGCCGTGCTGGCGGTCGAATTGCTCAATACGAGCATCGAAAAACTCTGCGATCGAACCACGCCGCAAATCGATCCCGTCATCAAGATCGTCAAGGACATGGGCTCGGCCGCCGTGTTCTGCGCGCTTTTCATGGCGGGCGCGATCTGGATCGGCGCGGCCCTTGCGCGATTCGCCTGAGCCTTGGCCATCGATCGCACCGTACCTATCCGGTTAACGCAGACACCCGCTACATATGGATTTGGCGGAGAGCCAAATCGAAACTGCGTGATCGGCAGAAAGCGGACTGCGGTCAATCGGTTTTGACGATCGGATTATATGAGGGGCGGCTCCAGAATGGCGACGTGAAACTCCCCGCCATGCCTTCATCGAGCATGCGGGTCGCCGCGACAAGGTCAAAGCCGTGGGCGGCTCCACGCCGCCTTCGTCGGCGAACCGGGATAAAGGCGGCGACGCCGACGCCCCCCGAAAGGCCTTCAATTGGTCACGCGACCGCCGCGACGATTTTTAGCGCGCGCCCGTCAAGCGCCGCCCGAAGGCTCATTGGAACCTGACGGCGCGCTTTGGCGCGTGGATAGGGCAATTCCTCGATCGGCTTGCCGTCCGGGTAATGCGCCTCATGCTCGGCCCAATTGTCGAAGTTCATGCGGTTGACATTATCCACAAAAGTTTCCGCTGGCGTGTTCTCGGCGAGGATAAGCGAGTGGTCGTCGGTCTCGACGTGATAATAGACAAAGACCTCCGGCGTCGCCGTTTCGCGGGTGATGGACGTACCATTGACGAGCGCGCCTGCCTGGATCAGACCGCCATCGACATACAGCGCGTGATCGGGCGAGAGCAGCAGGTCGCGGCTGGGAACGTTGTCACCGAGTGCGCCGGCCTTTATGCGGATCGGCAGCACGCGCAGGGGGTCGGCGAAGCGGCGCGATACCGTCTGAATGCCGAGCCACGACATGGGGACCGCGCGCCCGTCGTGGGTTGTGACGAAATCGCCGCGCCGGAGCGCTTCGACAGCGACCTCGCCATTCGGCGTGGTGATCATCGTGCCGGCGCAAAAGCAGGATGCCGAAGTTTCGGAATAGCCAAGGACGTTAAGTGTTTGGAGGTCGGTGGGTGAGACGGCGTCAACAACTCCGGCGTTGGCGAAGCCGAACGAGTCGCCAACGACCGAGCTGTTCCAGTCAGCGACGTCGTCGCCCGCGGCGATTTCCGACGGCGAACCGAACGGCAGTGTGACGGTCAAACCGTTGAAAGAAAAATACCCCTGGACGTTGGCATCGTAGCCGGTGACGAAAGGCTCATCGAGCGCGCCGGCGGCGGAGCCATAAGCCGCTCCGCTCGAGTTTCCGGCTGCGGAATAATGGAACATGTCAAGGATATTGTACGACGGCAACTTGCCGCCCGAACCATTGAGCAGATTGACCTCCGGGACCCCTAGAAAAGCGGTGCGGCCGAGCACTTCTGAAATTTCATGTTCGATTGTTCCGACGACGTCATATGTATTGGCTGCTATGCCGCCTGACTGCGACCAGGTGAATCGGTCGTTTTGGTTAAGGGTTATGGTCGCGTCTGATGGGATGGCGGTTGAATTCAGGCCCAACGCGCGGGCGTCAGCGGTGGTGATGAGAAACTGGCCGCCATTTGTCGGATCTAGCGGAAAATTTGCCTTGAGCGACGCGGCGGCCGCCCGCTGCACCGATGATGCGCTGGAAGCGCCGTCGACACTTTGGATGGCGTTGTAAACTTGCGAGTAAGTATATCCGTAATAATAAATGTTAGTTTGTGCAACAACTCCGCCGCCGAGCGAACTCCAGTCGAAGGTCAGATGGACCGTCATATTAGTCGTAATATTGTTTTCGAAAAAATTGATCGCGGTGTTGATAGCTTGCTTATAGCCGCTGGGCAGGCCGCTGATGTTGTTGGCGATATCGATAACAAAGCCCATGTAGGAGGCTCCATTTTAAACGATTGGGGGCGGCCCGGCGACTCTGCTGCGGCCTGCTGCGCTCGAACCGCAAGATTCCTGTAAATGCGAAGCCGATAAAAACTTCATCGCTACATACCCCTTTCGCGCACGCGCAAATGATAGATTTCGCGAGAGCTAGGCTCGGTGCTTACCGTACGCTAAAGCGAGTGGAGAAACCAAGCGCATCGCCGCCGGAAAAAATTGTCGAACGAAATTTGGCTCACGATACAACGACCACGGCCCGATCACGAAGGTCGGCTTCGAGCCGAAGGCCGTCATCGCATCGAGCGCGTCAGCCCCTCTTTATATTGCAAGCATCTGCGTCAAATAGTGTGTGTCTGCGTCAACCGGACAGGCAGGATCGCATATTAAAACTTGCGGCTGGAGGACGCCTATTCCAGCTCTCGGGGCGTGACGAAGAGCGTCAGCCGTCCCGATCCGCGACTAATTCGCGACCACGAACAATCCAGGGCGAATTCCGCCAAAGCCCCGGTCGGAAACGAGTCGGCCAGGCGCCGTGGGAGCGCATCCTCGGCCACATGGTCATCCCCGCCGACGAGGAGGACGGCCAACTCCTGCAGGCCGGGATTATGTCCGATCACGAGAACGGCGCGCGTCGATTCCGGTATTTTGCGCAACCGCTCCAGAATTTGCGGCGCCGGCGCCAGATAGAGCGCGTCCGTGACCTCCACCTCTGGCTGTTCATCCCACGGCTGGAGCGCCTCAAGCGTCTGCAGGGTTCGCAGTGCGCTGGACACGCATATGAGTTCCGGGCTTATCCGCTCGGATCGAATCAGCCGCCGGATCGCTGCGGCGGCCTTGCGCCCGCGCTTGTTCAACGGGCGGTCGTGATCCGCGAGTGATAGATCCTTCCACGATGACTTGGCGTGCCGGAGCAGGAAGAGCTGCTTTTTCATTGCTTCTTTTGGGCGTCGCACTTTCGTCAGAGCGTCGGCGCTTTCTGATCGGGGCGGCGCCAATATGCGGGCTGCGTGCGCATCGGGGAGAGTTTCGCCGACGCACCCTTTCTGCGCTTCAGAGGGCAGTCCGGGCGGCTGCATTTTTCAATCATGGCGAGCGCTGTGGCGACGCCGGTAAGAATGACGATGCCGCCCTCGGCGTTCTTGACCCGAATGGAGGCGCCGCTGCGATTCCCGACAGTGAGCGCCAGAGCCTCGACCTTGCACCAGGCCGCGCGAATATCGGGCAAGGATTGAGTCCGCGCGACAAAAGGCGGCTTTCCAGCTTCAGCAATCTCAAACGAGAACAGCGGCATGGCGACCCCAATTTTTGGTTTGGAGGACACTATCCGCAGGCGGATGAGGTGTCATCGAGCGCCGCAACAGGATTGATGTTGTTGCGCAGCATGAGCCGCGCTGGCGCAAAGTGGCTCGGCCTTCTGACGCCGCTCAGCTCGCCTCGCGCCCTGTCGTTTCTCGCCGCCAGACATAGACTCCAGCGACGGCGCCGAGCGTGGCGGCGAGCGCGAACCAGGTCAGCGCATAGGACAAATGGTTGTTGGGAATCGTCATTACCGTCGCGCCGCCTTTCGGCCAGCCGCCGGGATTGGGCGTCGAATCGGCGTCGACGGTGAAGGGGGCGGCGTCGGTCAGGCCCCAATGCGCGGCGACAGCCGAAGGGTCTCGGGTGAACCACAGATTTTTCGCCGGCTCGTCGGGCGGGGTGAATGAGTTGCGGCTCTCGGGTCGCCGCATCAGGCCGGTCACCAGCGTCTCCCCGGCGATCTGCCCCATCGCGCGCGCTGCGGGATCTTTCAGTTCGGCCGGGACGAAGCCGCGATTGACGAAAACGACGCCGCCGCCATCGAGACGCAGCGGCGTGACGACCTCATAGCCAGGGCCGCCGCCTGCCGCGCCGGTGGCGCTGGCGCGGAAGAGATAGGATTCCTTCGCGTGATCGAACAGTCCGCGAAGGGTCACGGGGCGGTAGTCATAATCGTCAGGATTGAGGCCGGCCCAGTCGGCGCGGGGCGGCGGCGGCGCGGGCGGGGCGTCGCGGCGCGCGGCGATCTGCGCCAGCAGGCCCTCTTTCCAGGCGAGGCGATGCAATTGCCAGAACCCGAGGCCAGAGCATAGGCCGACGCCCAGAACCACGCAGAGCAGCAGAACGAAGTGGCGGCGCAGCAGGCCCATATTGGCGCTTCAGTCCTTCAGCCGGCCTTCCTCGGCCTTGTGATGATATTGCGCGGCGACCATGAAGCTTTTCAGGGGGCGCAACATGCCGAGGCAGACAATGATCGTCAGCGGGAAAAAAATGACCAGATGGAGCCAGAATGGCGGCTCATAGGTCAGCTCGACCCATAGAGCGAGGCCCAGCACCACAAAGCCCGCGAGCAAGGTGACGAAAACGGCAGGGCCGTCGCCTGCATCGGCGAAGGAATAGTCGAGGCCGCAGGACTCGCAGCGGGGGGCCAGCGTCAGGAAGCCGTCGAATAATTTGCCCTTTCCGCAACGCGGGCATTTGCTGGTGAGGGCGGCCTTGGCCGGAAAAGCTGTCTGGGGCATGGCGTCCTGCGGCGGCGAGCGCGCCAGTCTAGCACAATGGCGCCTTATAAAAACAAACCGGCCCGAAACAGGTTCGGGCCGGTGGAAATCCGAGGGGGCGTGTTCAGCCCGGACTGGCTTCCATCACCGCGCCCCAGGAGCCCCAGACATAGATGGCGGAGAACAGGAACAGCCAGACCACGTCCACGAAATGCCAGTACCAGGCGGCGAATTCGAAGCCGAGATGCTGCTTCGGCGTGAACTGCCCGGCGGTCGCGCGGATGAGGCAGACGATCAGGAAGATCGTGCCGACGATCACATGGAAGCCGTGGAATCCGGTGGCCATGAAGAAGGTCGCGCCATAGATCGAGTCTTTGAAGCCGAAGGGCGCGTGGATATATTCATAGGCTTGGATCGAGGTGAACAGCAGGCCGAGCAGGATGGTCGCGGCGAGGCCCTTTTTCAGCCCCTCGCGGTCGTTTTCCAGCAAGGCGTGATGGGCCCAGGTCACCGTGGTGCCGGAGGTCAACAGGATCAGCGTGTTGATCAGCGGCAGGTGCCAGGGGTCGATCGCTTCGATGCCCTTGGGCGGCCAATGCCCGCCGGTGAAGGCGACGCGGGCATATTGAATAGCCTCGTTGGTGAAGAGGCTGGCGTCGAAAAAGGCCCAGAACCAGGCGACGAAGAACATCACTTCCGAGGCGATGAACAGGGTCATGCCGTAGCGGTGGCTGAGCTGGACTACCAAGGTATGGTCGCCGCTCTCGGCCTCCTTGACCACATCGGTCCACCAGAAGGCGACAACGGCGAGCAGGCCGATCATGCCGGCGCCGAACATCATGCTGCCGAGCTTGAGCCCGCCCAATTCGAGATGTTTCATCCAGAAGATGAGGCCGACTGCGGTCAGGAAGGCAAAGATCGAAGCGAGCAGCGGCCATGGGCTCGGCGCCACGAGATGGTAGTCGTGATTTGGCTTGGCGTGACCGTCGGCCATGTGCATTTCCTCCTCGCGCCCGGCTTGGCCGGGCCTTGTTCTGCGCCGGTCTCCCCGGCGGATCAGCTCTTGATCAGCTCTTGCCGGGAATGACCGCGATGTCGGCCGCCCCGGTGGTCTCTGCGTTTTTCTTGGCGCCCGGAGGCGCGAAAAATGTGTAGGACAAAGTGATCGCGTCGACGGCCGCCATGGTCTCGTCCTGCTCCAGTTTCGGATCCAGGAAAAAGACCACCGGCCATTCGGCGGTTTCATGCGGCCCGAGCTTCTGTCCGTCGAAGCAGAAGCATTTCAGCTTGTCGAACCAGGCGCCGGCCTGATCCGGCGCGACATTGAAGCGCGCCACGCCTTCGGTGGCGCGGTCGGACAGGTTCACGGCGCGGAAAAAGACCGTGGCGGTCTCCCCCGGGCGCAGCAGAATTTCCGGCGTTTCCGGCTCGAAGCGCCAGGCGAGGCCGGGCGCGACATTAGCGTCGAAGCGCACCGCGATTTTCCGTGCGCCGCGCTCGTTGGGGGCGCTGGAGGCCGATTGCGTCGTGCCGCCATAGCCGGTCGCGGCGCAGAACAAGCGATAAAGCGGCACGGCGGCGAAACTCGCGCCAAGCATCAGGCCCGCAACAACGGCAAGCGCCGCGGCAGTTCTATGCGCCGCGGCGGTTTTCCGCTGCGCGCCTGACGCTTTGTTCTGGCTCGGCTTCGCGTTCATGGCTCAGTCCGGCCGCAGGAAGACATTGGAGCCGAGGCGCACGAGGGTGATGGCGTAGAAGATCGCCACCAGAGCCGCGACGGAAAGCGCAATGGCGATGTTGCGCTGGCGGCGGCGCTTTTCCTGCTCGGGCGTGAGAGGCTTGTAGAGGATTTGCGTCGGCATGGCTTAGGCTCCCAGCCAGATCGTCGTCAGGCGCTCGACCACCAGGACGGCGAAAAGCGTGAAGAGATAGAGGATCGAGAAGCCGAAATTGCGCATTGCGGTCTTTCGCGCCAGATCGCCCTCACGGCGTGAGAACACCGCCCATCCGCCAAGAATCATGCCTAAGCCGCCGAGGCAGGCGATCGCGCCATAGACCGGGCCGGCGTAGCCCAGAATCCAGGGCAGCGCGCCGATCGGCGCCAGCAGCAGCGAGTAAAGCAGGATTTGCAGACGGGTGGCGTCCGGGCCCCAGACATTCGGCGCCATCGGCACGCCGGCGCGACCGTAATCCCCGGCCTTGACCAGGGCCAACGACCAAAAATGCGGCGGCGTCCAAACGAAAATCAGCGTGAACAGCAGCAGGCTCGACAGGTCGAGCGAGCCGGCGGCGGCGGCATAGCCGACCATCGGGGGCAGGGCGCCCGCCGCGCCGCCAATGACGATGTTCTGCGGCGTCGAACGCTTGAGCCACATCGTATAGACGACGACATAATAGAAGATGGTGAAGGCCAGCAGCCCGCCGGCGAGCCAGTTGGCGGCGAGGCCGAGCGTGAGGACAGCGAAGGCGGAGAGCACGAGGCCAAAAGCCAGAGCCTCGCCGCGCGCCATGCGTCCGGCGGGGATCGGCCGGTTGGCGGTACGCGCCATCAACCTATCGATGTCGGAATCATACCACATGTTGAGCGCGCCCGAGGCTCCGGCGCCAACCGCGATCGCCAGCAGCGCGATCGCGCCGATCATCGGATGGACAGGATGGGGCGCCATCAGCATGCCGGCGAAGGCCGTGAAGATGGACAGCGACATGACGCGCGGCTTGAGCAGCGCGACATAATCGGAAGGGCTGGCGTCCGAAGCCGCCGATCCAAAATCGCTCTGCTGACCGAGATCGCTTTCGCTGACGAGACTCATCGGCTGTTCACTTCATTCCGGGTTCTCGGGAAGGCCCCGGGAAGGTCATTGGGGCGCCCCGCGCGGGTCAATGGTTCGTCTCGGCGAAATGCGGCAAGTCGTTGAACTGATGGTAGGGCGGCGGCGAGGAGAGCGTCCATTCCAGCGTCGTTGCGCCGGGGCCCCAGGGATTGTCGCCAGCCGCTTCCTTGCGCTTGAAGGCGTCATAGACGCAGTAGAAGAAGATCAGCAGTGAGCCGCCGGAAAGGAAGGAGCCGATCGACGACACCTCGTTCCACAGATGGAAGGCGTCGGGATAGTCGATATAGCGGCGCGGCATGCCGGCGAGGCCGAGGAAATGCTGCGGGAAGAAGGTCAGGTTGATGCCGACGAACATCACCCAGAAATGCAGCTTGGCCATGCCCTCATTATACATGTAGCCCGACATTTTCGGGAACCAGTAATAGAAGCCCGCGAAAATGGCGAAGACCGCGCCAAGCGACATCGTGTAGTGGAAATGCGCCACGACATAATAGGTTTCGTGCAGCGCGCGGTCGACGCCCGCGTTGGACAGCACGACGCCGGTGACGCCGCCGACCGTGAACAGGAAGATGAAGCCGATCGCCCACACCATCGGGGCGCGCAGCGAGATCGACCCGCCCCACATGGTCGCGATCCAGGAGAAGATCTTCACGCCGGTCGGCACCGCGATGACCATGGTGGCGAAGACGAAATAGCGCTGGGTGTTGAGCGACAGGCCCACCGTATACATGTGGTGCGCCCAGACGATGAAGCCGACGAAGCCGATCGCCACCATCGCATAGGCCATGCCGAGATAGCCAAAGATCGGCTTGCGCGAGAAGGTCGAGATGATGTGCGAGATGATGCCGAAGCCGGGCAGGATCAGAATATAGACTTCCGGGTGGCCGAAGAACCAGAACAGATGCTGGAACAGGATCGGATCGCCGCCGCCGGCCGGATCGAAGAAGGTCGTGCCGAAATTGCGGTCGGTCAGCAGCATGGTGATGGCGCCGGCAAGAACGGGCAGCGACAGCACCAGCAGGAAGGCCGTGACCAGCACGGACCAGGCGAACAGCGGCATCTTGTGCAGCGTCATGCCCGGCGCGCGCATGTTGAAGATGGTGGTGATGAAATTGATCGCGCCGAGGATCGACGAGGCGCCCGCGAGATGCAGCGACAGGATGATGAAATCCATCGCCGGACCGGGCGCTCCGGTATTGGAGGAGAAGGGCGGATAGAGCACCCAGCCGCCGCCAAAGCCCTTCATGCCGGGCGAACCCTCGAAAAACAGCGACATGAACAGCAGCGTGAACGAGGCCGGCAGCAGCCAGAACGAAATATTGTTCATGCGCGGGAAGGCCATGTCCGGCGCGCCGATCATGATCGGAACGAACCAGTTGCCGAAGCCGCCGATTAGCGCCGGCATGACCATGAAGAAGATCATGATCACGCCATGGGCGGTGATGAAGACATTGTAGAGATTCTTGCCGGCGTCGAGGCCCATCGCCGGATCGGCGCCCTGCAACAAGTGGGCGAGGCCGGGAAAGATCTGGATGCCGGGATACATCAGCTCGGCGCGGATCGCCATCGACATCAGGCCGCCGATCACGCCGGCGATGATGGCGAAGATCAGGTAGAGCGTGCCGATGTCTTTGTGATTCGTCGAGAACAGATAGCGCCGCCAGCCGGTCGGAATGCCGTGCGTCTCGTCATGCGCGTCGGAAGCGTGAAAGTGGGCGTCGCTGGCGGACATTCTCATGATCCTTGAAAAAAGTCGTCGGGCGGACCGCCTGGCGCGGCCCCGCGAAAATCAGCGGGCGGCTTGCGCAGCTTGATTCCACAGGCCTTGATTCGGGCCCTGATTCTCGGCGAACTGGTCATGCGCCGGGGCGGCTGCGAATTTCTTCTTCGCCCCCGCGAGCCAGTCGGCATAGTCCTTTTCGCTGACCACGCGGAAGGCGATCGGCATGAAGGCGTGATCCTTGCCGCAGATCTTCGAGCACTGGCCGTAATAAACGCCGACGCGCTCGGCCTGGAACCAGGTCTCGTTGAGACGGCCCGGCACGGCGTCGATGCGGATGCCGAAGGACGGGATCGTGAAGGAGTGGATCACGTCGGAGGCGGTGACCTGGACGCGGATCTTCTTGCCAACGGGCACCACGGCCTCATTGTCCACCGAGAGCAGGCGAATCTGGCCCTTGGACGGATCGATCTGGTCGTCGGGGATCAGCAGCGAATCAAAACTGAAGCCGCCGCCCTGATCCTTGGGATAGGCGTAGGACCAGTACCATTGATTGCCGGTCACCTTGATCGTCACGTCGGGCTGCGGAATGATCAGCTGATGCGCGAGCAGGCGGAACGATGGAATGGCGATGAAGACCAGAATTAGCACCGGAAGAACCGTCCAGGCGACCTCCAGCAAGGTGTGATGCGTGGTGCGCGAGGGGTTGGGATTGGTCTTGTCATTGAATTTCCATACGACATAGATCAGCAGGGCCAGCACGAAGAGGCTGATGACAATGGTGATCGGGAGCAAAATGTCGTTGTGGAAGGCGTGAATCTCGTCGGCGATCGGCGTGTTGGCCACTTGCATGCCCATCTGGCCGGGGGCCGGAAAACCGTCGCCAGGGGCCTGCGCGGCGAAGGCGCCGCCCGGGAAAACCGCGAGCGCGGAGCCAAGGGCGAAGGCCACACGGCGGGCCGTGGGCCCGAAAGCCCAAAGGCGGCCCGTGGGCCAAAGAGCTGATACCGCCGGCGCGTCGCCGGGCCGCAAATTCGCCTTGCGCATTGTCTATTTTTACTCCCAGGAACGCGATCGCCCGATCAGCGTTGTCCCGTCTCGCTGGACGGCTTCTTATTTGGACCCAGCGAAACACAAAGTTTGACGCAGATCAATACGCCTTCCATCCTCCCGCCAAGCTTTCGCCGCAATGATGCGTCGTTTGGCGCTCCGCGCTTGACAGGCGCGGCTCTTTTGATAGGCCTGTCCTGCCCGATTTTCTCGCGCGGGACGGATTTCGCGCCGTGTGGGAAAATCAGGCGAAATCGGGGCCAGAGCGGCGGTTTAGCGGTATCGCGGGCGCCCCCCGAGGCAAATCGGAGGAATTATGGCGTCCCACGGCAATGGCTCGAAAACAGCCGGCAAGTTTCTTTACGCGATTCTTTTCGCCATTCTGCTGAGCGCCGGCTTCGGCGTTGCGCCCGCCGCCGCGCAGGGCGTGGTCAAGTCCAAAAATGGCGATTGGGAAATGCGCTGCGAGACCCCGCCGGGCGCTGCGCGCGAACAATGCGCGCTGATGCAGAGCGTCGCCGCCGAGGACAAGCCCAATGTCAATCTGGTCGTGATCGTGCTGAAGACGGCTGACGGCAAGAGCAAGCTGCTGCGCGTCATCGCGCCGCTGGGCGTGCTGCTTCCCTCCGGCCTCGGCCTGAAGATCGACCAGGCCGATATCGGTCGCGCCGGCTTCGTGCGCTGCCTGCCCTCCGGCTGCATCGCCGAAGTCGTGATGGAAGACAAGCTGCTGGAGCAGATGCGCGCCGGGACAACGGCGACCTTCATCATCTTCCAGACGCCGGAGGAAGGCATCGGCATTCCGTTGGCGCTCAATGGCTTCAAGGACGCTTTTGAAAAACTGCCCTGATCGGCAGGGTTTTCGCGCGGAGCGGCGAATCGCCTTCGCTCCGGCCTCGACTCGCGGCGATATCTGCTGGAGGGCGCATGAATTCGGAACTTGAACAGGCCCCCGCCCGCACGCCGCTCTACGCCCGCCATATCGCGCTCGGCGGCCGCATGGTGGAATTCGCCGGCTACGCCTTGCCCGTGAACTATAGCAAGGGCGTGCTGGCCGAGCATTTGTTCACCCGCGCCAAGGCGGGGTTGTTCGACGTGTCGCATATGGGCCAGGCCTTCCTCTCGGGCCGCGACGCCGCGCGGAAGCTGGAAAGCCTTGTGCCGGGCGACCTGCTCGCGCTCGAGGCGGGGCGCATCCGCTACAGCCAGTTCACCAATGAACAGGGCGGCATTCTCGACGATCTGATGATCACGCGTCTGGCGCCGGACGCGAAAGGCGAGCGGCTATTTCTCGTCGTCAACGCGGCCTGCAAGGCCGCCGATTTTGCGCATTTGCGCACCAAACTGCCCGAGCTGCGCCTGGACATTCTGGAAGACCGCGCCCTGCTCGCCCTGCAGGGTCCGGCGGCGGCCGCCGTACTTGAGCGTTATCTTCCCGGCGTGTCCGTGCTCGCCTTCATGTCGCAGGGCGCTTTCGTCTGGCGCGGCTTCGAACTGTATGTCTCGCGCTCCGGCTATACCGGCGAGGACGGATTCGAGATTTCGCTCCCCGCCGACGCCGCCCGTCCCTTCGCCGACGCCTTGCTGCTGGAGGAGGATGTCGAGCCTGTTGGCCTCGGTGCGCGCGATTCGCTGCGGCTCGAAGCGGGGCTCTGCCTCTACGGCCATGACATCGACACGACGACCAGCCCGATCGAGGCTGGGCTCACCTGGTCGATTTCGAAGCGCCGCCGCGAGGAAGGCGGCTTTCCCGGCGCGGCCCGCATCAAGAAGGAATTGGCCGGCGGCCTGACGCGCATGCGCGTCGGATTGCTGCTCGAAGGCAGGGCGCCGGCGCGCGAAGGCGCCGAAATCGCCAATGCCGACGGAGTCGTGATCGGCCGCGTGACCTCGGGCGGCTTCGCGCCTTCGCTCGGCCGCCCGATCGCCATGGGCTATCTGCCGCCCGCTTTCGCGCTGGAAAAGACGCTCGTGAACCTGATCGTGCGCGGAAAGCCGCTGCCGGCGCGGGTCGTTGCGACGCCTTTCGTCCCCAATCGCTATTATCGTCCCGCTCAAGCCTGATCGCCGGAGTCCTTCATGTCCGAAACGCTTTTCACCAAGGATCACGAATATATTGTCGTCGAAGGGGACGCCGGCCTGGTCGGGATCACCGATTTCGCCCAGGGCCAGCTTGGCGACGTGGTTTTTGTCGAACTGCCGGAGATTGGCGTCGCGCGCAAACAGGGCGAGCAGGCGGCGGTGGTCGAGAGCGTCAAGGCCGCGAGCGAGGTCTATGCGCCCGTCGCTGGCGAAATCGTCGCGGTGAATGACGAACTGGCCGACAACCCGGCGCTGGTGAATGAGGACCCGCACGGCAAGGGTTGGTTCTTCAAGATCAAGATCGCGGATGCGGGCGAATTGTCCGGCCTGCTTGACAAAGCCGGCTATGACGCGCTGATCGCCTCGTTAACTTGAGCGGATTTAGGCCTGAGCAGAGTCTTGGGCATGGGGAGACTGGCGTGGCGGAACATGACCTGAATGCGCCGGCCGCACCCGCGGCGGAGGAGCCCATTCTCTGTCCGCTTTGCGCCAAGCCGGAATTTCTCTGCGTCTGCGATTCCATCGAGCCGGTCGCCAACCGTGTCTCTTTACTCGTTCTCCAGCACCCGCAAGAACAGGACCGCCTGCTCGGCACCGCCCGGCTGGCGCTGCGCGCGCTGAAGGACGCGCAGCTCAAGATCGGCCTGTCCTGGCCGAGCCTGAGCAAGATTCTGGGGCGCGAGGCCGATCCGGCGCAATGGGCGGTCCTTCACCTCGGCGCGGCCCATGTGAAGGATTTTCCACCCGATCGCGAATTGGTCGCGCTGGACAAGAAGGGGCTGCCGCTGCCCGATCAGGACCGGGCGCTCGCGGGACTGAAGGGCGTCGTGATCTTCGACGGCTCCTGGGCGCAGGCCAAAACCTTGTGGTGGCGCAATCCCTGGGTTCTCAAGGCGCGGCGGCTGGCGCTAAACCCGAAGCACGCCTCCCTTTACGGCAAATTGCGGCGTGAGCCGCGCCGCGAGGCGCTTTCGACCATTGAGGCGGCCGGACTGACGCTGAGCCGGCTGGAGCGCCGTCCCGAGATCGAAACCGCCCTGGGCAAGAGTTTTGCGGCCATGCTGGCGAAATATCGCGCCGCGCTCGCCTCGGGCGCCGTGGTCGAGCAGGCGCCGGCGCGCAAGGGACGCCCGCCGAGGCGACCGGCGAAGAAGTCAGCGCCGCCGGCCGCGTGAGGTCTTTTTGAAAGGGTTGCGGAAGCCCCCCGCCAGCAGGGCGTCGAGTCCGAGCGCGGAGGCGAGGCCCGCCGCATAGGCCAGGAAATTGCTCCAGGCGAACAGGCGGCCCAGCACCCAGGCGCCGACGGTCGTGAGCCGGAAGATATCGAGCGCGGGCGTATGGCTCAGCTTGGAAAATTCTATCCCCGCGCAAATCACGGCCGCGACCATCAGGATCTGCTTGCGGGGGCGGGAGCGAAGCAGCAGAGCGATGACAAAATAGATCGCGCCCGCCCAGAGCGCGCCCGCGCCCATGCGGATCATGAAGGGCGACAGCCCATGCGCCGGGCCATAGCGACGCAGGACGATTCCCGCCGCGATCAGCAGGATGAGGGCCAGGAATCGGCGGAAGGGCAAAGCAGCGAAGACCATGCCGCTGTGTGGCGAAAATCCGCGTCGGGCGCAATCGGTTTCCCCGGCCCGCGTCTTATGATAAAAGTCTTACTTTCCGTCTCCATTGACTTCCAAGGACGCCATGACCCTGGCCGCCGAAGCCGCGCCTCAGACCCCGGCCGAACTTGCCTCCATTCCGCCTGCGCAAAAGCCTTCGCTGGTGGGCCTGACCCGCGCGGGGATGGCTGAAGCCTTGCGCGAGATCGGGACGCCTGAGCGCGAGATCCGCATGCGCGTCGCGCAATTGTGGCACTGGATCTATTTCCAGGGCGCGCGCGAATTCGACGCCATGCTGAATGTCTCGAAGGCCATGCGGCAGAAGCTCGCCGAGCATTTCACGCTGGCGCGGCCGGAAGTGGTCGAGGAGCAGGTTTCCACCGACGGCACCCGCAAATGGTTGATTCGCATGCCGCCGGTCGACCGGCTGGACAAGGGCGCGGAAGTGGAATGCGTCTATATTCCGGAAAGCGACCGTGGCACGCTCTGCGTGTCGAGCCAGGTCGGCTGCACGTTGAATTGCACCTTCTGCCACACCGGCACGCAGAAGCTGGTGCGCAACCTGACCACGCAGGAAATCGTCTCCCAGCTCATCGTCGCGCGCGAGATGCTTGGCGATTTCCCCGGCCTGACGCCGCCGGACAATGGCCTTATCCCCTCAGGTGAGGGCGTGCGCGCGGTGTCGAACATTGTCTTCATGGGCATGGGCGAGCCGCTCTATAATTTCGAGAACGTCCGCGACGCTGTGGATATTCTCTCCGATGGCGACGGGCTTTCGCTTTCGAAGCGCCGCATCACGGTCTCGACTTCGGGCGTCGTGCCGGAAATTGAGCGGCTTGGCGCCGAGGCGGGCGCGGCCCTGGCGATCTCGCTGCACGCCGTGCGCGACGATCTGCGCGACAAGCTGGTGCCGCTGAACAAGAAATATCCGATCAAGGAGTTGTTGCAGGCCTGCCGCGACTATCCCAGCGCCTCCAACGCCCGTCGCATCACGTTCGAATATGTGATGCTGAAGGGGGTCAATGATTCTCCCGCCGAGGCGCGCGAGCTGGTGCGGCTGCTCAAGGGCATTCCGGCCAAGATCAACCTCATTCCGTTCAACCCATGGCCGGGCGCGCCTTACGAATGTTCGAGCTGGGAGACGATCGAGAAATTCTCCGACATCGTCTTCAACGCCGGCTACGCGAGCCCCGTGCGCACGCCGCGCGGCCGCGATATTCTCGCGGCCTGCGGCCAGCTCAAGAGCGAGACGGAAAAGCTGCGGGCGCGGGCGCGGCTGGCGGCGGAGCTGGACTAGGCTCCCTCGACCTCCAGATGAAACGCGATATTGCCCCGGGTCGCGTGGCTGTAGGGGCAAATGTTCTCATGAGCCTCCTCGACGATCTTGCGCAATTCCGCCGTCGGCAGGCTCTTCGACGTCACTTTCATTTCGGCGGCGATGCCGAAGCCTCCGCCCTCGCGCGGGCCGACCGAGACTGTGCAAGTCACCTTGGCGTCCGGAATTTTCACTTTGTGCTGCGAGGCGACGAAATCCACCGCGCCGCCGAAACAGGCGGCATAGCCAGCGGCAAAGAGATGTTCTGGCGTCGTCGTGCCGGGCAGGCCGGGACCGCCCATGCCCTTGCGTACGGACAGATCGACGCTGACCGAGCCGTCCTCGGTCTCGGAATGACCGTTGCGTCCGCCGGTATTATGGGCGACGGCGGTTTCGAGCGGCTTGATCGTATAGGCGGTCATCGGGTTCTCCTGTCAAAGGACTTATCGCTCAACCAACCCCGCAGGAACGCTTAGGTTGCGCCCCGAAGCGATTTTCCGGCGCCGCTCTCGCCTTTCCTGAAAATGTTCTGTAAAGGTTCTCATTATTCGCCTTGGATTTGGCGCGAAACGAAACGGAAATTGCCCATGGACTGGTCCGCGCAGCAGGAGAAGGCGCTTTCCACCGTCGCGGACTGGATTTCCGATTCCCGCGCGCCACAAGTGTTCCGGCTGTTCGGCTATGCCGGCACGGGTAAAACCACTTTGGCGCGCCATGTCGCGGAAAATGTCGAGGGCGAGGTGCAATTCGGCGCCTTCACCGGCAAGGCCGCGCTCGTATTGCGCGAAAAGGGCTGCGGCGAGGCGCGCACCATTCATTCCATGATCTACCGGCCCAAGGATCTCGATACGGAAGAGCCGAGCTTCGTGCTGAACGAGGACAGCCCGGCCTCAAAGGCCAGCCTGATCGTCATCGACGAATGCTCGATGGTCGACGAGGATCTCGGACGCGACCTGCTCTCTTTCGGCAAGAAGGTTCTGGTGCTCGGCGATCCGGCGCAATTGCCCCCGGTCAAGGGCGGCGGCTATTTCACCGAGCAGGAGCCGGACGTCATGCTGACCGAAGTGCATCGGCAGGCGGCGGGCAACCCGATCGTGCGGCTGTCGATGCAGATCCGGGCCGGCGAAAGGCTGGCGCTGGGCGATCACGGCGCCATGCGGGTGGTGTCGCGCACGGCGATCGACGCGGAACTGGTGAAAGGGGCCGATCAGGTTCTGGTCGGGCTCAACAAGACGCGCCGCGCCTATAACAAGAGGCTGCGCGAGCTGCTTGGCTTCAAGGAGCCTATGCCGGAGGTCGGCGAGAAATTGGTTTGTCTGCGCAATGACAAGACCAAGGGCCTGCTCAATGGCGCGATTTTCCGCGTCAACAAGGCGGCGGGCCTGCGTCGGGCGCGCTATCGCATGAGCCTGACGCCGGAAGAGGCGTCGAGCGGCAAGCCGATCCGCGTCGGCGTGCTGCCGGCCTTTTTCGAAGGGGCCGAGGAAAGCCTGTCCTATGCCCAGCGCCGGGAGTCGGACGAATTCGATTACGGCTATGCGCTCACCGTCCACAAGGCGCAGGGCTCGCAATGGGACAATGTCGTGCTGTTCGACGAGAGCTGGGCCTTTCGCGAAAACCGCGAGCGCTGGCTTTATACCGGGGTGACCCGCGCTGCGAAAAATCTCACGGTCGTGGTCTGAATTCATAAACCGCCATATGAAGTGCGACTTTCGTTCATTGGCTTGTCATCATTTATGGCTTATATTGCGGTGCAGCAAATCAGGATTCGCGGCACGCATTGGCGCGTCGGCCGCCAGCAATCATTGCAGGGGCGGCCCATCGGTCCGTACCGTTCGGGCTGCTTGAGCGCGAAAGCCGGCGAAGGCGTCGGCGGTACGGCGAGCGTTCCGAACCTTTCTCCATTGCGAGGCTATTCATGAAGACGGCCAAAACCATTTCCAACAAGACCTGGGCCCAGCTGCAGGTGGGCGACACGGCCACGATTGAGCGCGTCTGCGCCGACCGCGACCTGTTTCTTTTCGCCCATGTCTCCGGCAATGTTAATCCGCTGATGCTGCCCTCCGACGAGGACGCGCCGGTCGCGGACGCGCCGATCGCGCCGTCCATGTGGGTCGGGTCGCTGATTTCGGCCGTTCTCGGCAATATCCTGCCCGGCCCGGGCACGCTCTATCGGGAGCAGAATTTCGAATTTCTCAACCGCGTTCATGTCGGCGACCGCCTGCGGGTGACGGTAACCTGCCGCGAAAAGCGCGCTGAGCCGACTGTGGTTTTCGAGACCGTCATCGCCAATGGCAAGGGCGAACTCGTCTGCAAGGGAACGGCCCTGATCGACGCGCCGATCCGCAATGTCGAGACTCCGGTGCGCGAGCTGCCGGCCCTCATCATGGATAAGAAGGATCATTTCTCCCACCTGCTGGCTTTGGCCGCGCAATTGCCGCGTCTGAAGACCGTCGTCGTCTGCCCCGAGAGCCATAATGCGCTCAATGGCCCGCTGCTGGCGTTCGAGAAGGGCCTGATCGAGCCGATCTTCATCGGCGATCCGGAGCGCATCGCCGAGGCGGCGCTGGAGCTGGAGGCGGATCTTTCGCCCTTCAGGATCATCGAGGAGAAAAACCATCGCGCCGCCGCCGACAAGGCCGTGGCCATGGTGCGCGCGGGCGAGGCCGGCGCGGTGATGAAGGGCGATCTGCATTCGGACGATCTGCTCGCCGCCGTCGTCAAGAAAGATGGCGGCCTGCGCACGGGGCGCCGTATCAGCCATGTCTTCGTGCTCGACACGCTCACCCTCGATGATCTGCTGTTCGTCTCCGACGCCGCGATCAATATCGCGCCGGATCTCCTGACCAAGGTCGATATCGTCCAGAACGCCATCGATCTCGCGCTCGCCTGCGGCGTCGAGCCGAAGGTCGGCGTGCTCTCGGCGGTCGAGACGGTCAATCCCGCCATTCCGTCGAGCCTCGACGCCGCGATCCTGTCGAAAATGGCCGAACGCGGCCAGATTAAAGGCGGCGTCGTCGACGGCCCGCTGGCCATGGACAACGCCATCGACGTGGATGCGGCGCGCACCAAGGGCATCGCCTCGCTGGTCGCCGGCCACGCTAATGTGCTGATCGCGCCCAATCTGGAATCGGGCAACATGTTGGCCAAGGAACTGACTTTCGTCGCCCATGCCGAGGCCGCCGGCCTCGTCGTCGGCGCCTCCGCCCCGGTCATGCTCACCAGCCGCGCCGACAATGACAAGGCGCGTCTCGTTTCCTGCGCCCTGGCGCAGCTCTATAATTATTGGCGCCAGAACGGCCGCGCTTATGCCGGCCCGGTGGAGTCCAAGGCGCTCGCGGCCGAGTAAGGCCGCGCTGACGCGACAATCATTCGACGGCGGCGCCCCGGACGCGAGCCGCTCTCTCCCATGCGCGCCGCCTCGGCCGCCCCGGGGGCATGGAAAAAGGAAGAAAATGGCCGACATTATTCTGACCATCAACGCCGGATCCTCCTCGGTCAAATTCTCGGTGTATGAGATCGCGGAGGGCCAGCTGATCCCGCTCGCGCTCGGCCTCATCGACGGCATCGGCGCCAACGCGACCTTCACGGCGAAGAAGAGCAATGGCGACAAGACGCAGTTCGCGCTCGATCAATCCCATCATGCGGTCGATCACAAGGTGGCGCTGACGGCGGTGCTGGACTGGATGGAGAAGGAAGAGCACGGCGGCAATGTCGTCGGCGTCGGCCACCGCGTCGTCCATGGCGGGCCGATCTATTCCGAGCCTTTGCTCATCGACGCCGAGAATTTCCGCATTCTTCACACCTTCGAGCCGCTGGCGCCCTTGCACCAGCCCTATAATCTCGCGGGAATAGAGGCGGCGATCGAAGCTTTCCCCAAGGCTGCGCAGGTAGCCTGTTTCGACACCGCTTTCCATCGCAGGCATCCCTATCTTGCCGATACATTCGCCTTGCCGCGCCAATATTATGACGAGGGCGTGCGCCGCTACGGCTTTCACGGCCTGTCCTATGAATTCATCCATCGAATCCTGCGTCATGAGGAGCCGGTTCTGGCGCGCGGAAAAGTGATTGTCGCCCATCTTGGCAATGGCGCTTCGCTCTGCGCCATTCACGCCGGAAAATCGGTCGCCTCGACCATGGGCTTCACGGCGCTCGATGGCCTGCCCATGGGCACACGTTGCGGCCAGCTCGACCCCGGCGTCGTGCTCTATCTGATGGCCGAGAAAAAGATGAGCGCGGCCGAGATCACCGACCTGCTCTACAAGAACTCCGGCCTCAAGGGCATGTCGGGCATTTCGCATGACATGCGCGTGCTCGAAGCTTCGAGCGAACAATCCGCCAAGGACGCGATCGCCTATTTCGTTCGGCGCGTGCGCCGCGAGATCGGCGGCCTCTGCGCAATGCTTGGCGGCCTGGATTGTATCGTGTTCACCGGCGGCATTGGCGAGAACGCCGTCCACGTCCGCCGGTCCATTCTCGAAAACATGGAGTGGATCGGCATCCAGATCGACGCGGAGGCCAATGCGGCCAATGAACGCGTCATCTCCGAAAAGGGCTCGCCCGTCGTCGCGCTGGTCCTGAAGACCGACGAAGAACGCATGATCGCCGCCCATACCTCGGAACTCCTCGGCCTGAAGCAGCCGCTCGTTCCCGCCATTTCCTGAAGGAATGCCCCATGACCTCGACCTATAGCCCCGAAAACATCTTCCGCCGCGAGGCTGAAGACGGCTCGACCCAGGCGGCGCAGGCGCAGAATCTTGGCGCGATCCTCAGCGCGCATGTGCAGAAGATCACCCGGACCCACGGCCAGCGCCTCCGCGGCGCTTGGGAGCAGCTGAATCCGCTGCTCAACCGCTTGCAGGACGCCGCCAATCATGGCGAACTGCTCAAGGAGGCGCGCGCCTACGCCCGCGACGCGGGCGAGCGCTATGTCCTGACGCTCGACGTCCTGCGCGAGCGCGGCAACAATGATATCGCGCATGAGGCCGCCGGCACCCCGCCCGTCCTGATCTATGATTACGAGGTCGCGCTCGACGGCAAGGACTTGTCCCCGCCGGTCAATTACGTGCTCCTGAAGATCAAGCCGCCGGAGGGCGTCGAGGTTTTCGACTGGAAGCGTCCCTATCTGATCATCGACCCGCGCGCGGGCCATGGCGCGGGCATCGGCGGCTTCAAGCAGGACAGCCAGGTCGGCGTCGCCCTTCATGGCGGCCATCCGGTCTATTTCGCCGTGTTCCGGCCGATGCCCGAGCCCGAGCAGACGCTCGCCGACGTGATGCGCGCTGAAGCCAAATTCGTCGCCGAAATCCGCCGCCGCCATCCCGAGGCGCCCAAGCCGATCGTCGTCGGCAATTGCCAAGGCGGATGGGCGACGCTGGTGCTCGCGGCGGCCAATCCCGACATTACCGGTCCGCTGGTGATCAATGGCGCCCCGGTCGCGGCCTGGTCCGGACGCAAGGGCGAAAATCCGATGCGTTACAACGGCGGCCTGCTCGGCGGCATCCTGCCGGCCTTGATCCTGTCCGACATCGGCGGCGGCGTCTTCGACGGCGCCAATCTCGTCTCGAATTTCGAGCAGCTCAATCCGGGCCGCAATTTCTTCGGCAAATATTACGACCTCTTCGCCAATGTCGAGAAATCGCGCCACAGCTTCCTCGATTTCGAGCGCTGGTGGGGCGGCTTCCATTATCTCAACGAGTCCGAAATCCACTGGATCGTCGAGCAGATCTTCGTCGGCAACCGTCTGTCGCGCGGCGAGGCGCGCATCGAACGCGGCCGCCGGCTCGATCTGCGCAGCATCCGCTCGCCGATCATCGTCTTCGCCTCGAAGGGCGACAACATCACCCCGCCCGAGCAGGCGCTGAACTGGATCGTGGACACCTTCGTCGACGAGCATGAAATCCGCATCCGGGGCCAGCGCATCATCTACATGCTGCATGACAAGGTCGGCCATCTCGGCATTTTCGTCTCCTCTTCCATTGCGAAGAAGGAACATGCCGAAGTGACCTCCACCTTGAAGACCATCGAGGCGCTCGCGCCCGGCCTTTACGAAATGGTCATTGACGAGCAGACGGGCGAAGGCGTCGACGCGCATTTCCTCGTCAGCTTCCGCGAGCGCAAGATGAGCGATCTGGCCGGCTTCGACGATTCGCGCGACGACGAGAAAATGTTCGCCACCGTGTCGCGCCTGTCGGAAATGGCCAGCGAAATCTATGACATGGGCGTGCGCCCGATGGTCCAGGCCAGCTTCAACGGGCAGACCGCAGAATTCCTGCGCAAGACCCATCCGTCGCGCGTGCAACGGCGCATCTTCGCGGACGAAAACCCGGTGATGAAATTCGTCGCGCAGGCGGCGGAAAACGTCGCCAAAGCGCGCCAGCCGGCGGAAAGCGGCAATCCGTTCCTCGGTATTGAGAAAGTCTGGGCCGACAGCGTCGTCCAGACCTTCGACTTCTGGCGCGACATTCGCGACGCCGCCTATGAAATGACCTTCTTCGGGATCTACGGCCAGCCGGCCATGCTGCGCCTCGGCGCCCCCAACGCCTATCAGCGCAAGCGGCTTGATCCGGGCGAACTGGCGCATTTGCCGGAGGTCGAGGAGATACTGCTGGCGATCGATCGCGGCGGCTTCGAGGTCGCGGTGATCCGCATGTTGATCCTGATGGCGGAATCGCGCGGCGCGGTTCGGCGCGATCGTCTCGAGCGTTCCGCGAAGGTGCTCAGCAGGGACGAGCCTTTCGCCTCGCTCGGCGCCGAAAAGCGCAACGCCCTGATCCGCGAACAGACGATCGTGGTCGAATTCGCGCCGGAGCGGGCCATCGCGACGCTGCCGCACCTGCTGACGGATTTCGAGGACCGCCAGCGGGCGATCGCCACCGTCGAATTCATCGCCGGCTCCCCTGACGAGATGGATCCGCAGACCCTCAAGACGCTCGAAAAAATGCGCGCGATTCTTGGCCTGCCCCTGCTGGTCGGCTCCGGCCCGGCCGGGGACCCGCTCGAAGGGATCGTCCAGAAGCTTCTGCCGTCTCGCGGCCGGAAAGCGGCGGCCTCGGACGCCTGATCCGCGCCGAGCCTCCAGCTCAAGATCGAAGCCCGGCCTGCGCCGGGCTTCGGCTTTTCTGGACGCCGTTGCGGGAGCGCAATTTCGCTTTGCGCCAAGTCGGCTCGAAGGCTCAAGACAAGCGTCGCCATTTGGTTTATGCCGAAACGGCAAGCGGGCCGGAGTATCGGGGTGACGAATACGCAATCGTTGGAGCCGGCGGCGATCGATCCCCGCGACGAGGCGCGGAATCGGCGGGCCGCGCGGCTCAAGCCGGTCGGGCTCGGCGTGGTTCTGGCATTGGCGCTGGGCGGATCCTACCTCTGGTACTCGGGCCGCAATATCGAATCCACCGACGACGCCTATACCGACGGCCGGGCGATGATGATTTCGCCGCGCGTCTCGGGCAATGTCGTTTCGCTCGACGCGGCGGACAATCAATTCGTCAAACAGGGCCAGGAGCTGCTGCGGATCGACCCGCGGCAATATCAGTTCGAGCGCGATCTCGCCGCCGGCGCTCTGGCTTCGGCCAAGGCGCAACTCGCCGCGCAGCAAAATGGCTTCGAGGTCGCGCAGAAGAATTTCCCCGCGCTGCTGGCGCAGGCGCAGGCGCAGCTCGCCTCCGCCAAGGCGACTTTGGCCAAGGCCCAGGCGGATTACGACCGCCAGCGTTCGCTCAGCAAGCTCGCCACCTCGGCGCAGGACGTGGACGCGGCCAAGGCGGCGATGGAGCAGGCCAAAGCGCAGGTGGCGCTGGCCGAGGCGCAGGTGGTGCAGGCGTCGCCTGTGCCGCAGCGCGTCGGAGAGATCGAGAAGCAGATCGGCCAGCTTCAGGGCGCGGTCCAGCAGGCGCAGGCGCGGCTGGATCAGGCCGAACTCAATCTCTCCTGGACCGAGCTTCGCGCGCCGCAGGACGGCTGGATCACCAAGCGCAATGTCGAGTTGGGCAATTATGTCGCGCCCGGCCAGCAGCTTTTCGCCATTGTCGGGCCGGAGCGCTGGGTGACCGCCAATTTCAAGGAAGGCCAGCTCAAGAGGATGCGTCCCGGGCAGAAGGTGAATATCGAGGTGGACGCCTTCCCCGATCTGAAGCTGGAAGGCCATGTGGACAGCATACAGCAGGGCTCCGGAACGAAATTCACCGCCTTCCCGCCGGAAAACGCCACCGGCAATTTCGTGAAAGTGGTGCAGCGCGTGCCCGTAAAGATCGCGATCGACAGCGGGCTTGATCCTGAACGGCCGCTGCCGCTTGGCCTTTCGGTCGTTCCCACGGTGGCGTTGAAATGAGCGACGCGGCGGCGTCCACGCACGGCGAATGGAAGCCGCGCGGAAATCCCTGGCTGATCGCGGTCGCGGTGACCCTCGCGACCTTCATGGAGGTGCTCGACACCACCATCGTCAATGTCGCGCTGCCCCATATCGCCGGCAGTCTTTCCGCCAGCGCCGACGAGGCGACCTGGGCGCTGACGTCCTATCTCGTCGCCAATGGCATCGTCCTGACGATTTCGGGCTGGCTCGGCGATCTTCTGGGCCGCAAGCGCTATTTCGTCATCTGCATCGCCATGTTCACTGTCTGCTCATTCCTGTGCGGCGTGGCGACGAGCCTCGGCCAGCTGATCGTCTTCCGCCTCGCCCAAGGCTTTTTTGGCGGCGGCATGCAGCCCAATCAGCAATCGATCATCATCGACACCTTTCCGCCCGCGCGGCGCGGCGCGGCTTTCGGAGTCGCGGCCCTGGCGACCATTGTCGCGCCGGTGCTCGGCCCCACGCTCGGCGGCTTCATCACCGATCAGGCCTCGTGGCGCTGGATCTTCTTTCTCAACATCCCGGTCGGCATTGTCGCGGTTGTGTTGGTCATGGCGCTGGTCGAGGACCCGCCCTGGGTCAAGGAGCGCAAAAGCCGGGGCCTGGACTTCATCGGCCTGTCGCTCATCACCATTGGACTCGGCTGTCTCGAAGTGATGATGGATCGCGGCTCCGACGACGACTGGTTCAACTCGCCCTTCATCCAGCTCATGGCCCTGATGGCTTTTCTTGGAATCCTGGGCGCGATCGGCTGGCTGCTCGTTGCGCGCAAGCCCATTGTCCATCTCGACGTGTTCAAGGACCGCAATTTCGCCACAGGCTGCCTGATGATCGCGGCGACGGGCGGCATTCTTTACTCCAGCGCCGTGATGATTCCGCAATTGGCGCAGCAATATCTAAATTATAACGCAACCTGGGCGGGCCTGATCCTGTCGCCGGGCGGTTTCGTGGTGATGGCGCTCATTCCCTTCGTCGGGCGGTTGCTGAAGGTGACGCCGGCGCGCAATCTCATCGCGGTCGGCTTCACCATCATGGGTTTCTCGATGCTTTATTCGAGCCATCTGGCGGCGAATGTCAATTTCGGCACATTGGTCGGGATGCGCCTGTTCCAGACGGCGGCCCTGGCCTTTCTGTTCGTGCCGATCAGCACCGTCGCCTATATGACCTTGTCTCGGGAGTTCACGCCGGATGGCGTGGCGCTGTTCGCCATGTTCCGCAATGTGGCCGGATCGGTCGGCATCGCGCTTTCGACCTCCAATATCACCCAACGCGCCCAGACCCATCAACATGATTTGACCGAACACGCCACGGTGTTCAATCAGCCTTTCAACGAGTTGGTCGCCACTTACGCCAATGCCCTCAAGGCGATGGGCCATTCCGCGACAGTGGCGCATGACATGGCCATGGGGCAGATCTATCGCCTGATCCGGACGCAGGCCGCGATCATGGCCTATTCCGACACATTCGTTGCTTGTGCTTTTGTGGCTTTTGCCGTCGTGCCCTTCTGCTTCCTGATGACGGGACGCAAATCCGATGGCAAACCGGGAGCGGCGCATTGATCGGCAAGCGCTCCCTGTTTCGGCATTTGCGCCCGTTTTGTGCGCTGGCGGGCCTGTCGCTGCTCGCCGCCTGTTCGGTCGGCCCGGAATTCGCGCCGCCCGAAACCGGCCTGCCGTCAAGGTCCTTTGCCGCGCCGGACGCCAGCGGCTCGCTGACCGCGCCGCCCGACCCAAACTGGTGGGCGATATTCCATGACCGAACCCTGACAGATCTCGAATCTCAAGTCGCAGCAGCCAATCTCGACGTCCGCGCGGCGACGATCAGGCTGGCGGAAAGCCGGTTCCAGCGCAATGTCGCCGCCGCGGCGCAATTGCCGAGCGTCAATGGCGACGCCAAGGTCAATCGCGAGAATTTCAGCCAAAACGGCCTCGTCAGCCTGTTTGCGCCGCTCGTTCCGGCCGGCCAGAATTTCTCGATCCAGCCGATAACTGATTACTATACTGGCTTCGACGCCTCATGGGAGCTGGACCTGTGGGGCCATGTCCGCCGTCAGGTTGAATCCGCCGACGCGACCGTGCAGGCGGGCGCCGAGCAGCGGCGCGGCGCGCTCGTCTCGGCCCTGGCGGAGGTGGCGCGCGACTATTTCTCCCTGCGCGGCGCCCAGGTGCAACTCGGCATCGCGCGCGACAATCTCAAGATCAGCGAAGACGTGTTGCAGGTGACGCAGGAGCGCCAGCGCTCGGGCGTGCAAAGCGCGCTCGACACCGAAAACGCGGCCGCCCAGATCGAATCCGTGAAGGCGGAGCTGCCCGCGCTGGAGCAGAAGGAATCCGAGCTGATCAACGCGCTCTCCTTCCTGCTCGATGAGCCGCCGGGCGCCTTGCGGGCGAAGCTCGGCTCGCCGCGCGCATTGCCGCTGACGCCGCCGGTCGCGCCGGTCGGCGTGCCGTCGGAACTGGCGCGGCGGCGCCCGGACATTCGCGCGGCCGAGGCGCAATTGCACGAAGCCACGGCCAATATCGGCGTGGCCGTCGCTGCTTTCTATCCGACCGTGCAACTCAATGGCGTGGTCGGCTTCGATTCGCTCACGCTGCCGAAAATGTGGCAGGCAAATTCGCTGCAATATAATTTCGGCCCCAGCGTCTCGCTGCCGATCTTCAACGCCGGTCGTCTCCAGAACACGGTGGAATTGCGGACGGCGCAGCAGCAGGAGGCGGCTTTGCTCTATCACCGCACGGTGCTGCAAGCCTGGCATGATGTTATCAATGCCCTGACAGCGCACAGGCTTGAGCGTGAGCGCAACGCCCGCCTCAAGGCGCAAGTCGAACATGCGGGCCGGGCGCTGGACATCGCCCGCACGCGCTACAAGCAGGGCGTGACCGAATATATCAACGTCCTGAACGCCCAGCGCACCGCGCTGCTTGCGGAACAAAGGCTGGCCGAAAGCACCACCAATCTGGGGCTCGACCTCGTGCAATTGTTCAAGGCGCTCGGCGGCGGCTGGGAAACGGTTTTTCCGGTCGCGACGGCGGCGAAGTAAAGCTCACCCCTCGCGCGGCGTATAAATCCGCCGCAGTTCGGACTTGAGTATCTTGCCGGTCGCGCCGTGGGGCAGTTCCTCGGCGATGATGACGCGGTCGGGGATCGACCAGTTTGGCACCTTGCCGTTGAAAAAGGCGCGCACGTCCTCGGGCTGTGGCTCGTGGCCGGTGCGCGGGACCACGACCAGCAGCGGGCGCTCGCCCCATTTCTCGTCCGGCTCGGCGATGGCCGCGGCTTCCGCGACGTCGGGATGGCCGACGGCGATATTTTCCAGCGCAATGGAGCTGATCCACTCGCCGCCGGATTTGATCAGGTCCTTGGTGCGGTCGGTGAGCAGGACATAGCCTTCGGCGTCGACGACGCCGACGTCGCCGGTCGGGAACCAGGCGTCGGGAGCGATCTCGGTCTCAGGCAGGAGGTAATAGCCATTCGCCACCCAATGGCCGCGAAGCGCCAGATTGCCTTGGGTGACGCCGTCGCGCGGAACTTCGCCGGCCTCATTCTCGGCGCGCACGTCCGCGCCATAGACGACGCGTCCCTGTTTGGCCTGCTGATCGAGCAGGGCCTCCGCATCGAGCGCGGCGGTCGTCGGCTTGGGCGCATTGGCGGTCACGATCGGGCTGCTTTCGGTCATGCCCCAGCCATGCCTCACGCTGACGCCGCGCTGCTCGAATTCCGCAATCAGCGCGCGCGGGAAGGCCGCGCCGCCGGCGAGAATCCGTTGCAGCGTCTCGAAGCTTTCCTCGGTCTGGCGCATGTGGCCGATCAGATTGAGCCAGACGGTCGGCACGCCCACTGAGAAGGTCGCGCGCTCGTCGTTCAGCAGGGCGAGTAGCGAGACCGGATCGAGATGGCGCCCCGGCATGAGGAGAGACGCGCCGGCCATGGGCGCGACATAGGGCAGGCCCCAGGCGTTGACATGGAACATCGGCACGGCAGGCAGCACGCGATCCGTCGCGCGCAGCCCGAATACATCCGGCGCATTGGTGGCCATGGCGTAAAGTACGGTCGAGCGATGCGAATAAAGCGCGCCCTTGGGCTTGCCGGTCGTGCCGGACGTATAGCAGAGCGCCGAGGCCGTCTCTTCGGCGAAAATGGGCCAGTCGGGCGCGTCGCGGGCCTGGTCCAGCAGCGTTTCGTAGCAATAGAGGGCGATCTCCGGCGGCAGTTCGCAGGCCGGGATTTCGTCCGGTTCGCACAGCGCGATCACGCCGCGCAGGACATGCGCGACCCTTGGCGCGACGGCGGCGACGATGGGCAGGAAAGCGGGATCGGTGAAAATGAAGCCATCCTCGGCATGGTCGACGATATAAGCGATGTCGTCCTGCGACAGGCGCGGATTGATGGTGTGGCAGACCGCCCCCATGCCGGAAATGGCGTAATAAAGCTCAAGATGGCGGTCGCTGTTCATGGCCAAAGTGGCGACGCGGTCGCTGAACGCGACGCCGAGGTCGCGCAACACGCTTACAAGCTTCCGGGCGCGTGTTTCGAGCTCGGCATAGGTGGTGCGGGCGATCCGGCCGTCGTCGCGGCGGGAGACGACTTCCGCCTCGCCATGATGCCGCGCTGCATGGGCGATCAGCGACGAAATCAGCAGCTCGCGCCGCTGCATCAGTCCAAGCATGGCGTCCTCCCGGTGTTTTTCCGGGATTATCCGCCCGCGCAGCTTCGCAAGCAAGCGATGCTCAGCGCCGCTTGCCCTTGTGCTTCCAGCTTGCGGAGGCTTTGGGCCGCGCCTCGCCGCCGCCGAAATTATGCGGCCCCATATCCTCGTCGGTGGGCTTGTGGATGCGGGACGGAGGCAGATTGGCGGCCGCGCCATATTTGCTCGCGCCGAGGAAGGCGCCGCCACCGGCGTCCACGTCGCTCTGGCGCGCCAGCGGATCGTCGGAGACGGTCAGCTCCACCGCCTGCAGGCGCTTGATCTCGTCGCGCAGCCGCGCGGCGGTCTCGAAATCCAGATCGCTCGCCGCCGCGCGCATCTTCTTTTCCAGATCGGCGATTGTGGCCTCGAAATTATGGCCGATGGCCGGCGCCGCGAGGCCGACATCCACGCTGACATGATCCTGCTCATAGACCGAGCCGAGAATGTCGGCGATGCCGCGCTTGATGGTCGCCGGGGTGATGCCGTGCTCGGCGTTCCAGGCGAGCTGCTTTTCGCGGCGGCGCGTGGTCTCGCCCATGGCGCGCTCCATCGAGCCGGTGACGCGATCGGCATAGAGAATGACCTTGCCGTCCACATTGCGCGCCGCGCGCCCGATGGTCTGCACCAGCGACGTCTCGCTGCGCAAAAAGCCTTCCTTGTCGGCGTCGAGAATGGCGACCAGCGCACATTCCGGAATGTCGAGGCCTTCGCGCAGCAGGTTGATGCCGACCAGCACGTCGAAGGCGCCGAGACGCAGGTCGCGGATGATCTCGATGCGCTCGATTGTGTCGATATCGGAATGCATGTAGCGCACGCGCACGCCGTGCTCGTGCAGATATTCGGTGAGGTCTTCCGCCATGCGCTTGGTCAGCACGGTGACCAGGGTGCGGAAGCCGCGCAGGGCCATGTCGCGCGCCTCGCCGAGCAGGTCGTCGACCTGGGTGCGGGCCGAGCGCACTTCGACCGGAGGGTCGATCAGGCCGGTCGGGCGGATCACCTGCTCGACGAAGACGCCGCCGGTCTGGTTCATTTCCCAATCGCCCGGCGTCGCCGAGACATTGACCGTCTGCGGGCGCATCGCGTCCCATTCCTCGAAGCGCAGCGGCCTGTTGTCGAGGCAGGAGGGCAGGCGGAAGCCATATTCGGCCAGCGTCGCCTTGCGGCGGAAGTCGCCGCGATACATGCCGCCGATCTGCGGCACGGTGACATGGCTTTCATCGGTGAAGACGATGGCGTTATCGGGCAGATATTCGAACAGGGTCGGCGGCGGCTCGCCGGGGCGGCGGCCGGTGAGATAGCGCGAATAATTCTCGATGCCGGCGCAGGAGCCGGTGGCTTGCAACATTTCGAGATCGAACAGGCAGCGCTGTTCAAGCCTCTGCGCTTCGACCAGGCGCCCCGAGGCGTGCAACTCGTCGAGCCGTTGCCGCAGCTCCTTCTTGATGGAATCCGCAGCCTGCAACAGGGTCGGGCGCGGCGTGACATAATGCGAATTGGCGTAGAACTTGACCAGTTCGAGGTCCTGCATCTTCTTGCCGGTCAGGGGATCGAATTCGGCCAGCGATTCCACTTCGTCGCCGAAGAAGGTGATGCGCCAGGCGCGGTCCTCGTAATGGGCCGGAAAGACTTCCACCGTATCGCCGCGCACGCGGAAATTGCCGCGCGCGAAATCCGGCGTGCGCTTGTATTGCAGCGCCACGAGGTCTTGCAGCAATTGCCGCTGGTCGAGCTTCTCGCCGGTCTTGATCGAGAAGGTCATGGCCGTATAGGTCTCGACCGAGCCAATGCCGTAGATGCAGGACACGGAGGCGACGATGATTACGTCGTCGCGTTCGAGCAAGGCGCGGGTGGCGGAATGGCGCATCCGGTCGATCTGCTCGTTGATCGAGCTTTCCTTCTCGATGAAGGTGTCCGTGCGCGGCACATAGGCTTCCGGCTGGTAATAATCATAATAAGAAACGAAATATTCCACCGCATTATTGGGGAAGAAGCTCTTGAACTCGCCGTAAAGCTGGGCGGCGAGGGTCTTGTTGGGCGCAAGAATCAGCGCGGGCCGCTGCGTGCGGGCGATCACCTGAGCCATGGTGAAGGTCTTGCCGGAGCCGGTGACGCCGAGAAGCACCTGATCGCGCTCCTGCGCGTTCAGCCCTGCCACCAGCTCCTCGATCGCGCGCGGCTGGTCGCCCTCCGGCTGATATTCCGACACGAGTTCGAATTTGACGCCGCCCTCGGATTTTTCGGGCCGGTCCGGGCGGTGCGGAGTCCAGGGCTTGGCGTCGCGGAGATTGGGATCGCCCTTTTCCAGCAGGTCTTGCAAAACGTCCGCCGTGGCGCCGGAAGCGGTCTGGAATTCTTCGCGGGCGGGAGCGCGGCGGCGCGGCTTTTCGCGCGTGATCTCGGGTTCCTGCCCGAGTCCGTATCGTGCGGCTTCTTCCGCGCTAAGGGGCTCGGCGAGATAAGGCGAGGCGGCCTCTTCAAAACCCTTGCCGACGAGGGCCGGGTTCAGCAAGGCGGCAAGATGATCGCCGAGCGGCTTCACGTCAGGTTTTGAGGCCTTGCCGCGGGAAGAAGGTTTTTTCGCCATGCCTGCAATATGGGACGGCAAGGGAGGATTGGCCAGAGTCCAGCGGTCAGAATCCCCCGCTTGGCGTTAGAGCGATGCCGGCGGCTGAAACGCCCTCCGCGACTTGCTCGCGGAACTGAAATAAGTGTATAGCTGAAAGCTGCATCTTCGTGAGGTGCGGAAGCCGGTGAGATTCCGGCACGGTCGCGCCACTGTAATGACCCGGCAATCGAAGCCGGGCTGTAGTCAGACCCCTCTCACGATCACGCAGCCTCGAACTGGACGCGAAATCCAAGGAGTTTTTTTTATGTCGACCCTTACCTATTCGCCGCAGGCCCATGCTGTCGCCCTTCCGCTCCGCGAAGTTCTGCCTTGGGCGATTTTCGGCGGCTTGCTGCTGATGCTGGCGATTTATTTCATCGGAGCCGAACAGGGCGCCGCGTCCTTGTTCAAGGGCATGTATGTGCATGAATTCGTGCATGACGGCCGTCATCTTCTTGGCTTCCCCTGCCACTGAGGCAGAGGGGCGTCTGAGAGATCGTCGCCGGTCTTTCTGATCTGAAAATTGAAGCCCATGGGAAGGCCCGAGACCGCTTGGCGGTCGGGTCGGGATTTGCGCTGCCCTGAAGGGATCGCCATCATGGTTGGAAAATTGCTCACACGCGGGATGCTGGTCGGCCTCCTCGCCGGACTTTTGTCCTTCGGTTTTTTGAAAATCGTCGGCGAACCGCAGGTGGATCGCGCCATCGCCTTCGAAACGGCCATGGACGAGGCCAAGGCTCAGGCCAAAGCGGCCGAGGCCAAGGCCAAAGGCGTCGCTCTGCCGAAAGAGGAGGCCGAACCCGAACTGGTCAGTCGAGAGGTGCAAGCCAGCTTCGGTCTCCTGACCGGCGTCATGGTCTATAGCACAGCCTTCGGCGGCCTTTTCGCGCTCGTTTTCGCTCTGGCATATGGCCGGATGGGCGATTTCGGCCCAAGGGCCACATCGGCTTTGCTGGCGGCGGCGGGGCTTGTCGCCGTCTATATCGTTCCGAGCCTCAAATATCCCGCCAACCCGCCTTCGGTCGGCCTTGCCGACACGATCGCGATCCGCACGAGCTTGTATTTCGTCATGATCCTGATCTCGCTTGCGGCGATGATCGCGGCGGGAATGCTGCGCCTGCGGCTCAATCCCCGCTTTGGCGCGTGGAACGCCGCCTTGATCGCCGCCGCCAGCTATATCGCCGTCATGGCCGGAGTGTCATTGGCGCTTCCCGGCGTCAATGAAGTGCCGGAAGCTTTTCCGGCGGACTTGCTCTGGCAGTTCAGAATTGCGTCTTTGGGGGCGCAAATGATCATGTGGGCTATCCTTGGACTTGCCTTTGGCGCCTGGACGGAACGCGCCGCGATCGCCGAAAATGGATTGCGGCTGAAACCTGCGGCCTTATGAACAGGGCGTTCCGCCGAATGAACCCTGGGGCGCGGCGAGCGGTTGAAACATGACCACTCGTTTAAGACTGCTTTGCCACGCCCCGACCTCAGCCAACCGCAATGCCGGATTTCCGGGCGACGAACAGATCGACGATCTCACGCGTCAAAAACTGTCTGGCCTTCGTCACAATCTTCAGCATGCGGATCGCTGTTTCGTCAGCCCCAGCCTTCGGGCGCGGCAGACTGCGGAAGCCATGAAACTCGACGCGACGCCGGAGCCCATGCTGCGCGAATGCGATTACGGCCGCTGGGCCGGCCGCACGCTGGCCGAAGTGCAGGCGGAAGAACCGCAAGCCCTCGCTGAATGGCTGAAGACTCCCGACGCCGCCCCTCATGGCGGCGAAGCCGTTCAGGATCTTCTGTCTCGCGTCGCGCAATGGCTGGATGCGCAAAGCGGCGAGTCGGGTCTGACCGTCGCCGTCACCCATGCTTCCGTCATACGCGCCGCGATCGTCCATGCCATCGAGGCCGGGCCGCGCTCCTTCTGGCGCATTGACGTGTCGCCCTTGTCGGTGACGCGGCTCAGCGGCGACCGAGGGCGCTGGACCTTGTCCTCCATTGGCCCGATGCGAGCCGGGTCCGAGCCGAAATGACTCCCCGTCGGCCCGCCCTCGCGGCTAAAGGGATGAAAACGTCGCTTCTTTTCAAGCTCTTCATGGCGGCGGCAGGATTGTTCCTAGCGGCGCCGCCGATCTCTCCCGCTTCGGCGCATCATCGAGGCTTGACACATGAGGGCCCTGTCAAGGGGCTGTCAATCAGCGCCCTGACCCATGGCCAGATGGCCGTCATAGCCGCGCATCGATCGGAGATTCTTGAGCTGGCTTCCGAGCAGACGCCGACCGACCCGACGATGAGGCGTTTGCAGGGCTATATCCATCTCCAATCTTTCGCCTGCATGTGGGGCATGATTCCGGGCAGCGTCAATGACGAGAGCAGCCCGTTCAATGAATGCAGCCACGCTTATCTGGCGGGGACGCGCGCGCTTCTCATGCATCTCCTGACCATGGAGGGCGATCGCGCCCGCGTTCGCGCGCTTGCAGACAAAATCGAGCTGGAAATGCTGCAAAACAACGCGGCTCTGGTTCTATGCCTCTATGCCGATGAGCCTTTCGACACGGCCGACATCGTCGGTCCACATTGGAGAGAGATTCCCTTTCATCCAACGAGTGTAATTACGTTGGCGGGATTGGCGATGACCATAATGGGCGGCGTTTGGCTTGTGGCGCGGCCGAAGCGATTGTTCTCCTGACAAGAACGACTCCCATCGATCAAGGCCACAGATGCTCGTTGACGGTTCGCGGTCTTGACATCATGTTCGTGCTATGTTCTTTTTTGCCCGTAAGTTGCCGCAACGGGATTTCGTTTTGATGATTGCTGAAGCTTTTCCTGGAACATCGTGTTGTTGTCTTGCGCCCGCCGGAGACGCAAGCGGCGTCTCATGCGACCGGCACGGTCCTGCCATCGGCCCGATCCGACTTCTGACCAAGACAGCGAGCGGTTTCATGCCGCGTCCCGTCGATGAATTGAACAGACTTTTCGCCCATGTCGTGAAAAGCCCGGTCGATTGTTCCGATCTCGTCGAAAGATTGACGGGCGTCGCAGCGGCGCTGAACGAAGGGGAGCCCGCGCGAGCCGCGTTCGCCACATTGTTCATGGATCTTCCTTCCCTGTCAGAAGATCAAGCTCTGCGTGCGGCAGAGGCAATAAGACTGGTCAAGGCGTCGCCCGACGATCCGGAACAT
>NZ_JAGRPM010000005.1 GCF_019449565.1 Rhodoblastus sp. | reverse complement strand
TGGGCTATAAACCGCCCGCTCCAGAAGCCGTTCTATGGCCGGCTGCGCAATCCGGACCAGCTTCGCCGGCCACCCCGGCATTGGCGCCGCAGCTCGTCATGCACTAACATTCAAACCGGACCACCCAATGGGGGCCGGCCAGTCTTTTTACATCCAACCAGCAGCGCGTCATCGATATTGCCCGGGGAACCCGCGGCTGTCTGAAACCGCCGCTCGATGACATCGAGGCCTATGGTTCGCCATCGGAACGGGCGCGAGCAGCCAATATGCTGACCTGCTCCTTTGTCGGATCTCCAAGGAAGGTCGAGGCGAAGCTGAAGGATTTTATCAATCGGACAAACGCCGACGAACTCATGGTGGCATCGGCCGTATTTGATCATCATGCGCGTCTGCGATCGTACGAATTCCTGGCCGACATAACAGCCGCTTTAAGCCGCACCATTCCATCGCAACAGCCTCCCGCCTAGCAGACGCTTCAACCATCAATATCACGTCGAAAATTGCGGGACGTCTTCAAAATTCCTTGACAAGGCCGATCTGGATATATAGTTAGCCAACTAATGATATTGTTACTTATCATTAGGCTCATTCCATGACCCCAGAGGCATTCGTCAATAGCGCGATCCTGCTCACCCGCCGCTGGCGGGCGATCATGGATGCGGAACTCTCCCGTTTCGGGCTGACCTCCGCGACCTGTCGCCCCCTGTTCTATCTCGGCGAGCTTGGCGATGGCGTCCGCCCCAAGGATCTGGCGGAGACGCTGGAGATGGAGCGCCCCTCGCTCGGTCAACTCGTCGATCGCCTGGAGCAGCAAGGCTTCGTCACGCGCCGGAACGACCCGCACGACCGCCGCGGCAAAACCCTGCACATGACGCCGGCCGGTCGGGAGATTTACGAATTGACCGCGGATGTCGCGAAAAAAGTGCGTCGGGAGCTGCTTTCCGGGGTCGCGGAAAGCGATCTCGCCACCTGCATGCGGGTTTTCGACCAGATCTTCGACAATGGGCAGCGGCTGCAGGATCTGGCGCAGAGCCTCAAGGATAGCGCATGACGCTGCCTGCATCGCCCGTCGCGGCCGATCGCGACGCCAGTTCAGCGCGAGACTGGCCGCGTCTGGCGTTCGCGGCCCTGCTGATCGCGCCCATCGCCAGCTTGCGCGCGCTCGCCGCGCATCTTGTCGCGCCCGCCGCGGCGCTGCATGCGGCGCGCACGGTGATCGCGGGCCTGATCGCCCTGTGGCTCGCCTTCCTGCTTCAGCTAGACACGCCCTATTCGGCCTTGACCACCGTGATGCTGGTGGCCAATCCGGTGCAGGGCATGATCCTCGAAAAGAGTCTTTTCCGGCTCGGCGGCACTTTTCTCGGCGGCCTTGCCGCCTTGACGCTGATGTCGTTTTTCGCGCAGACCCCCGAACTGTTCCTGCTGGGACTTGCTGCCTGGATGGCGCTCTGCACAGCCGCCTCGACCCTTTTGCGCGGCCATCGGTCCTATGGCGCGGTCCTGGCGGGCTATACGGTCGCGCTGATCGCGCTGCCGGCTGCGGATGCGCCCGAGAGCGTTTTTTCCATCGCCATGGCGCGTCTTGGCGCCGTCGGGCTCGGCGTCATCGTCTCCGGTCTCGTCGGCGCGCTTCTGACGGGACATACGGCGCAACGCCGTCTTGACGCCCTGCTGCGGGATTTGCTGACCGATCTTGTCGCTGTCGGCCGCGCCGCGCTTCAGGCCGAGCCGGGCGGCGCGCTTGCGCCGCGCCTGCACAAGCTCGGCACGCGTCTCGGCGGCCTCGACGACGCGATCCGTTTCGCTGTCGCGGAGACGCCGGAAGTCGCCGGGGCGGCGCCGTCCCTGCGCGCCGCCGCCGCCGCGTTGCATGGCGCCCTGAGCGCGGCGCCCGGACTGCGCGACTTTCTCGCTCAATCGGCCTGTCCGGGAACGCGAGCGGCGGATTGGGCGCGCGAAGCGGATGCGCTTCTCGCCAGGGCCGACGCCGCCTTGGCGCGCCGTGATCCGGGCGATCTCGAACAGGTGGCCTCGGAATTGCGCCGCCTCTCGGACGAACTCGACGCTCTTTTCACCCGGCGCTCGGATGACGCGCGCGATTTGACTGAGGCGACGCTGATCGCGGCCGACAAGCTTGGCGATTTCCTCGATGTGCTGGCGCGGGGATTTGCAGGTTTGATCCGGCTTGAAACGGGTCGCGGCGATGGAGGCGGCTTGCGCAATGCGACCCATCTGGATTGGGCCTGGGCCCGGTTGAACGCGGCGCGCTCCGCCATCGCCGTCCTCGTCGCCGGAACCCTCTGGATCGGCCTCGCCTGGCCGCAAGGCCCCATGATGATGCTGGGCGTCGTCCCCACCATCGGCTTGTTCGCCCTGCGCGAACGCCCGTCCTCGGATCTCGTGCAATTCGCCTGGGGCACGGCCGCGGCGGCGCTGCTCGGCCTGTTCTATCTGCTTTGGGTGCTGCCGCAGATTGACAGCTTCGCCCTGCTCACCATGTGGCTCGCGCCGCCGCTGGCGTTCGGCGCCGCTGCGGCGACATCGCCGGCGGCGGCCTTTTTTGCCCAGGGTTTCACGGTCTTCCTGATCACGCTGCTCGCGCCCTCCAATCCGATGGTCTTCGATCCGACCGTCTTCCTCAACAATGCCTTCGCGATCACTTTGGGCTGCATAATCACGGCGCTGGTCTACCGGATCGTCCTGCCGGTGGACGCCCGCCGCCTGAAGCGCCATTTGCTGCGCGAAGTGCAGCGCGACCTGTTCGCTGTGCTGCGTTCCAAAGCGACGATCGACCCGCGCCAATGGGAGAGCCGGATGCATGACCGCATGCGCCTGCTGAGCGCACGGCTTCGCGCGGCCGATATCGAAGCCCATCCCGCCATGGGCGCCGCCTTCGACGCCCTTCGCCTTGGCCGCGAGGTGTTTCGGATGCGCAACCTGCTGGCCTCCGACGCCGAGGCGACGGCGGTCGCCAAAAACGGCCTCCGGCCCATCGCCGACGGCCGGTCCCGCGCCGACGCGCTCGATGCGCTCGCCGCCGCGCGGGCCTGGTTTGAAATCCGGCGATCCGAGCGGCCGGAGGAAGCGGCCCGCGCCATACGGATTGAAGCGGCCCTGTCGTCCATCGCTGCACTCTATGCGCGCCGCGCGCGCTTCTTCCAGCAGGCGGCAAGCGCATGAACCATGAGCTGAACCTTTTCGGAGTCTATGTCGCGCCCTTTGTCGGCGACCTCCTGTGCGCCGCGCTGATCTTTTTCATCTTGCGCGGCCTGCTGGCGCGCGCGCGCCTGTCCGCTCGGGTCTGGCATCCGGCCCTGTTCGAGCTCTGCCTGTTCGTCTTCGTTCTCTCAGCAACCGTGTATCTGCCATGAAACCCTTCTCCCACCTTCGCTCCCTCCTTCGCTTCGGCCTGACCGCCTGCGCGCTGATCGCCGCCGTCCTCGGAGCGACGGCCCTGTGGCGCCATTACATGATCTCGCCCTGGACCCGCGACGGCCGCGTGCGGGTCGAGACGGTCACGGTCGCGCCGGAAGTCAGCGGAAAACTGATCGAGCTCAAGGTCAAGGACAACCAGGCGGTGCGCAAGGGCGACGTGCTGTTCGTGGTCGACCCCAGCAATTACCGGATCGCGCGGGACCAGGCGCAGGCGGCGCTGGACGGCCAGGGCCACTCCCTGCGCATCGCCCGGATCAAGGCGGATGGACGTGCTCGGCTGTCCGAACTATCGGTGTCGCGCGAAGATCGCGAAAGCTATGAAAGCGCCGCTAATGTCGCCGCCGCGGCCACGGAAGCCGCGCGCGCCCAGCTCGAACGCGCGCGGATCGATCTCGAACGCGCCGTGGTGCGCTCGCCCGTCAACGGCTATGTCGTCAATCTGCGGCTGCGCGAGGGCGATTATGTCACGGCCGGACAGCCGACGCTGGCGGTCGTGGACAGCGATTCCTTCTGGGTCGCCGGCTATTTCGAGGAGACCCAGCTCGCCAGCGTCCATCCCGGAGACAGCGCGCGCTTCACCTTGATGGGCTATCCCGATCAAATCCTGACCGGACGCGTCGACAGCGTCAGCCGAGGGGTCGCCGACCAGAACGCCGCCGGGTCCATGGCCGAACTGTCGAATGTGAATCCGGTCTTCACCTGGGTTCGCCTCGCGCAACGAATCCCGGTGCGGATCGCCATCGACAGCGTTCCGCCCGAAATCACCCTCGCGGCCGGCATGACGGCGACAGTCTCAATTGGTCAGCCCTCGACGTTCGCGGATGATCTGGCTTTCGCCATCCGGTTCTGGGCCCGGAAATTGTGATCGCGTCGACACTTGCCGTCTCCCCGTTAACCGATCGGCGAATTGCACCGAGAGCGCTGGGATAAGAGTCTGGAAATGATGGTGTGGACCGCGCCAACTCTACCGCAGCATATGCTCCTTGTGAGAGAATGGAAAAGCGAGCTATGCGTCAGATGATTACGATCAGTTTGGACATTGCAAAATCGGTTCCTCAGGTTCACGCTCGATTTGGAAAGTAACCATGGCAGCAATTGCGAACGAGACCTGTCGCGGTCGCGGGCGCCCGCAAATTCGCGCGGACGAAGCGACGCTTGGCCTGATCGTCCAGGCGGCGCGGGAGGAATTTCAGGCGAACGGCTATGTCGGCGCAACCATTTGCGCGATGGCGCAAAGGGCGGGCGTTTCCACCAAGACACTCTACAGGTTGACGCCGAACAAGGCGGACCTGTTTAAAAGCGTCGTTTCCGAAAAAATCGAAAGATTCATTATAGCTTTCGACGAGGAGGCGATTGTCGCGCCGGATATGGAATCGGCGTTGGTTCGCATCCTCATTGCTTATGGACATCTGACGCTTGAACTGGAATCGACGGCCATCATTCGGCTCGTGCTTAGCGAATGCGACCGTTTTCCGGAAATCGCAGAAGCCTTTTTCGTCGACGCCATGGGGTTCGTCGCCGAGGCTATGGCGCGCTGGCTCAAGGAACAATGTCGAAAGGGATTGCTGGAACTCGAAGACCCTTATCTCGCCGCCGGAGCGCTACGCGGCATGATGATCATGGAGCCGCAACGGGCCGTCATGCTGGGGCAGCGAGCGGCGCCCGACGCTGACGAAATCGCCGCCCGAGCCAAAAGATGCGCCGCGCTCTTCCTCAAGGGCTGCATTAATTAATTCGGCGGCCTTGCGGCGGATGAGAATGATAGATTAGCGCGCCCGTGCGATAACGTTCACATGGTCAAGACCCATGCATTCACGTCGCATCCAGGCGCCCGCCAGCGCCGAATTGGGTGACGAGCATCGCGAGAATTCGGTATCCCTTCGGTGGCGGCCGCCTTCCGTTGAGATCGGATTTGGCGGAGAGATCGCTCTTACGAGCGCTCATACGAGCGCGCTTAAGAGTTGCTCATGGCTCATTCCATTTTGCTGACAGGTCCAGATCGTCGCCGCTCC
>NZ_JAGRPM010000064.1 GCF_019449565.1 Rhodoblastus sp. | reverse complement strand
CTCCCCCGGATCGAGCTCGATGAGGCTAACGCGCGAATATTTCAATGGATCGAGAGAGGCGACACCTGAAACGTCAAGGCAAAATCGGCGGCTGAATTTTAGTTTGTCGTTTCAAATTGACGTTTTTAAGCAAAACCGACACTCGGCTTGCGCCAGGGGCGCGTATATTTTGGCCCAATCGAGCATTTCCACGATGTTGGGGTCGGCTTTCAAGCGCCTGCGTTTCCTGCAAATGATTAACTATAACGGAAGTTAACATAGCCTTCGCTTCTGTCATAGGTGGCACTTTTTGAATCGCCCTATCACTATCGATAAGGATAGCTTATCGATAGCGATCAGACCAAGCACTTGACCAAGCCCAAAACGCGGCGCAAAATGCCCAAAATCGCGCCTCGCGCGCCGTGATTGAGACCATCGGAACTCGCCCCAATGCCCATCACCGTCAAGGTCGGCGAAGCCAAGACCCATCTGTCCGAACTGCTCGCCAAGGTCGAAGCCGGCGAAGAGGTGATCATTTCTCGCGGCAACGCCCCGGTGGCGCGGCTGACGCGCATTCGCTCCGAAGCCGACGCCGCCGGCGCGATCGCAGCGGTGCGGGCCTTGCGCGCCAGGGCCAAGCCCGTGACGACCGAAGAAATTTTGGCCTGGCGCCACGAAGGGCACAAATACTGATGGCCTTCGTCGTCGACGTCTCGCTCGCCGCCGCCTGGATCCTGCCCGACGAATCCTCGCCGGCGGCCGATCTTTTGCTCGCGAGTTTGAACGGCGGCCCCGCGCTCGCGCCATCCCTATTCTGGCACGAGGCGCGCAGCATCGTGACCATGGCCGAAAAGCGCGGGCGCATCGGCAAGGGCGAGGCCCTCGCCTATCTCGCGGGCCTGCGCGCCCTGCCGCTCGACACGCGCGGCGACGGCCCGGACGGCGTCATTCTGAGTTTGGCGCTGACGCATGGATTGACCTCCTATGACGCTGCCTATCTGGCGCTGGCGATAACCGAGCGGCTGCCTTTGGCGACACTGGACAAAAAACTCGCCGCCGCCTCCCACGCCGAACAGGTCGCGCTGCTCGGTCCCCTGGCGACGCCATGAAAAAGTCCGCCGCCCTCGCCGCCGAAGACCGTCGCGCGCTCGAGCTCGACACGCTCGCCGCCATCCTGCCGATCGACCGGCGCGACGCGCTGGCGATTTTGTTGACCGACGACGACGTCGCGACCCTCAAGCATCTGGCGCACGAGGGGATCGGCGCCAACAGTTTGCGGGCGCTGGCCTCCGATCTCGCCTATCTCGAGGCGTGGTCAATGGCTGCAACTGGAAGTCCCCTGCCCTGGCCGGCGCCGGAATCCCTGGCGCTGAAATTTGTCGCGCATCATCTGTGGGATCCACAAAAGCGCGAGACTGATGGTTCGCATGGCATGCCGGCCGGCGTCGAAGCGGATTTGCGCGAAAAAGGCCATTTGCGCAGCCTCGGCCCGCATGCGCCGGCGACGGTCAAAAGGCGATTGGCCCACTGGGGCACGCTGCATCGCTGGCGGGGCTTTGACGGGCCTTTTTCCGCTCCGACCCTGCGCGCGGCGCTGCGCCTGTCCGTGCGGGCCTCCACGCGGCCGCGCGGACGGAAAAGTAAAAAGGCGGTGACGCGCGACGTCCTCGACCAGTTGCTCGCCGTCTGTGACTGGAATCGCCTGGTCGATTTTCGCGACAAGGCGTTGCTGCTGACGGCCTTTGCTTCCGGTGGGCGCCGTCGCAGTGAAATCGCCGGCCTGCGGCTTGAGCAAATCTGCTCGGAGCCGCCCGTGCCGCTCGACCCCGCCGACCCGGCGTCGGGATCCCTGCCCTGCCTGTCCATCGTGCTCGGCCGCACCAAAACCGGCGCGGCCGACGAAGATGCGCGCGTCCTGCTGATCGGCCCGCCGGTCGTGGCGTTGGAGTTGTGGATCGAAAAAGCCAAGATCGCCAAGGGGCCGGTTTTTCGCGCGATCGACCGTTGGGGCACGTTGCAGGACAAGGCTTTGACCCCGCAGGCGGTAACTCTCATCGTCAAGGCGCGCTGCGCCCAGGCCGGGCTCGATCCCGACGCCTTCAGCGCCCATGGCCTGCGCTCCGGTTTTCTGACGGAGGCGGCGCGGCGCGGCGTGCCGCTGCCGGAAGCCATGCGCCAGTCGCAGCATCGCTCTCTGCAGCAGGCGGCGCGCTACTACAATGACGCCGAAGCCCGATTCGGCGCGGCGGCGCGGCTGCTCGTGTGATCTCCTGGCGCCAAATCTGCGTCGACGGGCGCACCGACCTGGGCGCGCCGCAAAATGCTAAACTGGCGCGATGTGTTGCTCGAACCACAGCGCAAGACTCGGTTCATCAATCTCTCCGGCCGCGAGCTTTTGCCAAACCATGACACATTCGACATCGGTCGCGTCCAGCCTGTGCCCGTTGAGGGCGAGGAAGAGTTCGGCGACAACCAATGACGTTCGCTTATTTCCGTCGACGAAAGGATGGTTTTGGCAAATTCCAAAGGCGTAAGCTCCGGCAAGCCGCGCCAAGCTCGCCGCCTCGTAGCCGAACAGATTTTTGGGTCGCGCCAGAGCCGACTCCAGCAGGGTTTCGTCACGAACGCCGGTGCCGCCGCCATGCTCGGCGATTTGCTCGTCATGGATGGCGAGCGCCACGGAGGCGGCGACCCATTTCGGTTCGTCGGCCACTTATTTTGCGAGCTCACGCAGCGCGTTGCGCCGCTTTTTCATGACGGCCCGCGCCGTCTCCATCTGATCGCCGAAATCGGGATCGTAAGGCGTCAGCCGCATGCCCCCAGGGGCCGGCGTCAGATAGAGGGTGTCGCCCTCTTTGAGATTGAACTGGGCCAAGGTCTCTTTCGGGATCGTCAGGCCAGTGGAATTGCCGATCAGACGCAGTTTGAGCGCGACCATTGTCTCCCCCCGAAATGCGAGCGTGTCTACAAATGTAATAACACAAAGCGGGGATTCGCTTCAAAGGAAATCGCAAATTGCGTCCACCTCCGGGTTTGGCGACCTGTAAGCCGCTGCGCGCACCCGGCTAAAGCCAAAAACGGCCGACAATGACCTCGGGCGCCGGCAATTTACGGCCTTGTTCGCCTTAGAACGGCCGGATCCATGTCCTCGCCGGTCCGTCGGAGGCCATCGGTTTTGAGCATGGCGAACACATCGGATCATTGCTTGGCGTCGAACAGGGCCCGCGCCGGAGCAAAACGCCCTCGGTCCTTTCCTCGACCACCAGTTTTTTGTGCTCGGCGGCCAATCGTTACGCTCCAATACGACCTTGGGCAGGATGACTTGCCCCTTGGCAGAAACCACGGACGTCAAACGCTCGCTCGCAGACATTTTCAACTCTCGCGTAAGACGGAGACCGGATTGACGTTTTCCAGGTGGAGACGATCGTCGCAAGGTCAACCCGTCGCATTTCGGGCGCGCCCTTGTTTGGCAAGCTTGCCCCGCAACAGCGCCATCAACACTGGACCTATTGAAAATTCTTTGGCGCGCGCCTTGGCCGACAATGCGCGGAGATAGCCACCTGGGCTGCCGATGGCCTCGCCTTTTTGCAAGATCGCCGCGATCATGACCGCCGCATCCCCTGCCCCCATGGTGTCCTGCGCCTCGCGCCAGGCGTCGGTCGATATTCCGAGCGCGGCGCGCGCCAGACCGGCCGTGGAGATCAGATCGCGCCACGAATTGACCCCATCCTTGGCGTAATCCTTTATGTCAGGGCAAGCTTCGAGCACCATTCCAAGAGGATAGGCTTTGATTGTCGCCGCAACCCTTGCTGTTTTCGCATCGGCGCCGTCTTGAGACTTTTGTGGAGCCCTCGACTCCTGGTCCAGTGAACCGAAATCAGCGGCCCTGCCTTTTGGAAGGCTAGGTTCAAGATCAATAGGGAGGTTTGGTTTTGAATTTTGTATGTGGCGCTCAGTTTGAGACTCATTGGCGCTTATATTTTGTGATTTTATATGCGTTTCCAACAGATTGAACACTTCGTCGGAGAGCAGCGCCAAGTCATTGGCCACCGGCTCGAGTTCCTCACGCGTCGCTGTACGCGGAATCCTGGCGACCATCGCGCGAAACATCTCATGGATCGAGGTCCAATCGGCGGGGCCCTGCCCTGCCCGCCGTGTCGGCACGCCCTCTTCCATACCGGTCACGATCATTTTGGCGATGTCGCGCCGGCAGATGGTGATCCGTTCCCGAACCCGTTTGAGCGCGCGTTCTTCGGCGCGCACGGCTTCGGCAAGCGTTTCCAATTCCTCGGCGCGAGCGACCAGTGGCGACATGTCGAAGCCAAAGGCGATCTCCACCTCCCCTGCCCCATCCTTGCGCGCATAGCGTTTCCCATTGGGGCTGTCCCGCCGCACGATCAACCCGGCGTCGACCAGGACGGCCAGGTGACGGCGGAGCGTCGCTGGCGCCATGCCATGGGCGCGCAAGCTGAGCTGCCGGTTCGACGGAAAGACCACGAGGTCCTCGCCGGCAAGGATGGTTTCGGGATGAAAGGTGAGCAGCGCATCAAGCACGGCCAGGGCGCGCTCGGACACGCCGAGACGCGCGCGCCCCGCGCAAATCGCCCGAAATACGTTCCACTTATGCGCAAATTTCTCCGGCGGGCGCGCTTTCGCCGCCGCCTGGCTGGCCACATGGGCAAGCGTCAGCGGCCGCCGCCCAAAGGGCGTCGTCGATTGATGTGGTTCCACGTTCTTTCACCTTGCGATTAGGCAAAAGAAATCTGCTCGCCGAAACTGCGCTAAATCTCTCACGAGACGCTTGACTGTGATTCGCGGAAATGTGATTCTCGAATTCGCCAAAACACGAGAAGGGCTTCCGGAACTTTGTTTCGGGGGCCTTTTTCTTTTGTCGTTAGGTCTCCTGCAGTTTACTCGTGGGCTACGCTCACGCTATCAAGACGGCTCTGAAGAACCAGCCTTAAATTCGAGATAGAGATCGCGAAGACGGTTCAGCACAAAATCAGCGAACTCCGGCGCCTTCTGTCGATCTATTGTTATAGAAACACGTTTCGCATTCTGCACGACTGTGCCTAGAGGCTCTCCATTGTTTGCTCGCCAATTTTCGCTTTGGGCGGGAATTGGCCGCTCCTTGGTCGAGGCAAGAACCCGTTTGAACCGTTCATCGCTCGTGAGCGTCGCGAGGCTTGGGTCTGAAGCCGCTTTCCTAACTGCCAGAGCGGTCTTTCCATTGGATAGATAGTCGGCGAGCTCAATCCAGCTTCGGCGACCGGTGCCTGGCGCTGGTCCAATCGCATCGACAATATCCTCTGGGATTTTGCTGACGACGGACAGCATATTTGAGAGGTCGCTCTTATAGATCGATAACGCCGCCATAATTGTCGCACGGCTAAACCTCTGTTCAAGACGGTGGGCGAACCGCGCTTTCTCAATATAGGAGAGGTCCTTTCGCTCATGGTTTTCTTGACCCTGAGCAATGACGAGTTGCTCGTCGGTCAAGTCTCGAACAACGGATTTAATTTGACGCCCGAGCGATGTGACCGCCCGAAGGCGGCGGTGGCCGAATGCTACCTGATACCGCCCCACTTTTTCGGGGTGCGGGCGCACAAGGATAGGATTGAATTGCCCGTGCTCGCGGATCGCTTCCGTTAAATCGGCCAATCCCTCAGCTGAAGACGGCATGCGGTCCGCGATGAATGACGGATCAATGAGCGTCGGATCAAGCTCCACGATCACTTGTCCAGCGGTCAGCTTTCGCTCAATTTCTTCTGCGCGCTTCGCTTTCTCGTTGAACTCCCCAAGCGATTGCCCGATGGCACCTACAGGCGTCGTCGCCGGATCGGAAAGCAATTCGGGTGAGCCTAAGATTGGTCGCGACCGCAAACGGGTCGGACGATGTGCATCACTCGCCGCATCTGCGCCCCCAGCTGTTGCAGACGAACTCTCGTTCGTGTGCCCAGCACCACCGAGATTTGTGAAAAGAGCTTTTCGGCTCATGCCGCCCTCCCCCAAGCCTGACGAATTAATCCCTCAATTTCGGCATTGACGAAGTTCACTGATTCGATGGCCCGGTCATAGGTCGAGCGCGTGAACTGGTTCCGCTCGACCTCGTAAATTGTTTGATTGGTCAGACCGGCGTCCGAAATCGCCGTGCTTTTCAGCATCGGATGAATCAGAACATGCTCTCCAAAAATGGAACGCAGAAAGGCCACCATCTGATTTTGCGGACCATCCCCGGGCTCGAACCTTGTGACCAGATATTTCATCCAGTCATAGTTCGTCGAAGCTCCGGCTTGCGCGACCTCGTCCAGCAAATCTCCGGTCATTTGGAGAAACTGCGCCATCGACATCACATCCAACATTTGCGGGTGAACTGTGATGAGAACGGCGGTTGCTGCGGTGAGCGCCGAGAGCGTCAAATATCCCAGTTGAGGTGGGCAATCGATGACGACGACATCATAGAGGTTCTGCGCTTGCGCCAACGCCTGACCGATGCGCGCAAAAAAAAGCGTGTCGCCAGCCTTCCGCGTCATGAGCGCTCGCGGCGTGTCGTGCTCGAACTCCATCAGTTCGAGATTTCCAGGAATAATATGCAGGTCCGGAATGTAGGTGCTGCGAACAACCTCCGCGATCGGTCGCTGACGTTCATCATATCGAATGGCGCCATAAAGGGTTTCGTTTTCACCGACGTGAAGTTCGGGCTGGAACCCGAATAGCGCCGATAAGCTCGCCTGTGGATCAAGATCGATTGCGAGTACGCGGTAGCCGTGAAGCGCAAGGTATTGGGCGAGATGAGCGGATGTAGTGGTCTTGCCGCTACCGCCCTTGAAATTCATTACCGTGATGACCTGGAGATGTTCCCCGGCTGTGCGATGCGGCAGATAGCGCCGATTGCCTCTTGCGCCATGATCCAGATGCTTGCGGATTTCATGAATGGCGTCGACGGAATAACTGCGGCGGCCGTTTTTGATTGTTGGGGCAATGCCATTTCCTTCGGCCGCGACTTGCCTCAAATAGCCTTCATGAATTCCGATAAGCCGGGATGCTTCGGCTGGACTGAATTGCCGAATTGTCTTTTCGGCCTCGGGGGGGAACGTATTGCGGTGATGCGCATGAAGCTGGCTGGCCAAATCGGCTCCGTGACGCTGAACGAGCGTCCGCAATTCGGCGCGTGCCGCAGTATCGCTTGTTTCGGGCGCCTTCACCATCGTACCGTCCATTATGCTTGAACCGCGATATGCGGAGTTTTTCGCGTTCTTGTGATTTTTCCGCGCGTGACTTAATTAATGCCGATTCTCTGACCTCTGCAAGAACTTTTCAGTTAACGACAGGTTAACGCTATGCGCCAGCGACCGCTCTACAATATTCGTACGAAGTTAGCCGCGGCTAACTTCGATGCGCGCCGCGAGCGCCATGCCTCCCATATTGGACCACGATTCGTTTGATCGCCGACAGCCCTATTCTTCCTCGTCCCCAATCCCCTGCCAAGGTAGGCATCCGCAACCAAACCGTATCAAGGCGCATATTTCCGACGTAGTGCGCCCATCTGTTGGAAGGGCGCTCCCATCGGGTTTGGATAGCCTGATTGGGGAACTCGCCCTCTTGGACAAGCGAATTGACGAATTAGGGCTGTCATTTTGAAGACCCCGGCTTGGCAGCCGGGGCCTTGTGCTGAGGCTCAGTCGGCCCGGCGGCCGCTGGGGCGGGACCAGATCAGCGAGAAGCCATCGCCGTCCTCGTCGTCGAAGAGGTTGGCATAGATCGGAGCGGTGAAGCTCGGATCGTCGAGCTTGAGGCCCAGATAGTCGCGGCCCTCGTTAGAGCGCTTGGACCAGGCGGCGCCGATCTCGACGCGGCCCACCATGACCCGGTGGCTGGGGGCGTTGTCGCCGGTGGCGCGGATGTCGGGGACGATGCGCACGCCCTTGGCCCGGACGCTGAGGGTGACGATTTCGCCGCTG
>NZ_JAGRPM010000063.1 GCF_019449565.1 Rhodoblastus sp. | reverse complement strand
ACGCTCGATCTCTATGGCCAGATCGGCATGGTCGTGCTCATCGGCCTCGCGGCGAAGAACGGCATCCTCATCGTCGAATTCGCCAAGGAGCAGCGTGAGCGCGGCGTTCCCCTGCTCGAAGCGGCGACCGAGGGCGCGCGGCTGCGTTTCCGCCCGGTGATGATGACCTCGCTCGCCTTCATTCTCGGCCTCTATCCGCTGGTCGTCGCCCATGGCGCTTCCGAGTTGGCGCGGAAAAATGTCGGCACGCCGGTGTTCGGCGGCATGATCCTGGCCTCGGTGGTCGGCATTTTCGCCATTCCGCCGCTCTATGTGGCGTTCCAGGGCCTGCGCGAAAAATTCCGCCCCTCGACGCGGCCGAAGGCCGAGCAGGAGAGCGCGGGAACGCCCGCGCACGGTTGAGCCACAGGGAGAAAAAGGACGAATGGTCTGGAACCAGGCCGTCCGGACCGAGGCGGCAGAACGAACGATGAGCCTCAGCATCCCTCGACGTGGCTTAAGGTACAAATTGGGGAAGATTCTGCGATGCCCCCCAAAAACCGCTACCGCCTGCTCGTTGAACGTGGCCTGTCGACAGCCCCATGAATCATTTTACTGCCTGGCGCGGATTCCTAAGCGACGCAGCTGAATCCGTTCCGAATATGGCCAACAAAAAGTGAAACTTTACGCTCAACGACTCGTCCATGAAGGCACATCAAATTGATCGGCATTATGCCGCGTCCACGCCCTCGGAAAACCGCCCCTCCGTGAGTCGCTTTTGCAACACTCCATGGAAAACAACACGATGAGGTTCAATTCGACTAGCCCTGGCTGATTAAGTCACATTATCATCTGACTAAGAAACGCAGCTTGCGTCCGTTACGGCATCCCGCAAGGAAGGAAAACAAATGCGTCATATTCTTCTCTCCACGGTCGCTCTTGCGGCTCTGGCGGGCTCGGCCTTGGCCGCCGACCTGCCCTCGCGTAAGGAAGCTCCGGTTTACGTTGCGCCGGTTCCGGTCTTCTCCTGGACCGGCTTCTACATCGGCGCCGACATCGGCGGTAACTTCGGCTCGACCTCGCTCCGCTCCGACTGGGGCTGGAACTCGCACAGCCTCGACACCTCGGGCGTGCTGGGCGGCGGCTACGTCGGCTATAACTACCAGATCAACCAGAACTTCGTGATCGGCATCGAAGGCGACTTCCAGGGCTCCTCGGCTTCGACGTCCTGGTCGTGGGTCGGCAGCAACATCAATGGCGACGCCAACGTCTACACCGCGAAGATCCAGACGAACTGGCTGGCTTCGATCAACGGCCGCCTCGGCGTCGCCTATGATCGCGCCCTGTTTTACGCCATCGGCGGCGCGGCTTGGGCTCAGGGCAGCACGTCCCTGTCGGGCGCGGCTCCGTCGGGCCTGTTCATCGGCTCCATTTCCCGCAACACCGACCTATCCGGCTTCGACGTCGGCGCCGGCGTCGAATACGCCTTCACCCCGAACTGGGTCGGCCGCGTCGAATATCGTTACTACGACTTCGGTTCGTACAACATTGTCCCGAACTGGGCTGCTGGTTACGACCCGATCCGGCCGTCGACCTCCATCAACACGGTCCGCGTCGGCTTGGCTTATCTGTTCAGCGCCCCGGCTCCGGTCGTCGCCAAGTACTGAGATCCGTAAGGATCAGGGTTTTTCCCTACCGAGCCCGGCCAATTGGCCGGGCTCTTTTTTTGCATTCAAATCGCCTTTGCGATTATGTCGCTTTCGCTCGCAAGCCAGTCTCCAGGACGTCAAGCTCCGCTGTATGGCCCGCGAGGCGTTGGGCTTGATGTGCGGCGCCTGGGCATGATCCCGCTGCTATTTTCTAACTCAAATCGCCCCCGCGGACACGCCTCTTCCAGCCTTTTACGATCTGCACTGCGGATTACGTCGATATTGCCCGCGTAAAGGGAACAGGCAGGCCTGATCGGACGCTCCAATTCCCTTCAAATACAGATAATTGCTCACAGCCGCCAGACGCGCGCATCACATTTTTGTATCACGCCGTCGCCCGCTCCACGACGGTGGTCGACGCGTCAAAACCTGACTACAAGATGACGCGGCGCTATTTCGCTAGGTTGCACTCCCATTCCCGAGGACTAAGGCAAACCTTGCGAGTTGGAAAGGCCATCTGGACAAGCTCATACTAAAGCTCTCGCGCGGACACCGGCGGGCGCTCCCCTATGTCGATGTCCCCGACTTTGTGGACCCGCCTGCGGGCTCGCACCTCAAAACTGCGGGCAACATGGCAGCCTTGGCGCTAGAGTTCCCGGTCCTGACCGCGGCCCGCACGAGCGAAACCCTTCAACGCTCATCTGCCACAAAAATGGCCCACCGTCGCTTTGCTAACGACAATCGCAACCACCCTGTTCTGTAAATCCGCCGTTTCATCGGCAGCGGACATGAATGGCAAACGCTCGCCAGTCCAGCACACCTCCACCCGGTTCTGTGCCACCTTGTTGTCATAAACGAGAGACCCGAAGACCGCATCGGCGCGTCGTTTGGATAGGCGCTCATTGAAGTCTGCGGAGCCAACCGAATCGGTCTTGCCGATGATCGTGGCGACGACGGTCGGGGAGCTTTGCATCATTGCGGCCACGTCGCGTATTTGGCCTTCGTCTTTCGCCGATAACGCGTGGCTGCCAGTGTCAAAGTAAATAAAATGGGCGGTAGAATCCCGCGGCAGACCTTTCGTCTCTTGCGCTGTCACAGCGTGAGCCGCAAAAAGCCCTATGAGCGCCGCCGCTGCAAGGCTCCTCGTTCCTTTGCTTTTGCTTTTAGACATTGGGGTTCCCCTTTCCCTAATACGGCATCCACCGGATGGTCGTTTGGGTAAATGACCGGGCGCAGGCCATTAAAGCGAAGAACCAGATAACATAGCATAATCCAACCGCTTCTGAAAGCACGAGCATCAGGGCTCAAGGAAATGGTCTGTCCTGCAGAGCGCAGGTCGTTTTCATGTGATGCTCGGCCGATGCACCACCGTTTCAGCGACAGCGTCGTGATCGGTCTCCGCCCATCTCTCAGGTCGAGTAGAAACTTCTACAGATCAGAGTTGCGAGTCGATCGGCAGGAGCTTCCACAGTTTGGCGACGAAGCGCCGGCGGAAGCCGGTTTCGGGCTCGTCCCGGTATCGTACTATTTGGCCGTCCCTCATCGTCTCCCAGACGATCTCGCCATTCGTGTCGAGGAGGACACGGTAACTGTTGGCGGGCTCGACGCCAGTCGACATGTAGGCCGTCAGCCTTTCGGCAAGTTCCCGGCTCTCGATATAGAGACCGGCTTCGGTGTTGATTACGGCCGAGCGCGGGTCGAGATTGAAGCTGCCGATAAACACGGCTTCGCGGTCGAAGACCATGGCCTTGGTATGCAAGGCCGCTGGCGACCGCCCGGAAAGAAGCGACCAGCCCGGCCGGAAGGCGTCAGTATCCGCGCGCAGTTCGTAAAGCTCCATGCCGTTCTCGAGCAGCCGCCTGCGGGTCTTGGCATAGCCTGAATGCGCGGGCAGCATGTCGTTTGAAGCGAGCGAGTTGGTCAGCACGCGCACCCGGACCTTGCGCTCGTGCAGCGCCTTGACGGTGGCCTGCGCCCTGGCGGGCAGGACGAAATAGGGCGACTCGGCAAGCAGTTCCTCTTTTAGCTGGGCGACCCGCCCGCGGATGAATTCGACCACGTCGTCGCTCTCCTCGCTGTGTGTGACGGTATCCGGGTCGTCGGCGATGATTCGGCCGGGCGCCCACACGAGATCGTCACGAAGCTCGGCGCCCCGAGCCGCCAGTTCGTCCAGGTCCTGGTCGATCGGATAAGGGTAGTCGACCACGGCGATCTCTTCACGCAAGCGAACCAGGATGGCGTCAAGATCGGCGGCGCCATAGACGCGATCGACGAGGGCCGCGATCGGTACGGTCGAGCGGCTATTCCAGTATTGGTCGAATACCCGCGACAGATCGCGGACGACAGGCCCAGCCGCCAATACATCCAGATCGCGAAAGTTGGCGGCGGTGTTCACGCCATAATAGATGTCGCCGATATTGCGGCCGCCAACGATCGCAGCCGCATTGTCGGCAATCATCAACTTGTTGTGCATGCGGCGGTTGACCCGGCCGAAGTCGAAAATGAAGTCAAGAGTGGACCACCTCCGGTTGGTGAGAGGGTTGAAAAGACGGATCTCGACATTCGGGTGTGCGTCGAGGGCGGCAATAACGGAATCGCTGGCCTTGTAGTAGGGATCGTCGACAAGGAGCCGCACCCTGACCCCACGATCGGCCGCCTTCATCACGCGGTCGACGATGATCCGGCCGGTCGTATCGCCATCCCAGACATAATACTGCATGTCGAGGCTTCGCTCGGCCAGGTCGCCGAGGGCCAGACGGACGATGAAGGCCTCGCGCCCGTGGCTCAAGAGGCTGAAGCCGGAGAGTCCCGGATGCTCATCGGCCGCCGGGTCGAAGAATTGGCCCAGCCTGGTCGAGGAGGTGTCCTGGAGCGCCGTCGAAATTGTGCGCGGATGATCGGGCCGAGGGCGGGTGGAGCCGCCGGTGATCTGGGCGAGCCAGTTCAGAACCTTGCGTGGAAGCCCGCGACGGGCCAGCGCCCGAGACTCGGCCGAACACGCAGCGCTGCTGGCTCGTTGCTGGTCGCCGCGCATTTGGCCGCAGCCCGCAAACCAAAAGGGCGTTCCACGGCGCATGGCGCTCTCCACTCCCACCCCCGCCCCACGCCTAGACCTTTTCCACGCCCCAATCATGTTCGGTGACATATTTATAGGGATAATCCGGCTCGACATAACCATCGCGGCTCTGGCGCTTGGGAAGTTTGATCTTCTCGCGCGGCAGGTCGTCATAGGGAATGTGCCTGAGCATATGCGAGATGACATTCAGCCGCGCCCGCTTCTTATCGTCCGAACGCAGAACATACCACGGCGCCCAAGACGAATCGGTGGCGGAGAACATTGCGTCGCGGGCGCGCGAATAATCATACCACCTGCTGAAGCTCTTCAAATCCATCGGCGACAGCTTCCAGATCTTGCGGCCATCGTCGATGCGCGATGCGAGACGACGCTCCTGCTCTTCCTCGCCGACCTCCAGCCAATATTTCAGCAGAATGATGCCGGATTCCGCCATCGCCTTTTCGAAGCTCGGCGCCTGCTCAAGGAAGCGCTCGGCCTGCGAATCGTTCGCAAAGCCCATCACGCGCTCGACCCCGGCGCGATTATACCAGGAGCGGTCGAAGATCGCGATCTCGCCCGCGGCGGGGAAATGCTCGATGTAGCGCTGAATATACATCTGCGATTTCTGTCGCTCGGTCGGCGCCGGAAGCGCGACGACGCGGAAGACGCGCGGGCTGACGCGCTCGCAGATCGCCTTGATGCAGCCGCCCTTGCCAGCGCCGTCGCGGCCCTCAAATACGATGCAAACCTTCAGGCCCTTGGCCACGACCCATTGCTGCAGCTTCACCAGCTCGACATGAAGCTTCTCAAGCTCCTTTTCATAGACCTTGTCCTTCAGCTTGCCGTTGGTTGCTTCGGCAGATGGTTCAGCGGCGTGTTCGACGTGGTTCTTTTTTTTCTTGCCCATTTCAGATCCTCCTCACGGCCATCCCGCGCTTTTGCGCGAAGCGGCGCGCGCTCCGTCCCCTCTGCTTCGCCGTCGTCAGGCGCGGCAATTTTCGGAAAGCCGCCACAAGACCGCGTCCGCACAGCTTTTTGTCGCATCGGCGCGGCCTGCCGCAATGAAACAGACATTACATAGCACAGGATCGTGCTTTCCGCGCGATGGGATCGCTCGCCGAGAAGTCACGTCGCAGAGCGGTTGCCGAACCTTTTCACTATCGCCAACGTCCGCTGTCAGATTATGTCGGCGAGCGTCACCTTCGGTAGTCTTCCCGCTCTTCCGTAGGGCACGCTAGGTGCGGTTGGCAGCAACAACGGACAGAGGAAGGCATTTGGCTCGTCAGCATTATGAGCTGCGATCTCGGCTTCATCGATCTGGCTTGCCGCTCGCCTTGCGGCTTGTTCCCCTCGCGAGCCTCGTCGCGGCCACAGCCTTCCTGATTTGTGCGCGCCATTGTCGCGCGGACCGATTGGAGGTTCCTTAGCTGCCGATCTGGCGGATCTGGAGAACGCTAGCGCGGTTCTGCTCCTGTCGCTGTCCTTCCACCCGCGCCTCCATCTTCAGGCGGTAGCGCAGGACATCAACCCCACCGGATCACCCCTCCGCCCCGCGCCGCGGATCCAAAACCTCTTTTGAATTCTGGTCGGTTTCCGGATCGGCCTCATAGGCGACCTGACTTAAAAATGGACGATGCGTCAATCTCGTACATCGCCTCCAATTTTTTGCTCGCAAGTCCAGGCGAGCGATCAAACACCGGGGGCCTCGGGAACTGGGGCTGCCGTTCGTCAGGTTTCTACCGTCCCGAATACTTCATCCCGCTCCGCTTCGAGGCCCGGACCACAAGAGCTTCCGTGCGGCCTTCCCGACTGGGTTAGTGCAGCGGCCGTCAATTCAGCTCCGACCAAGTGGTCCACATCGGATCGGGCTGACATGGGCAGTACCGGCGGCGCCGACGCCTCGGTTGGCGATGAAACAACCATTGAATGCGGTCGAAAGAGCAGCGGAAGACGCGACCCATCAACCCACGCGAGCACGCTAGCGCCTCTTCTTACCACCAAAGACGCTGCTCAAATCCTGAATGTCTCTCAGCGAACGATCCGCCGCCTCATCGCATCGGGGTCAATCCCAGCGGTTCGGATCGGCCGGTCGGTACGGATTAGGCGCAGGGATCTCGTGGCATTAATCGGAAGCGGTGAGACATTGAAATAACATTATATTTTTATTATCGTTATTACACTATCATGCAAACGCATTCGTTTAATAAGTATGGTAATAACGAAAATGACCGCCTGTCCACTCGTGTCATAACGAGACCGCACATGACCACTTCCGAAGCTTCACGAAGCACGCTCGCCGATCTCATCCCTCTGATTGAACGCGCGAATCTGTCGCCGACCCAAAAGCGCGACCAGATCTCCGCGGTGCGCACGCTCGCGCGCCTGCTCGGCGCGGAACCTCGGGATATCGCCGCCGATCCGGCAAGGTTGCGCCGCCGGATGGAGGCGATCGCGCCAGAGGCCGAGGGATTGTCGAATGGTCGTTGGACAAACATCAGGTCGCTCGTCGGCAAGGCGCTTAGCCTTGCCCGCCCGATGCAGCCGGGGCGCCAGGCTTTGCCGTTGACGCCCGAATGGGAAGCTCTGCTCAAACCTCTGCCGCGGAACCGCGCGACGCGACTTCTTGCTATGGCCCGGTATCTTGGCGCGAAGGGCGTTCGCCCTGCCGACGTCACCCTCGACGACCTTGAGGCCTATCGCGAAGCGATTCACGGCGATCGCCTGCGTTCGAAGCCAGAGCAGACCTGGGATATGATCGTCTGGACCTGGAACGCCTGTCGGCGGGAAATCGCAGGTTGGCCTGATGTCGAGATACCTCGAATCGTTCGCCGCGAAATCTATGTGCTGGACTGGTCCGCTTTTCCGGCTTCGCTGAAAACTGACGTCGACGCGTTTCTTTTGCGCCAGTCGGGCGCCGACTTGGACGAGGACGGGCCTCCTCGCCCGCTCCGGGCCGCGTCATTGAAGACCCGCGCATACCAGTTGCGCGTCGCGGCCTCTGCGCTCGTCCACAAGGGCGTCCCGCCTGAATCCATCTGTTCGCTCGCCGACGTCGTCAGCCTCGAGAACTTCAAACTGGTTTTACGGTTCTTGCTCGATCGTCATGACGGCAAGAACTCGCCCCAGGTCTCGCAAATGGCCGGTTTCCTGAAAGGCGTCGCCAAACATTGGGCGAAGGCCGACGATCTGATCCAGTTCAAGATGAAGAATCTGGCCGCGCGCTTTCCCGCCGGACCGCGGCGCCTGACGCCGAAGAACCGCGAGCGGCTGCGCCCGTTTGACGATCCCGGTGCTGTGGACCGTTTTCTAATCCTTCCGCAGCAGATTCGTTGTGCCGTCGAAAAGGATCGGCGGGCGCCAAAACTCAAGGCGATCGACGCCCAGATGGCGGCGGCGATCGCGATCCTCCAGGCCGTTCCCTTACGGCTCAAGAATCTGGCGCAGATCGACATGCGCAGGAACCTGGTTCCCCGTGGCAATCGCGTTTATCTGGTCATCGCCGAGAACGACACCAAGAACAAGGCGCCGATCGACTTCGAATTGCCCCCCGAAACGATTGAGATCATCGCATGGTACATCCGGGACTATCGGCCGCACCTCCTGCGCGCCGAGACGGACGCCCTGTTTCCAGGAGAAGGGGCGGCTCCAAAAGCCGCCTACGGGCTTGGAACCCAAATAAAGGCGACCGTCTTCCGTTTCACAGGCCTTGAGGTCAATCCGCACCTCTTCCGGCACGCCGGCGCGAAAATCTTCCTGGATCTGCGTCCAGGGCAATATTCGGTCGTGAAGGAGGTTCTGCGTCATCATTCGTTTGATACGACGATGAGCTTTTACGCCGGGGCGGAGACGCGGACCGCAGGCAAGCACTTTGCAGCCGTGATCAGCGAGCGTCGAGCAAAAGCTACGCCGCCGCATCGCCGCGCCAAGAATGGAGGCGTCCCCGGCCGCGCCAAAATGAAAGAGGAGCCGAAATGAGCGGTGGTCCTTATGGTCACGGGAAAGCGCCCGAGCGCGCCTGCCTGCCGCCATCCAGATGGCCGGAGACCGATCGACGGCTATGGCTCGCGGCATGCGCGCCAGTCGACATCCTCGACGACGAAGTTGGCGCAAGATCGAACCACTCCGCCATCAGCAACCGGAAAGCCGAGAAAGGCTATGGCCGATGGATTAACTTCTTGTCCTCTTTTGCGCGTGACGACTTTAACAAAGCGCCAGCCGACCGAATTACGCGCGAGCGCGTTCGCGCCTACGTCGACAGCCTGATCGCCCTCGACAACAGCACCCAGACGACTCTGAGCCGCTTGCAAGAGCTTGGCGAGGTCGCGAAGGTCATGGGACCGGAGCGCAATTGGTCATTCATCAACGAGGCGGCCTCGAAGATTCGCGCTCGGCATCGCCCCGTCCGCGACAAAGCGAACCTTCATCTCACGGATGAACTGGTCGATCTTGGCTTCCATCTGATGACGAGCGCCGGTTTGTCATCTGGCCTGGAAGCGGCCATCGCCTATCGCGACGGAATGATCCTCGCCTTCCTCGCCTTGATCCCGCTTCGTCGGCGCAATCTCGCGGATCTTGTCCTCGACCGGACGCTGATCCGGCAGGGCTCGGAATGGCTTGTCGCCTTCGGCGAGGATGAAACGAAAACCCATGCCGCCTTCGAAATCGGCTTGCCCGACATCTTGCATGCGCCGCTCGAAAACTATCTCCAGATTCACCGACCTGTTCTTGCGGCGAGGGAGGGACGCTGGACGCGCCCGATCGACGGCGCAGTCTGGGTTTCGAAGGACGGCTCACCGATGACGCAGATCGCTTTATACGATCGCGTAAGGGCCAGGACGAAAGACGGCTTCGGCGTCGCGATCAATCCGCACCTCTTCCGCGACGCCGCCGCCACGACAATGGCGATAGCAGATCCCGAGCATGTCCGATTGGCGGCGCCGTTGCTGGGGCACCGGACGTTCACCACGACCGAGAGATATTACCAGCAGGCCAGGGGTTACGAGGCTCATCGCGCCTATATCGACGCGGTGTTCGGCGACAGGAAGAAAATATGACGAAGTCCGAAGCGAAGGCCAAGGCGCAACTGGTCAACATAACCATTCCCCTATCTGAGGCATGGGACAACCTAATCTGTGACCTGAAACTGACGGAGGCGCAGGCCCACGCTCTCATAATTACGCTAAGGCACGTTCACGCCGACGTGGAATTCTACAACCAGGTGGTCTCCGCTCGACCCGAACGCAAAGAGCTAACCAGGCGCCTGAGATTGATGGAAAAGGCGTTTGCGCATCTGGATTATGAATGTCGCCGAAACGCAGACGTTCTGGAATTCGTTCTTCCGCATGACACCGGCGCCTTTCTCGGCAAGTCGCTGACCTTTTCCGGTATGAGTCAGGCGCTCGGCGAAAATGTCTTCCCCCGGAATTTCGATTTCCAAATCGAACTGATGGCGGCGGAGGGGACGCTGGCTACGCTTGAGGAGCGGTCTCGGCCGATGCGAGAAGCGCTTGGCCTTAAACACAGCCACCGTCTCCTCCCGTATCTCGTCGAGCAGACCTATGCGCCCCTCAAGAAATGGGTCGAGCTTGATCGGCTCAACCGCGGTGGCCGGACGCCGCAATTGGAGAGACGGCTTCTGATTTACGAACTTGCGAGGTCTGCGCCCGACATTATCGGGAAAGAGGCGAGCGTTGCGAAAACTGGCCGGTTCGTCACCCTGTGCGCCGGCGTGATGTCGGCATGCGGCCTGCCCGCTGAAGGCCTCGAAAATGCGATTCCAGGCATCGTGAAGCAATTTAGGATCGACGAGAGCGCTCGGGCCGAAATAATGTGTGCTCAGAAATGAAGACGATCGCAGTCAGCCTCAGAACTGGTCGAAATTTGTCTGACCTTGCGGGATCGCCCAGGGCGCTGGCCTCGACGATTTTGGCCTCATGCGCAAGCCACGTCGCCCGGACAGTTCCGATTCGCAGGGAACCTTCAAGACATCGCCTCGTCGGGCGGCGCGCGGACGAATTTTGCGGGCGCCGGCGCAATCAAATTCGCCATGCCTCCCTGCGACGACCCGGAACGTCCCCACGTCGGTTCGGCGTCGTAGCCCCCGCGTCGACGACAGGCTCTATGAGCTCGAAAGTGATCTTGGCCCCGAGACGCCGGTCACACCAGGCGAACTCGACGCCCTGGTTCTTCTGCTCGGTTCGGATCTCGACAGCTTTTTGTCCGGCAAAGACTAAGCACGCAAAGAGCAACAACGCCCTCGGCAGCGAGCGGCTTCTCGCGTACCATCCGCCATCTCCCCTTTTCCCGTCTCTATCTCCAGGGAGCGCCTGTCATGGCCTTTCGTAACGCCCCGCAAAGCGCGCCGCTCGCCGCTAAACGCGCCGCACTCTATTTGCGCGTCAGCACAGGCCGCCAGGCCGCGGGCGACGTCTCGCTCCCGTCTCAGCGCGACCTGACGCGCCGGTATTGCGAAGGCCAGGGATGGATCGTCACCGAGGAATATGTCGAGCCCGGCGCCTCTGCGACCGACGATCGACGGCCAGTCTTCCAACGGATGCTGGAGCAGGCCGGGGATCCCAATCGGCGGTTTGACGTGATCTGCGTGCATTCGTTCTCCCGCTTTTATCGCAACGGCGCCGAGATGGAGCTGACCATCCGGCAACTGCGGAAGTGCGGCGTCGACGTCGTCTCGGTGACGCAGCCGACCGGCGACGACCCGTCCCAAAACCTGATGCGCCAGATCATCGGCATTTTCGACGAATACACCTCGCGCGAGAACGGCAAGAACGTCACCCGGGCCATGCGCGAATCCGCCAAACAAGGATTCTGGAACGGCGCAACCCCGCCTCTGGGCTATCGCATCGTGGAGGCAGAACGGCGCGGTTCGAAGATCAAGAAGCGGCTCGACGTCGATCCCGTCGAGGCTGAACTCGTCCGGTTGATCTTCCGTCTCTATGCCGAGGGCGACGGAATTTCGGGGCCGCTGGGGGTCAAGGACACAACCAAGTGGCTCAACGCGCGGGGCTACCGCACGCGCCGGGGCGCAACTTTTGGGGTCGGGCCCGTCCATGTCATCCTCACCAACAGGTGCTACGCGACCGGAAAATGGCCTTATGGCGTGCGAAATTCCCGGACTGGCCAGCGAAACGATCCGGCTTCCATCGTCGAGATTGACGTCCCGACAATCATCCCGCTGGACTTATTCGAACACGTGCAGGCGCGACTTGCGGCCCAGAACCCCAGGGTCACCCCTCCGAGGGTCGTCAATGGTCCGACGCTCCTGACCGGCCTCGCCGTTTGCGCCTCATGCGGCGCCGGCATGACGAGAACCGGAACGCGACGCCGGGATCGCAACTAAAGCTACTACAGCTGCGCTGGCTGCCAGCAGAAGGGAAAATCGGTTTGCCGGGCGCGGCATATGCCGATGGAGAAGCTGGACGATCTCGTCATCGCCAATGTCAAAGAGCGGCTTTTCTCGCCTGACCGCCTGGCCGTCATTCTCGAAGGGCTTGTCGAGCGGCAGGGCGCCAAGGACCGGGCGGTCGAGGGCCGCCGCGCCGCGCTTCAGGTCGAACTCAACGCCAGGCAAGACAAACTCTCCCGGCTCTATCGCGCCATCGAAGAGGGCGTGATCGACCTCGACGAAGACCTCCGGAACCGAGTCAAGGCGCTGAAGACCGAGCGGGATATCGCCCAGGCCTCGCTCGACAGGATCGCAAGCCAGATCGCCTCAAGCGCCGCGATCACCCCCGAGCGGATAGAAGCCTTCGCAGCCCTTGTCTGCGAGAAAATCGACTCGGCCGACGTTCAGGGGCGAAAATCCTATTTGCGGTCAGTGATTTCTTACATAGAGGTCGATGACGACAAGGTCCGGATCGTCGGCGACAAAGCCACTCTTGCGGCCGTCATCGCAGGCCAGCGGACCCGGTTGGATAATGTTCGTGGTTTTGTACGTAAATGGCGCGCCCGAAAGGATTCGAACCTCTGACCCCTAGATTCGTAGTCTAGTGCTCTATCCAGCTGAGCTACGGGCGCATCACGCATCGGACCAAGCGGCCCGGCGAGTGGCGCGGTGTTTAACCGCTCTCGGCGGGCTTGGCAATAGGCAAAGATGCATGGCGACGGCAAATTCACTTCCCTCGCGTTGACTTTTGGCGGACCATGACTCTATAACGCCGCTCGCGATTTTCGGCTTCGCGCCGTGGTCGTTTCTGTTATTGGCGCTGATCAAAGGCGGCGAGCAGGAGCGGCAAGCGCGAAGCTTTTAAAATATGGCGGCGTCCGGCCCTGTCGACGCGCCCAGACAAACCGGAGCAGACCCGTGAAGCGGACCTATCAACCTTCCAAACTCGTGCGCAAGCGCCGTCACGGCTTCCGCGCGCGCATGGCCACTGTCGGCGGACGCAAGGTCGTCGCCGCCCGCCGCGCGCGCGGCCGCAAGCGTCTCTCGGCCTGACGCCGCGACGCCGGCGCGCCCGGCTTTCGCCATGACCCGTCCAGAAGACGGCGACACCTTTTCCACGCACGCCGTCTCCGGCGTGCGTCTTGGTGTTTTGCGACTGAAAAAGCGCGCCGATTTCCTTTCCGCCGCCAAGGGGCGACGCCAGCACCAGCACAGCTTCGTGCTGCAGGCGCGTGAACGCAAAGCCGCCCCGGACGGCGTCGAATCGGCCCGCGTCGGTTTCACCGTCACCAAGAAAGTCGGCAATTCCGTCGTCCGCAACCGCATCCGGCGCCGCTTGCGCGAGGCGGTCCGGCTGGCGGACGAATCGCTGTTCCAGCTCCGCTGCGATTATGTCCTCGCGGCGCGGCGCGAGGCTTTGGCCGCGCCCTTCGACGAATTGCGCGGCGAACTCGCCCGCGCCCTGAAGAAAATCCATCGGGCCGGCCCTGGCCGGTCTCCCGCCGCACAGGCCGCCGACCGCAAGTAAGACCTCTGAACATGCAGCAGGATTCCCGCAATCTCCTCATAGCCATGGGCCTGTCGCTCCTGGTCATCCTCGGCTGGAACCATTTCTATGGCGCGCCCAAGGTTCAGCAGGCGCGCCAAACCCTGAACCAGCTCAACCAGATCGAGGCGGGCAATCCGGCTCAGCCGGGCGCCGCCGGCGAGCCGGGACGCCTGGCCGCGCCGACGCCCCTGACCCGCGAGGAGGCGCTCGCCCAGAGCAAGCGAATCGCTCTCGAAACGCCGAATCTGTTCGGCTCGATCGCGCTCAAGGGCGCGCGGCTCGACGACGTCTCGCTCAAGAATTATCGCGAGACGACCGACCCCAAGAGCCCGAACATCGTCCTGCTGTCGCCGTCGGGCGCGCCGGATGGCTATTTCATCGACTTCAACTATGTCGCCCCGCGCGGCGTGACGCTCAACCTGCCCAAGGCCGACACGCTCTGGGCCGCCGATGGCGACAAGCTGACTCCGGCCACGCCCGTCACCCTGACCTTCGACAACGGCAATGGCCTGGTCTTCAAGCGCAAGGTCTCGGTCGACGAGTTCTTCATGTTCACCGTGGCGGACACGATCCAGAACAAGGGCAAGGAGGCGGTCACCCTCTTCCCCAATGCCGGCGCGACCCGGCAGGGCCTGCCCAAGACCTCAGGCTACGCTGTATTGCATGAAGGCTTCATCGGCGTGGTCGGCGCCGACCAGCCCTCGACCGAACTGACCTATGCGGCGATCGGCAAAGAGACCAATAACGCCAAGGTTCTGCCGGGCGAGGGCTACGCCCAGGGTGGCTGGCTCGGCTTCACCGACAAATATTGGGCGACGGCGATCATTCCCGACTCGTCCGAGAATTACAAAGGCTGGTTCCGCGAATTTCCCGGCGTGACGCCGCAATATCAGGCCGACGTCTTCGGCGAGGCCCGGACGCTCGCTCCCGGGGAAAACATGGCGCTGACCACCCGCGTCTTCGCGGGCGCCAAGGAATCCAAGGTTCTCGATCATTACCAGAACGATCTCGGCATCAAGAAGCTCGATATGCTGATCGACTGGGGCTATTTCCACTTCCTGACCCGGCCGATGTTCTGGCTGCTTGAGGAAATCTACAAGCTCGTCGGCAATTTCGGCGTCGCCATCCTCATCATCACCCTCGTCGTCAAGGGCCTGTTCTTCCCGCTGGCCAACCGCTCCTATCTGTCCATGGCGCGGATGAAGGAGATGCAGCCCAAGATCAAGGCGTTGCAAGAGCTTTATCCCGACGACAAGGTGAAGCAGCAGCAGGAAATGATGGAGCTTTACAAGCGGGAGAAGATCAATCCGGTCTCCGGCTGCCTGCCCGTCCTGTTGCAGATCCCCGTCTTCTTCGCGCTCTACAAGGTGCTCTTCGTCGCCATCGAAATGCGCCAGGCGCCCTTCTTCGGCTGGATCAAGGACCTTTCTGCGCCGGACCCGACCAATGTCTTCAACCTGTTCGGGCTGCTGCCGATCGATCCGACCCACCTGCCGCTATTTGGCCATCTACTCCATCTCGGCATCTGGCCGCTGATCATGGGCGTGTCGATGTGGGTTCAGATGAAGATGAATCCGGAGCCGACCGATCCGGTGCAAAAGACCATGTTCGCCTGGATGCCGGTGATCTTCACCTTCATGCTCGGCGCATTCCCGGCCGGTCTGGTCATCTACTGGACCTGGAACAACGTCCTCTCCGTGGCCCAGCAGACGCTGATCATGAAACAGGCGGGCGTGAAGGTCGAATTGTTCGACAATCTGCGCAAGACCTTTTCGCGCAAGGCGGCGTGACCCGCACCCTTTCTCCGCTGGCGCGGGGAAAGGCGCCGGGCGAGCGCGTCGCGTTTCCTTCGGAGCAATTCCGTGACCGAATCCGCACCCGCCCTCGATTTCGCTGAAATCGGCCGCAAACTCTTTGCGCAGAACTGCGAATTCATTTGGGCCGCCGACAAGATTGACGGCCTGCCGCCGATGGGACCCGTCGAGATCGCCTTCGCCGGCCGTTCCAATGTCGGCAAGTCGTCGCTGCTCAACGCGCTCACGACTCGCAAGACGCTGGCGCGCACCTCGCACACGCCGGGGCGCACCCAGCAACTGAATTTCTTCGCGCTCGGCCCCGACCCGAAGGAGCCCCTGCTGCGTCTGGTGGACATGCCGGGCTATGGCTATGCCGCCGTCTCGAAAGAGAAGATCGCCGGCTGGACCCAGTTGATGCAGGATTTTTTGCGCGGGCGCGCAAGCCTGCTTCGCGTGTTCGTGCTGATCGACGGCCGCCACGGCGTCAAGGACCTCGACCGCGACATGCTGAAAAAGCTCGATCAGGCCGCCCTCTCCTATCAGGTGGTGCTGACCAAGCGCGACGAGGTCAAGCAGGCCCAGGTCGAGAAGACCATCGCCGACGCCAAGACGATCCTGCGCGAGCATCCCGCCGCCCATCCCGACGTCATCTTCCTGTCGTCGCACAAGGGCGAAGGTCTGTCCGATCTGCGCGCCGCGGTCGCGCAACTGTTATACGAACGCGACAGAACGATTTTCCAGCCCGCCCAAATCGGCTAAACAGGCGCCATCCCCTCAAGAGGCAGCAGATATGAGCGAAGCCCCGGTCCCCTCCGCCCCCCTCGACCAGGCGGCCGCCATTGATCAGGCCAAGATCCTGATGCAGGCGCTGCCGCACATGCTGCATTACGACGACACCATCATCGTGGTGAAATATGGCGGCCACGCCATGGGCGACGAGGCGACCGCGCGCAATTTCGCCCGCGACATGGTCTTGCTCGAACAATCCGGCGTCAATCCGGTGGTGGTCCACGGCGGCGGCCCGCAGATCGGCGCCATGCTCAACAAGCTGGGCATCAAGTCGGAATTCGCCGACGGCCTGCGCGTGACGGACAAGGCCACGGTCGAAGTGGTGGAAATGGTTCTCGCCGGCGCCATCAACAAGCAGATCGTCGGCTATATCAATAATGAAGGCGGACGCGCCATCGGCCTATGCGGCAAGGATGGCAATATGGTCACGGCGCAGAAGGTCGTGAGAGTCGAACAGGAGGGCAAGGCCCCGGTCGATCTCGGCTTCGTCGGCGATCCGTCCAAGGTCGATTCCACCGTGCTGGAGCAAGTGCTCGGCCGCGAACTGATTCCTGTGCTCGCCCCCATTGCGCAAGGCGCCGCCGGCGAGACCTTCAACGTCAACGCCGATACCTTCGCCGGCGCTATCGCCGGGGCGCTCGGCGCCAAGCGCCTGCTCCTGCTCACTGACGTGCCCGGCGTGCTGGACAAGAACAAGCATCTCATCAAGCAGTTGCGCATCAGCGAAATCCCGGCGCTGATCGCCGACGGCACCATCACGGGCGGCATGATTCCCAAGGTCGAGACCTGCATCTACGCCATCGAGCAGGGCGTCGAGGGCGTCGTCATCCTCGACGGCAAGATCCCGCACGCCGTGCTGATCGAACTGCTCACCGATCATGGCGCGGGCACGCTGATCACAAGGTGACCGATCGATCCGAACAGGGCGCGCCTGGCCTGGCGGATTTCCGCCGGGTGGAGACCTGGGTCTTCGATCTCGACAACACGCTCTATCCGCCCGACAGCGATCTGTGGCCGCGCATCGACGCGCGCATCACCGCCTTTATGATCGCGCTGCTCGGGCTCGATGGCCAGTCCGCGCGCGCGTTGCAGAAACATTATTACCGCGTCTATGGCACGACGCTGGCCGGGCTGATCCGCGAATATGACATCGCGCCCGACGATTTCCTGCATTTCGTCCATGACATCGACCGCTCGTCGTTGGATCCCAATCCGGCGCTGGCGCAAGCGATCGAGGCCCTGCCCGGCCGCAAGCTGATTCTCACCAATGGCTCGCACGGCCATGCGCTGGCCACCGCCAAACAGCTCGGAATCGACCATTTGTTCGAGGGCATGTTCGCCATCGAGCACGGCGACTACCTGCCCAAGCCCGCCTTGCAGACCTATCAGCGCTTTTTCGAGCGCCATGCGGTCGATCCGTCGCGCTCCGCCATGTTTGAGGACATCGTCCACAACCTCGCCGCGCCCCATGCCTCAGGAATGTTGACCGTATTGGTGCGCCCGAAACAAGGTGCAGAAGACCACCGCGAGGACTGGGAAAAGCACGACCACACGCCGCCGCATGTGGATTTCGTCACCGACGATCTCGTGGACTTTCTGAACCGGCTGATCTGACGCCGCGAGCGAAACGCCCGAACATTTTGCGCCGGCCGTTCTCTCGCATATGATCCGCCCGATCCTGGTGAAAACGCAATCGAAGCAGCCTCAGGACGCGCGCCGCGGCGCGCGCGTTGCAAGCGCCGGAGACGCCGTGAAACTTCCTGTTTTGAGCCTCAACCAGATCGCCCTCGGCAGCCTGGGCGTGAGCCTCGTCGTGCTCAGCGTGAAATATGTCGCTTTTTTGCTGACGGGCAGCATCGCGCTCTATTCGGACGCGCTCGAAAGCATCATCAATGTCGCCACGGCCACGGCGGCCATCGTCGCCATCCGCATCGCCGCGCTGCCGCCCGACGAGGAACATCCCTATGGGCACCACAAGGCCGAATATCTTTCGGCCGTGGCCGTGGGCGTCCTGATCATCCTGGCGGCGCTGGCTATCATGCGCGAGGCCTATGCGGGCTTCCTGGCGCCCCGCGCGATCGAGGCGCCCGGCGCCGGCCTCGCCGTCAGCATGGGCGCCACACTGCTCAATGGGCTGTGGAGCCGTTTCCTCGTGCTGCAGGGCCGCGCGCATCGTTCAGCCGCGCTGAAGGCCGATGGCAAGCATCTCCTGGCCGATGTGGTCACCTCGCTCGGGGTGCTGGTGGGCGTCACGCTGGTCGTCGTGACCGGGATCGAATGGCTCGACCCCGCGATCGCCGGCCTCGTCGCTCTGCATGTCCTGTGGAGCGGCGGGGGCGTGGTCAAGGACAATGTCAGCGCCCTGATGGACGAGGCCGCGCCGGCCGATGAACTTTCGCGCATCAGGGAGATCATCGCCGGCAGCGGCGCGGGCTCGATCGAAGCGCACGCCCTGCGGACGCGGCACGCCGGCAAGGCCACCTTCATCGATTTCCATCTCGTCGTTTCCTCGGCCATGACAGTCGGCGCGGCGCATGACATCTGCGACCGGATCGAGGACGCGCTGAAAGCGGAGCTTCCCGGCGCGCTGGTCAACATCCATGTCGAGCCGGAGAGCAAGGCCAAACATGAGGGCATTGTCATGCCTTGATCCGGCGCAGCCTTGACTTCTCCGCGCCAAAACCCGAAACCAGCGCAACAAATTCTCCAGGGGGAACGCTCATGCCGCACGCGCTCGAGACCATTATCGACGCCGCTTTCGAGGATCGCGCCAACATCACGCCGCAGACCACGGGCGACGTGCGCCAGGCGGTCGAATCGGCGCTGCATCTGATCGACGCCGGCAAGGCGCGCGTGGCGGAAAAGATCCCCGGCAAGATCGGCCCCGACAGCTGGAAGGTCAATCAATGGCTGAAAAAGGCCGTGCTGCTGTCCTTCCGCCTCAATGACATGCATGTGATTCCCGGCGGCCCCTATGGCGCCACCTGGTTCGACAAGGTTCCCTCGAAATTCGACGGCTGGGGCGCCAAGGACCACGCCGCCGCCGGCTTCCGCTCCGTGCCCGGCTGTTTCGTGCGGCGCTCGGCCTATATCGCCCCCGGCGTGATCCTGATGCCGAGCTTCGTCAATCTTGGCGCCTATGTGGACACCGCCACCATGGTCGACACCTGGGCGACGGTCGGCTCCTGCGCCCAGATCGGCAAGAACGTGCATCTTTCGGGCGGCGTCGGCATTGGCGGCGTGCTGGAGCCGCTGCAGGCCGGCCCGACCATCATCGAGGACAATTGCTTCATCGGCGCGCGCTCCGAAGTGGTGGAGGGCGTGGTCGTCGGCGAGGGCGCAGTGCTGGCCATGGGCGTCTATATCGGCGCCTCGACCAAAATCGTGAACCGCGCCACCGGCGAGGTCCATGTCGGCTATGTGCCGCCTTATTCCGTCGTGGTCTCCGGCAATTTGCCCGGCAAGCCGCTGCCGGACGGAACGCCCGGCCCCTCGACCTATTGCGCCGTCATCGTCAAGACGGTCGACGCGCAAACCCGCTCCAAGACCGGCATCAACGAGCTGTTGCGCGACTGATGGAATTTTTGCGACTGATGGATCAGGCCCAGTTCAGCTTCCTTTTCCGCAACTCGGAAGGGACGATTTCGGCGCCGGTCTGGCGGCGCTGGACCTTGGCCTTGACCGGACTCTGCCTGGTCCTCGCCGGCGTCTGGGCGGCGATGAGTTCGTGGACGCATCGCGATCTTGCGGTTCAGGGCCTGTTCGACCTCAAGGCGTTCCTAGCCTTTTTCTATCTGCTGCTTTACGCGAGCCTGGTTCTGCTGGCCCAGATCAGCCAGTATAATCTCTCCGCCAAGCGCTTCCGCGCGCGAGGCTACAGCCCCGCCTGGGCCAGCGTCTGGCCGCTTGCGGGCTTCGCGGCGGGGGCGGCCTTCTGGGCGCAGCCCAATCTGTTCGGCCTGATGCCCGCCTTCGCGCCCTGGCTGGTTCTGCTGGTGGCGCTGGGGGCCTTCGCCGCGCAATTTTACGAACTGGCCCTGCGCCCGGACTGAGCAAGGAAGTGAGATGGAGGGCGATTTGGACGGCGAGACCAGCCCGAGCGTGGCCCTCACCCGCGACCTGATTCGCCGCCCCTCGGTCACGCCCGCCGACGCCGGCGCGCTCGACATCCTGCAGGCGCGCCTCGACGCCGCCGGGTTCAAGACCCACCGCCTGCCCTTTTCCGAAACCGGCACGCCGGATATCGACAATCTCTACGCCCGGATCGGCGACAGCGCGCCATTCCTGCTGTTCGCCGGCCATACCGACGTGGTGCCGCCGGGCGATTCCGCCAAATGGACGGTCGACCCCTTCGCTGGCGAAATCATCGAGGGCGAGCTTTACGGACGCGGCGCCGCCGACATGAAGGGCGGAATCGCCGCCTTCGCCGCCGCCGCCTTTCGCTATATCGAACGGAACGGCGCGCCAAAAAAAGGCTCGATCGGCTTTCTCATCACCGGCGACGAGGAAGGCCCGGCCATCAACGGAACGGTAAAAATGCTGCAATGGCTGGCGGAGCGGGGCGAAAGCTTCGATCATTGCGTGGTCGGCGAGCCGACCAACGCCCAGGACCTCGGCGACATGATCAAGATCGGCCGGCGGGGCTCGCTCAACGGGCGGCTCGTCGTGCGCGGCAAACAGGGCCATGTCGCCTATCCGCATCGCGCCGACAATCCGGTCCCCCATTTGCTGGCGCTCTGCGCCGCGCTCAAGGGCGAGCCGCTCGATACAGGCACGGACTGGTTCGACGCCTCCAATCTCGAAATTACCTCGATCGATATCGGCAACGAGGCGACCAACGTCATTCCGGGCGCGGCGCGGGTGCGGTTCAATATCCGCTTCAACGACCTCTGGACGCCGCAGTCGCTCGAAACCGAAATTCGCCGCCGCCTTCTGACCGTGCGTCCGCAAGAACAATTCGAACTGAGCTTCGACGCCTGCAACGCCGTGTCCTTCATCACCAAGCCGGGGGACTTCACGGAAAAGGTGGCGAAAGCGATCGAGGCCGAGACGGGCCGCCGGCCAGAATTCTCGACCTCGGGCGGAACCTCCGACGCGCGATTCATCTCGCAATATGGCCCGGTGGTGGAGTTCGGGCTGGTCGGCAAGACCATGCATCAGGTTGACGAACGCGTCGCCGTCTCGGACATCGACGGCCTGACCCGGATTTACACGCGAATCATCGACGCCTATTTCGCCTGAGCGTCGTCACCGCGATGAGGCCGGGCGCGGAACGGCTAACGTCCGAGCCCATAACGCGACGGCGCCGCCGCAAGAAGCTCCGCCGCTTCGCGAGCCATTCGCTCGATGATCTCGCCGGCCGATGGAATATCGTGAATGAGATCGACGGCTTCCCCGGCTATGACGGCGGCGATGTCGAAATCGCCTTTCGCGCGCGCCTCGCGATAAAGCGCAGCGACTTCCTTCTGCCGTACCAACAATTCCTCTTCCCGACCGGCCCATTGTTCGGAAAATCTGTTGCAAAGCACGCGGCCCGTAAATGGGCGCGGCCAAATGTTTTCACGCGCGATGTCGAAGATCAGACCACGGATCGTTTCATCGCCCGCCGCCTTGACGATACGGTCCTTCGCGTCCGCAGGCGACGCGGCTTCCTGGCAAGCGACAAGACGCGTTCCCAGCAGGCCGCCCTCCGCGCCGAGCATCAGCGCGGCGGCCAGACCGCGCCCGTCGGCGATCCCGCCGGCCGCCACGACAATCGCGTCAGGGGCGGCGTCGACAACCGCTGGAACGAGTGGAAGAGCGCCGCGCGAAACGCCATGTCCCCCCGCTTCGGCGCCTTGAGCGACGAGAATATCCGCGCCCGAGGCGACCGCGTCTCGCGTATGGGCAAGAGTCTGAACCTGGCAGATTAACTTTGCGCCGGCCCGTTTGATCTTGTCCGCGAAGGGGCGAACGTCGCCGAAGGACAACATGATTGCGGGAGGATGACGCTCCAGCGCGAGATCGAGCAGGCGCGGATTTTTGGCCAGGCTCCACGTAATGAAGCCCACGCCGACTCGTTCATCGCCGACGCCATCCAACTGCTTCGTCAGCCAGGTCTCTTCGCCGTAGCCGCCGCCGATCAGGCCGAAGCCGCCCGCCCGGCTCACGGCGGCCGCCAAGCGCGCGTCTGCGATCAAATCCATCGGAGCCAGCATGATCGGATGTTTCAGTCCGAGCTGTTCCGTCAGGCGCGTCGAAATGAGCATTGGCCCCCTCCCGGCTTCGGGGACAAACCAATATTGCGCTTTCCCGGTTCCAGGTCTTCACACTGCGGAACCATTGAACTTGGCGACAAAGGCCCATTCGTCGGGGCCGGGATTGTCCCGCAGCATACGCACCCTATCGACCAGAATCTCATCCGATCCCGTGGCAAATTTCTCCATTGCCTCCGCGATGAATTGATCCAGCGGCATGGCGCGGGACTGGTCGCGCGAGCCCATCAGATCCGTGCGCACCCAGGGCGGGACCAGCTCCAGCACGCGCACGGAGCTGCACCTGAGCCTGAAGCGTAACGACATGGTCCAGGAATGCAGAGCCGCCTTGGTCGCGGAATAGACCGCCGAAAAAGCCAGCGGTGTGAAAGCCAGCCCCGAGGTAACATTGACTACCGCCGCATAGGGCCGGGTCTTCAAGTGTTCGACCAGAGCCGAGGTCATGCGAACGGGACCGAGCAGGTTGGTCTCGACAATGGCCCGGTTGAGATCGTCGTCCATGAAGGCGCCCGTCTTGTCGCCAGACATGATCCCGGCGTTGTTGATCAGGACATTGACGTCGGGATGGGTCATGACCAGCCAATCAGCGGCCTCTGCGATCGCGAGAGGGTCCCGCAGATCGAGTTCGCAGAAATCCATGCCGGGATGCGTTTGCGTTAGCGCCAGCAGAGGCGCCTTGCGCCGCCCGGCGACAATCACCTTATTGCCACGGGCGTGAAAGGCTCTGGCGAGTCCCTGGCCGATGCCGGAGCCGCCGCCAGTGATGAAGATAGTGTTGCCGGTCATTCTCATAACGAGGCTCCCGAGCTGCTTCGGCATAGATCAGGGGTCCGAGCGCTGGTTGCAAGCGAGCGGATTGCCTTTCTTCGCCAATGCCGCTATCGCGGAAAGCATGGAATTTGCGGAGCGCGCCATGGATCATTCACCCATCGAATTGCTCAAACGGCAGGCAGCCGAACGCGCCGCCGCCCTGGTGCGCTCCGGCATGAAGCTAGGCCTTGGCACGGGTTCGACCGCCGCCCATTTCGTCGATTGCATCGGCGAAAAGGCGCGCGACGGTCTCGACGTGATCTGCGTGCCGACCTCCGAGCGCACGCGCATTCAGGCCGAAGGCTGGGGGCTGCGCCTCTCGACGCTCGATGAAACCCCGGAACTCGACCTGACTGTCGATGGCGCCGACGAATTCGATTCCGCCTTGCGCCTCGTCAAGGGCGGCGGCGGCGCGCTGCTGCGTGAAAAAATCGTCGCGGCGGCCTCGAAGCGCATGATCGTCATCACCGACGCGAGCAAGGAAGTCGCCCATCTCGGCAAGTTCAAACTTCCGGTGGAGGCCGACCGCTTCGGACTCGTCGCCACTCGCCGTCATATCGAGGAAGCCGCCCGCGCCTGCGGCTGCTCTGGCCCGGTCATGCAGCGCAAGATCGCTGAGGACAAGGACTACCTCACCGACGGCGGCCATCCGATTTTCGATTGCGATTTCCGTCTTATCCCGGACCCCGACGCATTGGCGCGCGCTCTCAACGCCATTCCCGGCGTCGTTGAACACGGCTTGTTCATCGGCCTTGCAAGCGCGGTCATCGTCGCCGATGTGAGCGGCATACGCGTCGTCGGCCAGCTTGAAGCCTGACGCCAAGACACACAGGTGAAAACCTGTGTGTCTTGGTTAGGCGCGACTGCGCCGCCGAGCTTATGCGAGGGATTTCTTGACCGCGTTCGGTCGCGGTCAAGGTCAAATGGTGCTGCAATCTGGAAGGAGCCTGCGCCGATGAGCGAATTCGAAACCGATCTTTTCGTGATCGGCGCCGGGTCGGGCGGCGTGCGCGCCGCGCGCATCGCGGCGGGCCACGGCGCGAAAGCCATGATCGCGGAGGAATTCCGCATCGGCGGAACCTGCGTCATTCGCGGCTGCGTCCCCAAAAAGCTTTATGTCTACGCTTCGCGCTTCGCCGATGATTTCGCCGACGCCGCGGCCTTCGGCTGGCGTCTGCCGCAAAAGCCAGAATTTGACTGGCGCAAGCTCGTCGCCGCGAAGGAGGCGGAGATTTCGCGCCTCTCCGGCATTTACGAGGCCAATCTGCGCAAGGCCGGCGTCGAGGTTTTCGAGGAGCGCGCGGAAGTTCTCGGCCCCAATGAAGTGCGCCTGACCCGCAGCGGCCGCGACGTCCGGACTCGGCACATTCTGGTCGCCACCGGCGGCGCGCCGGTGTTCCAGCCCGCCATTCCCGGGCTTGAGCACGCCATCAGCTCGAACGAGATCTTCGATCTCGCAACATTCCCAAAGCGCCTCGTCGTGGTCGGCGGCGGCTATATCGCGGTGGAGTTCGCCAGCGTTTTCGCTCGACTTGGCGCCAAGGTCACGCAAGTGTTTCGCGCCGACAATGTTTTGCGCGGTTTTGACGAAGCCATGCGCGACGGGCTGCGCGACGCCATGGCCCATGCCGGAGTCGAATTTCGGACCGGCGCGCTGCCGACAGCTATCGAAAAGACAGCCGACGGCTTGCTCATAACGCTTTCCGACGGCGGGACGATCGAAGCCGACCAGATTCTCATCGCCACCGGCCGCAAGCCGCACACCCAGGGCCTGGGACTGGAAAAGGCCGGCGTCGCGCTCGACAAGGCCGGCGCTGTCAAGGTCGATGCGCGCGGCGGCTCGAATGTGGCGTCAATCCACGCCGTCGGCGACGTCACCAATCACATCAATCTGACGCCCATCGCCATCCGCGAGGGCCATCTGCTCGCCGACCGCCTGTTTGGCGGAGGCGCACAGGAAGTCGATTACAATTTCATCCCCACCGCCGTCTTCACCACGCCGGAGATCGGCACGGTCGGCCTCACTGAGGCGGAGGCCCGCGAAAAATTCCGTTGCGTCGATATCTACCAGACCTCGTTTCGTCCGATGAAGGCCACGCTGACCGGCGGGGCGGAGCGGGTCATCATGAAGATCATTGTGGACGGCGACAGCGACCGCGTGCTCGGCGTGCATGTACTGGGCGAAGATTCCGGCGAAATGGTCCAGCTTCTGGCCATTTCGCTCAAGCTTGGCGCGAAAAAGGCCGATTTCGACGCCACCATGGCGCTGCACCCCTCCGCCGCCGAGGAACTTGTGACCTTGCGCAACCGCACGGCGCGCTACATCCGCGACGCAGCCTGACAGCCGATCGCGACCCGTCGCAATCGCAGGAAAGGGCAAGGAAATGTGTGGACGCTTCGCCATCACCTCGCCGCCCGAGGCCGTCCGCGCTTTTTTCCGCTATGCGGAACAGCCCAATTTCCCCCCGCGCTACAATATCGCGCCGACCCAGCCCATACCGATCGTCACGGCGCGGCGCGGGCCGCAGGGCGTCACCCGGCATTTCCAGCTGGCGCGCTGGGGCTTTTTGCCCGGCTTCGTCAAGGACCCGGCGAAATTCCCGCTGCTTATCAACGCCCGCGCGGAAACCCTGGCCGAAAAGCCGAGCTTTCGCGCAGCCTTGCGGCGGCGGCGCTGCCTCGTTCCCGCTGATTGCTGGTACGAATGGCGCGCCAATGGGCCTAATTCCGGAAAACCTGTGCCGAAGACGCCTTTCCTGCTGCGACGGAGCGGCGGCGGCTTATTGGCCTTCGCGGGACTGTGGGAAACCTTCGCCGATCCCTCCGGCGGCGAAATCGACACCGCCTGCATCGTCACCACCATGGCCAATGGCGCGACCGTCGCCATCCACGACCGCATGCCGACCGTGATCGAGCCGGAACATTACGACGCCTGGCTCAACCCCGATGAAACCATCGCCCCGCCCCTGAACCTTCTGCGTCCCGCCGACGAAGATACGATCGAATTTTTCGCCATTTCGCCGTTGGTCGGCCGCGTCGCCAATGACAGGCCGGAGGTCCAGCAGCCGGTTTAACTTCTGGTTTCCTCGGGACATTGTAAGAAAAGGGAATGCGGCGGCGCCGATAATCGCGCCGTTCGGTCATTTTTGCGCGGATTGGGTCCATGAGTTTAGTCACCGGCCTGCTGACGCTACTTGGCGCGTTGGGATTCTTCCTCGCGCTGGACGCGCGCGGCCGGATGGACCGCATGGAGAGAACGCTGCGCGCATTGCAGGCGGAATTGCGCGCCCTTCGCGCCTTCCCGCCCGCTCCGCCGCAGGCCGCGCCAGCCGAGGCGCGAACGGAACCGGCTGAAACGCCTCAACCGGCGCCTGCCTTTCCGGCCGAGCCGCTACAGGAGCGGGCGCCGCAAGGCGCGGCGGCGCCACAAACTGCTGAACAGCCCCATTTCGCGCCCGCGCCGCGCCCCGCCGCTTCGCTCGAAGAGGCCATCGGCACGCGCTGGGTGGTCTATGTCGGCGGCATCGCGCTGGCGCTCGGCGGCCTGCTGCTGGTCCGCTTCGCCATCGAACAAGGACTGTTCGGCCCCGCCGCCCGTGTGCTGCTGGGACTGGGTTTCGCGGCGGCGCTGACCGGAGCAGGCGAGTTTCTGCGCCGGCGCGAAAAAAGCGCGGACGAGGCGACGCCAACCCCCGCCGTGCTGACCGCCGCCGGCGCGACCGCCGGCTTCGGCGCGATCTACGCCGCCTATGCGCTCTATGGCTTCATCGGCCCTGGCTTCGCCTTTGTCGCGCTGGGCGCCGCCGGGCTCGCGACCATGTTCGCGGCTGTGTGGCACGGCCCCGCCATCGCCGGCTTCGGGCTGGTTGGCGCGCTCGCGGCGCCGCTTCTGATCGCCACGCCCGACCCGACCCCTTGGCCTTTGTTGATCTATATCGCCATCGTCGCGGCCTCCGCCTATGGGCTGGCGCGGCTACGGCAATGGGCGTGGCTCGCCATCTCCTGCGCAATCGGCGCCGCGATCTGGGGCCTTGCCCTGGCTGTCGGCCGCCAGCCCGATTTTCCCCAGGCTGCCGAGCTGCATTTCGTCGTGCAAATGGCGTTGGCTTGCTTCGCCTTCGCGCTCGACCGCGCGGCCCTGACGCCGAGCCCGCGCTGGCGTCTCGCCCTCGCTCATGCGGGACCGCTCGGCCTCGCTTTCGTCGCCAGCCTGGCGTTGTCCTACTGCGCCAATCGCGGCGATTTCGACAATTTCTGGCTGTTCGGCGCGTTGGGCGTCGTCGGCCTGCTCGCGGCGAGTGGCGCGGCGCGGCCCTGGCTCGCGCCCGGCCTGCTGGCGGGCGCGGGGGCCCTCGCCTTCTGGTTGCTCGCGCTCTGGCCGACCGACACGCCCAGTTTCGACTTTGCCGATGCGCCGCCGGTCCTGCCCGTCCGCTTCCAGCTCTTCGCCGCCATCTGCGCGGCGACTGTCGCCGGGCTCGCTGGCCACAGCCTGTGGCGGCGCGTGGAAATCCCGAAATTCGCGGCGCTGGTCCTCGCCGCGACCGCCGCCCTGACCCCGCTCTCCATTCTTTGCATCATTTACCTGAGGCTGACCTGGGCGGCGATCAGCCTGCCGCTTGGCCTTGTCGCGCTCGCGCTGGCGCTGGCTTTCCTCGCCTTCGCCCGCGCCTTCCGTCAGCGCGACGCAGAGGGCTCGAACGACCGCCTCGCCTTGGGCGTGATGGCTAGCGCCACCCTCGCCGCCCTTGCACTCGGCCTGACCTTCACGCTCGATCGCGGCATGCTTACCGTGGCGCTATCGCTTTCGGCGCTTGGCGCGGCTTTTGTTGAATCGCGTCTTGGCGTCCCGGCCCTGCGGCGAGCGGTCGCCGCCATGGGCTTTGTCATCGCCGCCCGGCTCGCCTGGGATCCGCGCATCGTCGACGCCGAACTGGGAACGACGCTGATCTTCAACTGGCTGCTGTTCGGCTATGGCGTCCCGGCCCTGTCCTTTGGTCTGGCGGCGCGGCTGCTCGCGCGCAATGGCGGCGAGGACCGCGCGACCCAGATCGCCGAAGCCTTGGCCATCGTCTTTTCCGCCTTGCTGGTCTTCTTCCAGATTCGTCATGCGCTGCATGGCGGCGATCTCTTTGTGGAAGACGCGAGCCTCGTGGAAAATGGCCTCTATGCCGTCAGCGCAATGGGATTTTCGCTGGTGCTGTCGCGGCTCGATCTCGGCCGCCGCAGCCCGGTGCTGTATTTCTTCTCGCTTGGCTTTGGCGTCGCGTCGGCTTTGATCGCCTGTCTCTCCCTCGCCCTGTGGAGCAACCCTTTTTTCAGTCAGCGCCCCATCATCGGCGGACGCTGGCTCAACAGCCTGCTGCTCGGCTACGCGCTGCCGGCGGTCGCCGCGGCGGGGCTGGCCAAGCTCTGCCTGACCACCCGCCCGCTGTGGTTCCTGCGCATGGCGCGGCTAATGGCGCTGCTGCTGATCTTCCTCTATGCGACGCTGGAGACGCGCCGCCTGTTCCAGGGCATGTGGATCGGATGGAATCAGGCGACCAGCGCAACCGAACAATATGCCTATTCGGCCGTCTGGCTCGCCCTCGGCGTGGCGCTGCTCGCCTATGGCCTGCTGCGCCATTCGCTGGAGGCGCGCGTCGCCTCCGCGGCCGTGATCGTCCTCGCCGTGCTGAAGGTGTTTTTCTTCGATCTCGCCCATCTGGTCGGGGCGCAGAGGGCCTTTTCCTTCATCGGACTCGGCGCCGTGCTGATCGGGATAGGCCTTGTCTATCAGAAGCTGGTGTTCCGGCCGAGGAAAACGCCGGAAAGCTAAAAGCTCAGGAAGCCTTCGCCGAATTTCACGCAAGCGCCGCCGACGCTCGTTTCAACGAGAGCGCCGTCTGAAACCTGCATGGCGAGGGCGATCTGGCTCGGGCGGCCCATCGCAAATCCCTGCTCGATGACGATGGTGTGTTCGCCATCCTCCGGCTGTTCGAATTGGACGGCGACTGCGGCGAAAGCGCAGGCGGCCGAACCTGTCGCCGGATCTTCGTGAACGCCGAGACCGGGAACGAAGACCCGCGCCTGCACATGGTTCGCCGGATCGGCGGTTTCGCGCGTGTAAATGAAGGCGGCGGGCCGCTCGAGTTGGAAGGCGCCGGCGAAACGCGAAAAATCCGGCGCGATTCGATTGAGCGCCGACAGGCTGCTGACCGGAATGAAGGCGAAGGGCAATCCCGCCGAGGCCAGCACAGGCTCATGGCCGTCGAAGCCGATCTCGGCTTCATCCAACCCCAGTGCGGCGGCGATGCCCGCGCGATCCGCAAGCGCGCCAGTGAGTTCAGGCTGCTTCGGCGCGACAAAACTGGCGCGCAAGGAACCCTGCCAGCGGACCACTTCGCAGACGACGGCGCCGACCTGCTCTTCCAGCACCAGCCGCAACGGCTGCCGGCCCAGCATGTCCGGCGCCCGCAATTGCGCGATCAGGCAGGCCGCGCCGATGGTCGGGTGACCGGCGAAGGGCAGTTCCAGCGCGGGCGTGAAGATGCGCAACCGCGCCGTATGGACCGGATCGGCCGGCGTAACGACGAAGACCGTCTCGGACAGGTTGAATTCGCGCGCAATGGCCTGCATTTGCGCCGCATCAAGCCCGTCGGCGTCGGGAACGACCGCGAGGGGATTGCCCGCGAGCGGGCGCTCCGTGAAAACATCCAGCAGATGATAGGCGAGACGCATCGCCGCTCAGGCCGCGCCGTCAACAGGCGGCGAAACGGCCGCGTTTTGGGCGGGCGGCGGCGATGTCCCGGCGTTCTCGGCGGCGTCCTGTTCCGACAGGCGGCGGAAGGCGCGGATCGAGAAGGGAATCATCGCCAGATAGAGGAGGCTGACGCCGATCAGCATTTGCAGAGGGAACGAGGCCAGCAAAATCAGGATGGCGGCGACGGCGAAAAGCACGAAGACGAACGCCTCGCGCGGCACCCGGCCGATGGTCTTGCCCGAGTAATGTGGAATACGGCTCACCATCAAGCCGGCGACGACGACGACATAGAGCGCCTCGGCCAAAGTCAACGCCCGCGATTCCGGCAGGTCGAACGACAGATGAACATAGAGCGGCAACAACACGACGATCGCACCGGCCGGGGCTGGCATGCCGGTGAAAAAGCGGCCCATCCATGCGGGCTTGTCCGGATCGTCGATCATCACGTTGAAGCGCGCGAGGCGCAAGGCCGCCGCGATGGCGAAAATCAGCACCGCCGCCCAGCCCACGGTTTTCAGATCGTGCAGCGACCAGAAGAACAGCAACAGGCCCGGCGCGACGCCGAAATCGATGAAATCGGCGAGCGAGTCCAATTCGGCGCCGAAACGCGACGAGCCCTTGAGCGCCCGCGCGATGCGGCCGTCGATCCCGTCGAGCACGGCAGCGACCAGAATGGCAAGCACCGCGCTCTCGAATTTGGCCTCTACGGCGAAGCGGATCGCGGTCAGGCCGGCGCAAAGCGCCAGCAGGGTCACCACATTGGGCACGACGAAGCGCAGCGGCAAGCCACGCAGCCCGCGCGGACGGAAACTCGCGTGAGCCGGCCCCGTGGGGGAAGGACGGTCGGTTTCCATCTCAGCCAACCTTGAAATGGCGTTCGCCCTCGGTCTCCCGATAGTCGGCCAGCACGGTTTCGCCCGCCACCGCCTTGGAGCCGATCGCGACGAGGACACGCGCGCCCGGCGGCAGATAGACGTCCACGCGCGAGCCGAAGCGGATAAGGCCGAAACGCTCGCCGACTCCGAGGCTCTGGCCCTCCTGCACGAAGGACACGATGCGGCGCGCGACGAGGCCCGCGATCTGCACCACGCCGAATCGCCCGTAAGGCGAGTCGATCACGAGGCCGTTGCGCTCATTGTCCTCGCTCGCCTTGTCGAGATCGGCGTTGAGGAAAATGCCCGGCTTGTAGGCGATGCGGGAAATGCGGCCCGTGACCGGCGCGCGGTTCACATGGCAGTCGAACACATTCATGAAGACGCAGACGCGTTGCATCGGGTCCACGCCGAGGCCAAGTTCCGGCGGCGGCGGGAAATTGCCGATCGAGCAGACGATTCCGTCCGCGGGCGAAACCACCAGCCCTTCGAGCACCGGCGTCACGCGCGGCGGATCGCGGAAGAAATAGGCGCACCACAGGGTCAGGAAACCGCCCACCCAGCCGAGCGGCGACCAGATCCAGCTCAGCACCAGCGAGACGCCGGCGAAAAGCGCGATGAAGACATAGCCTTCCGGATGGATGGGAACGATCTGCTTGCGCAGGGAATCGATGATCGTCATGAGCGCGCGAACTCGCAAAGGAGGATTGCGCGCGCTTTATGGCGCCAAATCGCGCTCAAGTCACGAGTCACGCTGGATGAGTCGCGCTTCACCCCGCGACAAAGGCGCTAATAATGCGGCGGCGGCCTGTCCGGCGCGCTGCGCTCGCCCTGGACCTGGACCTCGTCACGCAAGCGCAGGACTTCGCGTGTGAGCGCGTCGATGCGCGCCCATTGCGCCGCGATGGCGTCGCTCAGTTCGGCGATGACGCGGTCCTGATGCGCGCAAGCCGCCTCCAGCGCCTCGATACGCGCCTCGTCCGGGCCGGGATTGGATGCTGTCATGACGCCTGTTTAGCGTGGGGCGCGCAAAAGGTCACCGCCGTCCGAACAATTTCTCGATATCGGCGAGCTTCAGCTCGACATAGGTCGGGCGGCCGTGATTGCACTGGCCCGCGCCCGGCGTGCGCTCCATTTCGCGCAACAGCGCGTTCATTTCCTCCGGCGCGAGGCGGCGGCCCGAGCGCACGGAATGATGGCAGGCCATGGTCGCCAGAACATGGTCGAGCTTTTTCTCCAGCGGCGCGGCGGCGCCGTCTTCGGCCAGCGAACAGGCGAGATCGCGCACGAGCGACTCGATGGCCGCCACGCGCAGCGCCGCCGGCGCTTCATGCACCGCCACCGCGCCCGGGCCGAAAGGCTCCAGCGCCAGCCCGAGCGAGAGCAGCAGATCGGCTGCATCGGTCAGGCGCGCTGCATCATCGGGGTCGAGATCGACCACCAGCGGCGACAACAAAGCCTGCCGCGCCACGCCATTCTTCGCGCGCTCCGCCTTGAGCCGTTCATAGACCAGCCTTTCATGGGCGGCATGCTGATCGACCAGCACCAGCCCGTCGCGAGTCTGGGCGATGATATAGGTCTCATGGATTTGCGCGCGCGCCGCGCCGAGCGGCGCCGCAAGGTCGCTCTCCTGCGGTGCGGCCTCATGGGCCCGCGCGTCGGCGGCGGGCGAGGCCTCAGCGAAGCCGGACGGCGCGCCCTCGTTGAAGGAAGGCGCGGCGTCGAGCAGCGAAGGCGCGGCCGGCGAGGCGCGCCAGTCCCAGTTCTGCGCCGGCGCGGGCCGGAAAAAGCCGGGCAGGTTCGACGCGAATTTCTGCGCGGCCGCCGCCGCATTGGTCGTCGTGGCGCGATGCAGGGCGCCGGCGAGGCTCTGTTTCAGGGCGCCGATGACCAGCCCGCGCACCAGTCCGGGATCGGCGAAACGCACTTCCGCTTTCGCGGGATGGACGTTCACGTCGACGCGATGCGGCGGGCACTCGATGAACAGGGCCAGCGTCGGGTGCCGGTCGGAGCTGAGATAATCCATATAGGCGGCGCGGATGGCGCCGGCGATCTGGCGGTCGCGCACCGGTCGGCCATTGACGAAGACAAATTGCGCCAGGGCGTTGGCGCGATGCCAGGTCGGCAGTCCGGCGAAGCCCCATAGCTGGAAATCGTCGCGCGCGGCGTCGACTGCGAGCGCGTTCTCGCGGAAATCACGGCCTAGAACCTGGGTCAGCCGCGCCAGCAGCCCCTCCTGACCGGGAGCACAGGCCTGATGGTCGAAGCCCGAAAGGCCTTCGCCGCCAAGCGAGAAGCGCACGTCCGGATGCGCCATAGCCAGCCGCTTCACCACATCGGCGACGGCCGAGGCTTCCGCCCGCTCGCTTTTGAGGAATTTCAGCCGCGCCGGCGTGGCGGCGAACAGGTCGCGCACCTCGACCCGCGTGCCTTGCGCCAGAGCCATGGGCGCGGCGGCGGAAACCTCGCCGAACGCCACCCGCAGCCGCAGGCCATGCGGGGCCTCCGCCCGGCGCGTGGCGATCTCCAGCCGCGCCACTGACGCGATGGAGGGCAGCGCCTCGCCGCGAAAGCCCAAAGTCGCGATATTGGTCAGGTCGCCATCGGGAATTTTGGACGTGGCGTGGCGCTCGACGCAGAGCGCGAGATCCGCCTCGTCCATCCCGGCGCCGTCGTCGATGACGCGGATCAGCTTCTGGCCGCCGCCCGCAATGGTCACATCGATTCGCGAGGCGCCGGCGTCGAGCGCGTTTTCGACCAGTTCCTTGACGGCCGCCGCCGGGCGCTCAACCACTTCGCCGGCGGCGATGCGGTCGGCCAGAATGGGATCGAGCCGACGGATGGCCATGGATTCGGGCGGCCTTCTGATCAGGCGGCGGATTGCTCCGAAACCCCCTCGGGCCGGCCGACGATGGCCACGAGAAGGCGCGAATCGCCGATCAGGCGCTTCGCCACGCGGCGGGCGTCCTCCAGGCTCACGGCCTCGACCTCGGCGTTGCGGCGGTCGAGATAATCGACGCCGAGGCTCTCGCGCTGCAATTGCAGCAGATGGCCGGCGATCTTGGTCGAGGTGTCGAAGCGCAGGGCGTAGGAGCCGGTCAAATATTTCTTGGCCTTGTCCAACTCCTCGGCGGTCGGACCATCTGCCGCAAGACGCGTATATTCGGTCTCGATCACGCTGAGCGTCTCCGCCGCACGCTCATTCTTGGTGGAGGTCGAACCGATGAAGGCGGGGCTGTGGTCGGCGGTGCTGAGCGAGGAATAGACCGAATAGGTCAGGCCGCGCTTCTCGCGCACCTCCTGCCACAGGCGCGAGGTGAACGAGCCGCCGCCCAGAATGTGGTTGACCACCATGGCGGGGATATAATCCGGGTCGCGGCGCGCGATTCCGGGGCGACCGAAGCGGATATTGGACTGCGGCACGTCGTAATCGACCACAATGCGCCGGCCGGCCCCCTGCACCTCGATGTCGGGAACGGGGGTCAGATCGGCCTTTTCCGGCAGGCCGGCGAAAAGCGAGTCGAGATGGCGGGCAAGCGTCGCCGCGTCTATGGCGCCGACCACCGAAATCTTGAGCGTTTCCCGGGCCAGCATTTTTTTGCGCAGCGCGACGAGATCGTCGCGCGTCACGGCGTCGATCTCGCCCAGTTCGCCGCGCGAGGCGCGCGAATAGGGATGACCCGGCCATGCGGCGCGGCGCCAGGCCTGCGCGGCCATGGCGTCGGGTTCCCGCGATTCCCGCTTGAGCGCGGCGTTAAGCTGGCCGCGCACGCGCTCCAGCGGCTCGGCATCGAAGCGCGGCGCGTTCAAGGCCAGCGCCATCAGCTCAAAGGCCTTGTCGCTGTGCCGGACCAAAGTCTGCAAATGGCCATAGAACTCGTCGCGCTCGGCGCTGAAGCTCAATCGGATGGCGTGATCCTCGAGCGCGCGATGAAAGGCCTCCGCCGTCAGATCGCCGGCGCCCTCGTCGAGGAGGCCTGCGAGCAGCGACCCGGCGCCCGCCTTGCCCTGGGGGTCCTGCGAGGCGCCGCCGGCGAAGGAAAACTCCATCGCGACCAATGGCACGGCGTAATCCTCGACCAGCCAGGCGGCGATTCCGCCCGGGCTGACGATTTGCTGGACGCGCTCGGCGCGCGAGACCGGCGCGCCAACCGGGTTCTTGCCGGCGGATATTGTGGCGGTTGCGTTTTTTGTTGGTGCGTTCACAGCGCAAACTCTCTTCTGACGGTCACGCGACGGCTTCGTCCTTGAGCAAATAGCCCGTGACGGCGCGGCGCTTCTGCAGCCATTTCATGGCGCTGGCGACGTCCTCGGCGGTCACCGCCTCGATGCGGGCGCTCCAGCCCAGCACGTCCTGAACGGTCCCGCCATTGGCCAGCGCCGCGCCGAACCAGCGGGCGAGCGAGGTCTGGTTGTCCTGCGCATAGACGGCGTCGGCGACCAGACGTGTCGACGCGCGCTCGACATCCTCGCGGCTCATGCCGTCGCGGCGCAGCTCGGCCAGGACATCGTCCACGCCGCGCTCCAGCTCTTCCAGGCTGACGCCCTCGGCCGGGAGGCCATAAACATAGAAGCGGCTCTCATCCACCGAGTCGGCGTAATAATAGGAGCCAGCCGAGACCGCGAGCTTGCGCTCCAGCACCAGCCGGCGGAACATCAGGCTGGTCTGGCCACCGCCGAGATAGTGGGAGAGCACGTCCAGCGCTTCCGCCTCGCCCTTCTGGCCGGTATGGGCCGAGGGCGCGAGATAGATGCGCTCGAATTGCGGCTGCTCGACCTTGGCGTCGGCCAGCTTGACGATGCGCTCCGCGCGGGGTTCGGGTTCCTTCTGGCGATTGCGCTTCGGCGCCTCGCCGCGCGCGGGGATCTTGCCATAGGTCTCGCGGGCGAGCGCTTCCACCTCGGGCGCCTCGATATCGCCGGCGACGACGAGAATGGCGTTTTCCGGCGTATAGAAGCGGCGGTAATAGTCGAGCGCGTCCTGGCGGTCGAGCGTCTCGATCTCATGGCCCCAGCCGATGATCGGCACGCCATAGGAATGATGCGTGAACAGCGCGGCGTTCAGCGCCTCGTCGAGCTGCGCGGCGGGATCGGCCTCGGTGCGCATGCGCCGTTCCTCCATCACCACCTCGCGCTCGGGCGCCACAACCTCGTCGGTGAGGTTGAGATTGGTCATGCGGTCGGCTTCGAACTCCATCACCACGCCGAGATGCTCACGCGCGACGCGCTGGAAATAGGCGGTGAAGTCATAGGAGGTGAAGGCGTTTTCCTGGCCGCCCAGCTCCGCGACCAGATGCGAGAACTCGCCCTGCTGGTGCTTGTGTGTTCCCTTGAACATCAGATGCTCAAGGAAATGCGCGATGCCGCTCTTGCCGCGCGGGTCATCCGCCGAGCCATTGCGATACCACACCATATGGGTGACGACGGGCGCGCGGTGGTCCGGAATGACCACCACATCCATGCCGTTTTCGAGCTTGAAATGATCGACGCGCGGCCCAGCGTGCGACGCCTGCCCTTCCCCTGTCCCGACCGAAGGCGTCTCCTGCGCCGAGCCAGAAGGGGGAGAGCTGTTCATTAGGGCCACTGTGCGAATCCTTGTCCTGACCAAATCCTAGCCATCCAATATAGAACGCAAAAGCCGGAGCGACAGCCCCGGCTCCTGAATTTTTGCTGGATGGGTTCGGCCTCAGAACAGACCGAAGAACTTCTTGTCCTTGGGAATGTCGCTGTCGCGCAGACCCGAAGCGACGCCATCCGGGCCGCGAACCTTTTCGAGATAGGTCTCCGGCGGCTTGATCAGATAGTCGCCATTGGCGGCGCGGGTCGGCGGCGGATCGCCGGCGACCGCCGCCGGCGGCGGCAAGGCGCGCTCCTTGGGCACCGCCAGTTTCGGGCGCTCGTTGTAGTTGATCGTGTCCGGCGAGCCGTTTGCGGCGCCGCCGACCGACCCCAGCATCTTGTCCCACATGCTCGGCTCCGCCGCGCGCGGCGGCGGGGGCGGAGGCGGCGGGGTGACGGCCTGAGTGGGAGAAATCGCCCTCTGCGGCGGCGCTACGGCGCTCGCCTGCTGTGTAGAGGCGCCCTGCGCGGCGGACTCTGCGCCACGGCCCCAGCCGAACCAATTGGTCAACAGGTTCGACCCCTGGGCGGGCGCCGCCTGGCTCACGCTTTCCTGAGCCGCGGGAGCGGCGGGAGGAGCCACATTGGTGGATTTGGCGTTCTGTTTCGGCTGCGGCGCCGGAACATTGGGCTGAGGCGCGGGAGCGGCCTGTGCCGGGGCGCTGTCCTGGGCGGGCTGGGAATTGCCGCCGAGGCCGATCGAACCGATCGCCTTGCCCCAGAGCGAATCGTCGGCTCGAGCGGCCGGCGCGACCAAAACAAACGCGCAGACCGTCATGCCGGCTGCAATGAGCGAGCTGGCCTTAGCGTGTTTCATGCGGTTCGTCAGCGGCATCCTCAACCTCGAAATCCTTCGCTCAATTATAAAACATCGCCTCTAACCCGGATTCAAGGCGTTTTCGCGGCGGGCGCCGCAGCGGCGGACGGCGGCGGGGCGCTGACCCGGTTCGGGGCCGGGTCTTCGCCGAAACTTTCCGAGCTGAACATGCGGTTCAACAGATAACGCTTCGGGAACGGGCCGTTACCCTCTTCCTCGGCGGCCTGAGCCGCAGCCGAACCGCCCTGTCCACCTGCGGTGGCGCCGGAGCCCTGTGGCGCGGGCTGAGGGGCGGGATTGGTTAATTTATTGAAGAAAAACTGGCGCGGCATCTGCTGCCCAAAGGCCATTTCCGGCTGCGGCGCGGGCTCCTGCGCAAGAGCCGGCGCCGCCAAACCGCAAGCGGCCAGCAGGCACGCGGCCAGGCGCAACGTCGATTTCACGCTTAAAAACGGGTTCAACCGCATCATGCTCATTCCGAAATCCTTCCTGGCCGCAATCCTGTCGCCCCTTGAGCGGCTTCGCGGCGATCTCGGGATGAAGGCCCGTCAGGCCCTGTCTTCCCGGTTCGTAAACGCGTCATACACCAGCAAGACGACGCCGACAAATATGGCGGCGTCGGCCAGATTGAAAACATAGTTGGACAAAGGCCCAAGCGAAAAGGGCGTGTGAAAATAAAGAAAGTCGGCCACAGCGCCATGGACAAGTCGGTCGCTGGCGTTGCCGAGCGCCCCGCCGATCAGGCAGCCGAGGCCGAGCGTGGCGGCGAGGCCCCGCGCGCGCCACAGCCAGTAAGACAACAGGCCAACCGCCAGAAACGCTAAGCCCGCCAGAGCGAAACGCCCAAAATCGCCCTCCGAGCGTAGCAGCGTATAAGCGATGCCGCGATTCCAGCTCATGACCAGCGCCAGAAAGGGCGTCAGGACGATGGACGGGCGCTCCGGCCCGTCGAGCAGACCAATCGCCCAGGACTTGCTGGCCTGATCCGCGACCACCACCGCCGCCGCCACGGCGAAGCCGATCAGGCGGCGGCGCGGCTCGCGACCGGAAAAGCTCACGGCCGGCGGCGCAAGCCTCACGGCCAGAGGCCCTTGGCCCGCAATTCGCGCAGGGCCTGCGCATCGCGCGGGGTCACGTCCGGAAATTCCGGATCGGAGCCGACCAGTTCCGAAATACGCCAGGAGCGCGCGCATTTCCGGCCTTGAGCGCGGCGGCTCACCACGCCGACGCCCAGCGCTTCAGGCAAAGTGAAGGCGCCTTCAGGCGGGGCCTCGGCGACGATCTCAATCGCGGAAGTGATGCAGATTTCGGCGAAATCGACGCCGTCGAGCGCCTCGCGCAAGGCGGCATCGGCGATAAAGACCCGCGGATCGGCTTCGAGCGAAGATCCGATGTTCTTCTGCGCGCGCTCGATTTCCAGAGCGCCCGTGACGACGGCGCGGATGCGGCGGATGGCGCGCCATTTCGCGGCGAGCGGCTCGTCACGCCAGACCGCCAGCCCGGCAGGGAAAGTCGTCAGATGGACGGAAGGCGCGGCGCCAGGCCGGAAGGCGAGCCAGGATTCCTCCGCCGTGAAGCACAGGATCGGCGCCAGCCATTTCAGCAGCGCGTCGCACAGGATGTCGATGGTCGTCAGCGCCGCCTTGCGCGCCACGCTCGACGGCGGATCGCAATAGAGGCCGTCCTTGCGGATATCGAAATAAAAGGCAGAAAGGTCGCCGGTCATGAAGGCCGAGAGCAGCGCGACCACCTTCTTGTAATCGAAAGCGGCGTAAGCCTCCGCGACCTGAGCGTCGATCTCGGCCAGACGGTGCAGGATGTAGCGCTCCAGCTCCGGCATTTTTTCGCGCGACACCGCCTCAGTCGGATCGAAATGCGCGAGCGCGCCGAGCATCCAGCGGATCGTGTTGCGCAGCTTGCGATAGGTTTCGGAAAAGGTGGAGAGGATTTCCTTGCCGATGCGCAGGTCGTCGGAATAGTCGGAGGCCGCAACCCACAGGCGCAAGATGTCGGCGCCGGAATCCTTGATGACTGTCTGCGGGGCCACGACATTGCCGAGCGATTTCGACATCTTGCGGCCCTTCTCGTCCAGCACGAAGCCGTGGGTCAACACGGAATCATAGGGCGCGCGGCCGCGCGTGCCGCAGCTTTCCAGCAGCGACGAATGGAACCAGCCGCGATGCTGGTCCGAGCCTTCGAGATACATCACCTCGTCCGGCCCGCCGTCATGGCGGCGGCTGACGCCCACCAAAGTCGGGAAATGGACCGGGTCTTCCAGCGTGAAGGCGTGGGTCGAGCCGGAATCGAACCAGACGTCGAGCACGTCGTCGATCTTGTCATAGTCGTTGGGGTCGTGGTCGGGCGCCAGGAAACGCTTTGCTGCGCCCTCCTCGTACCAGGCGTCGGCGCCCTCTTGCGTGAAAGCCGCGACGATCCGGGCGTTGACCTTGTCATCGACCAGAATGTCGTGGCCGCCTTTTTTCACGAAAACCGCGATCGGCACGCCCCAGGCGCGCTGGCGCGACACCACCCAATCGGGGCGGTTGGCGATCATGCCGGTGATGCGGTTCTCGCCCGCCGCCGGAACCCATTTTGTGCGTGCGATTTCTTCCAGAGCGATAGCGCGCAGGGTCGGGCCATTGGACCCAGCGCCCAAGCCCTTTGTGGCGACGGCATCAAGCGCGACGGCGAAAGGCTTGTCCATCGCAATGAACCATTGCGGCGTATTGCGGAAGATGACGGGCTTCTTCGACCGCCAGCTATGCGGATATTGGTGCTTCACACGACCGCGCGCGAGCAAGGCGCCAGCCTCGACCAAAGCCTTGATGACCCGCTCATTGGCGTCGCCCTTGTTCCCCTTGTCGTCGATGACGCGGGCGCCGGGGAAGCCGGGGACTTCGTCGGTGTAAAAACCATCGGCGTCGACCGTATAAGGAATGCGGCCGTCGATGCCGCGCTCATGCAGCAGGCGGCTCGACGCCATCCAGATGTCGAAATCCTCGCGGCCGTGGCCAGGAGCAGTATGAACGAAGCCAGCGCCCGCGTCATCGGTGACATGATCGCCGTCGAGCAGGGGCACGTCGAAGTCATAGCCCAGCGCCGCGAGGGGATGGGCGCAGGTCATCGCCGCCAATTCGGCGGCCGGGACGTCGCGGACGCGTTCGAAAGCCTCTACTTTGGCGGATTGCATTACGCCTTCGGCCAGCTTGTCGGCCAGGATGTAATGATCGCCGGTCTTGGCCCAATTGCCCTCCGGCGCCGTCGTCACGCGATAGAGGCCATAGGCGATCCGATGCGAGAAGGAAATCGCGCGATTGCCCGGCAGGGTCCAGGGCGTGGTCGTCCAGATCACGACACGGGCGTCCTGACCGCGCACCGGAAAACCTACGAAAACCCAATCCGAGGTGTGGTCTTCATATTCCACTTCCGCCTCGGCCAAAGCGGTCTTTTCCACCACCGACCACATCACCGGCTTGGAGCCGCGATAGAGCAGGCCATTGGCGGCGAATTTCATGATTTCGCGCGCGATGATGCTTTCCGCCGCATAATCCATGGTGGCGTAGCGGCCCGACCAGTCGCCCGCGATGCCGAGCCGCTTGAACTCCTCGCGCTGCACGTCGAGCCAGCCTTCCGCGAAGGCGCGGCATTCGCGGCGGAACTCCACCACTGGGACTTCATCCTTGTTGCGGCCCTTGGCGCGATATTGTTCCTCGATCTTCCATTCGATCGGCAGGCCATGGCAGTCCCAGCCCGGCACGTAATTGGCGTCCTTGCCCATCATGCGCTGCGAGCGCGTGACGATGTCTTTCAGGATCTTATTGAGCGCATGGCCGATATGGATATTGCCATTGGCGTAGGGCGGGCCGTCATGCAGCACGAATTTCGGCTTGCCCGCGTTTTCCTTTCGCATCTGCTCGGTCAGGCCGATCTGCTCCCAATGGGCCAGTAGCTCCGGCTCCTTTTTCGGCAGGCCGGCGCGCATCGGAAAATCGGTTTTCGGCAGATAGAGCGTGGCGGAATAATCAGGACCCGTCTTTTCGGGCTTCGGGGCGTCTGCCTTGGGGGCGTCGGACATTTGGCGAAAACTCTCAAGCGATGGGCGGCGAAGCCCGGAATCGGCGCGGACGCATGACTGTCATGCGGAACCTCCCGGCGCGCTGGCGAGCGCAAACGCTCAGCCGCGGGCCGGGCCGATAATTCGCCGGGAGAGGAAACGGGCGCGAAACGACATGGCGCCTTGTAGCAAGAACAGCGCCTGCGAATAAAGGGCGTCGCGGCAAATTTCTCCGCACAAAGAAAAAGGCGCAAGCCGGTGATCCCGGCTTGCGCCCCCGCACGCGGAGACGAGCGCGATTTAGTGGTTCATGGCCTTGATGATGTTCTCGACCACCTTCTTGGCGTCGCCGAACAGCATCATCGTATTGTCCTTGAAGAACAATTCGTTCTCGACGCCGGCATAGCCCGAGCTCATGCCGCGCTTGATGAACATGACCGTCTTGGCCTTTTCGACATCGAGGATCGGCATGCCATAGATCGCCGAAGTCTTGTCGGTCTTGGCCGCCGGATTGGTGACGTCATTTGCGCCGATCACGAAGGCCACATCCGCCTGCGAGAATTCGGAATTAATGTCCTCCAGTTCGAAAACCTCATCATAGGGGACATTGGCTTCCGCCAGCAGCACGTTCATATGGCCGGGCATGCGGCCCGCCACGGGGTGGATGGCGTATTTGACCTCAACGCCTTCCTCCTTGAGCAGATCGGCCATTTCGCGCAGGGCGTGCTGTGCCTGCGCCACCGCCATGCCATAGCCGGGCACGATGATGATCTTGGACGAGTTCTGCATGATATAGGCGGCGTCGTCCGGCGAGCCCTGCTTGACCGGCCGCGTATCCTTCTCGCCGCTGGCCGCCGCAGCGTCCTCGCCGCCGAAGCCGCCGAGAATGACGGAGATGAAGGAGCGGTTCATGCCCTTGCACATGATGTAGGACAGGATCGCGCCTGAGGAGCCGACCAGCGCGCCGGTGATGATCAGCGCCAGGTTGCCCAGGGTGAAGCCGATGCCCGCGGCCGCCCAGCCGGAATAGGAATTGAGCATCGAGATCACGACCGGCATGTCGGCGCCGCCGATCGGGATGATGAGCAGCACGCCGAGCGCCAGCGAGACCAGCACGATCAGCAGGAACAGGAAAGCGCCGCCCGTGCCGAAGAAGGCCGCCATCAGCAACACGAGCGCGATAGCGAGCGCGAGATTGATGACGTGGCGCTGCGGCAGCATGATCGGCTTGCCCGACATACGACCGTCGAGCTTCAGGAAGGCGATGATCGAGCCGGTGAAGGTGAGCGCGCCGATCGCCGCGCCGAGCGACATTTCGATCAGGCTGGCGCGGTGAATGTCGCCGGGCACGCCGATGCCGAAGGCCTGCGGGGCGAACAGGGCGCCCGCCGCCACCAGCACGGCGGCGAGGCCGACGAGCGAGTGGAAGAAGGCGACCAGCTGCGGCATCTTGGTCATTTCGATGCGGCGGGCGACCACCGCGCCGAAGCCGCCGCCGATCAGCAGACCGAAAACGACCAGCAGCCAGCCGGACACGCTCGACGGCGGCCGCAAGGCCAAAGTGGTGACAACGGCGATGGCCATGCCGATCATGCCGTTGCGATTGCCCTGGCGCGAGGTCGTCGGATGCGACAGGCCGCGCAAGGCGAAGATGAACAGGACGCCCGAGACGAGATAGAGAAGGGCCGCGAGATTGACGTTCATGGACCTCAGCCCTTCTTCTTGTACATGGCGAGCATGCGCTCGGTGACGAGGAAGCCGCCAAAGATGTTCACCGACGCGAGGATCAGCGCGATAAAGCCGAAGATATGCGCCCAGGCCGGGCCGCTATCGCTCGTTCCCGCCGCGTCGACGCCGACGGACAGCAGCGCGCCGACGACGATCACCGAGGAAATGGCGTTGGTGACCGACATCAGCGGCGTATGCAGCGCCGGAGTCACCGACCACACGACGTAATAGCCGACGAAAATCGCGAGCACGAAGATCGCGAGGCGGAAGACGAAGGGATCAATCGCCCCGCCGCTCGCGCCATGAGCGGCCGCTCCGGCGGCGTCGGCAATCTGGTCGGCGTAATTTTGCGCGGCGTCGGCCGCGGCGCGGGCGTTCTGCGCCGCGGACCGGGCGGCGTCGACGAGCGTTTGTGCGTCAGTAGCCATGGAATGCGCCCCTCTCTCGGGCTGTCACAATGGGATGGACCGCTTGGGCCGGGACGGCGGCCTGAGGCCGCCGCGAAAGGAAGTTGGACGGCCTCAGGCCGCCGCGAAACTGGGATGGACGATCGCGCCATCGGCCGTGAGCCGCGTCGCCTTGACCAGCTCGTCCTCGCTGTCGATCTTGAGAGCCTTGCTCTCCTTGTCGATCAGGGTTTCGAGGAAGGCGAACAGGTTCTTGGCGTAAAGCTGCGAGGCGGTGGCCGCGAGACGGCCCGCGACATTGAGATGGCCGACGATCTTGACGTGGTTGTCGGTGACAACGACCTCGCCCGGACGCGCCAGTTCGCAATTGCCGCCACGCTCGACCGCGAGATCGACGATGACCGAGCCCGGCCGCATCGAGGCGACCATGTCGGCGGTGATGAGCTTCGGCGCCGGACGCCCAGGAATGAGCGCCGTGGTGACGACGATGTCCTGCTTGGCGATATGCGAGGCGGTGAGAGCCGCCTGCTTGGCCTGATATTCCTTGGACATTTCCTTGGCGTAGCCGCCCGCCGTCTGGGCCTGCTTGAACTCCTCGTCCTCGACGGCGAGGAATTTCGCGCCGAGCGATTCCACCTGCTCCTTGGTGGCGGGCCGCACGTCGGTCGCGGTGACGACGCCGCCAAGGCGGCGCGCCGTGGCGATGGCCTGAAGGCCCGCGACGCCGACGCCCATGATGAAGATCTTAGCCGCCGGGACCGTGCCCGCCGCGGTCATCATCATCGGAATGGCGCGGCCATATTCGGCCGCCGCGTCGAGCACCGCGCGATAGCCGGCAAGATTGGCCTGCGACGACAGCACGTCCATCACCTGGGCGCGGGTGATGCGCGGCATCAACTCCATCGCGAAGGCCTGAATATTGGCGTGGGCGAGGTCCAGCACGGCGTCATGCTGTCCATAGGGGTCCATGATGGCAAGGACCGCTGCGCCATGCGTGACGCCGGCGAGCGAGGCGGAAGTCGGTCGGCGGACCGCTAGCACGACATCGGCGCCCGCGACGGTCGCGGCCGCGTCGGCGGCGATCGCGGCGCCGGCCTTTTCGAAATCGGCGTCGGTGATGCCGGAGCCTGTGCCGGCGCCGGCCTGAACCACGACATCGGCGCCGAGGCCGATGAGCTTCTTGACGGTTTCGGGCGTCGCCGCGACGCGCGCTTCATTGGCGTCGGTTTCGGCGGGAACGGCAATGCGCATGAATGACTCCACATGGCCCGCAGGGAGCGGGTCTTGAAAGGTCCAGCGCGCCTTTTTCGGCGCGCGCGTATCTTGGGGATCAGAGAAGACTTGGGATCAAAGCGTAAGAAAGGCCAGCAGGAGCACGGCGAGAACGACAAAGACCGTCCCCCATTTTATCAATGAGGTGAAAAAGTGATAGGTCGCCAGATGCGCCGGGTAGTCCATATCGGATTGGCCGAGCGCGCCATCCGCCGTCGTCACTTGGTTCGCGGCCATATTCCTCTCCTCGTTTCGTGGGCCCTGTTCTCATTTTCGAGGCCTTGCAGGCTAGTTTTCCCAAAAGGGCAGGCCCAAGGCAACTGTTATAAGGTAGGCGCCGCAATTTCGCCCCGACTTTCTGACGATGGCGCGAAAATTAAGAAAAATCCGCACGAAACCGGGGGTCATAACCCCATCCGCGCGAGAGCCTCGCCTTGCCGCGCGGCGAGGGCGCCGAGGTCGAAGTCCTCAAGGGCCTCCTCGAACAGGCGGTGGAAGTTGAGCCGCGCCGAAAGATGCAGGAAGGCTCCGCCGAGGCCGATGGCCGCGCGGTCCATGAAGACGAATTCGCGCGGGATCAGCACCGGCCCCTTCTCCCGAAGGTGACGATGCACTTCCGCCGCCTCGCGCCGGCCATAGGCGCCGGCTGAAACCCCGTCTGCAATGGTGCGCGGCCGGTCGTCAAGCAGCGGCCCGAGAATGAAACGCGCCCAGATCGTCAGCGCCTCGATCAAATCATGGGTGAGATTGCGGAAGCCCCAGATCCGGTAGGCCTCCGCGACCTGCTCCGCCCGCCCTTCGCGCAAGCCCCGGTAAAGCTGGACCACGCCGCCGACAAAAGCCGGAGGGAAAATGCGGACGCAGCCATAGTCCAGCAGATTGACGCCCGCCGCCGCGCCATGCTTGCGGAAGCCCGTATAATTGCCCAGATGCGGGTCGCCGTGGATCACGCCGAACCGCGCGAAAGGCTCCCACCAGGCGCCGAAGATCGCCCGCGCGACGGCGTTGCGCTCCGGTTCCGGCGCATCGACCAGCGACAGCACCGGCTCTCCCTCCAGCCAGTCGAGCGTCAGCAGCCGGCCGGTCGAAAGCGCCTCATGAACTCCGGGAACGCGGATATCGCCGCGCGCGGCCAGCATCAGCCGGTAAAGCCCCGCGTGTCTGGCCTCGCGACGATAGTCCAGCTCCTCGCGCAGGCGTTCGGCGATCTCCAGCGCCGCCTCGCGCGCGTCGATGGCCGGGTCGAGCCGCCGGTGCAGCGACAAAGCGAGATCGAGCTGGGCGAGATCGGCCTCCACCGCCGAGGCCATGTCCGGATATTGCAGCTTGCAGGCGACATCGGCCCCTTCGGGCGTGCGAGCGCGATGGACCTGCCCGAGCGAGGCGGCGGCGGCGGGTTGCAAGTCAAATTCGGCGAATTTGGCGCGCCAGTCCGGACCAAGCTCCGCGCTCATGCGGCGGCGGACGAAGGCCGCGCCCATCGGCGGGGCCTGGCTTTGCAGGCCCGCCAGCGCCTCGGCATAATCGGCGGGCAAAGCCTCCGGAATGGTGGAGATGAGCTGCGCCGCCTTCATCAGCGGCCCCTTGAGCCCGCCGAGCGCGCGCGCCAGCGCCTCGGCGTCGCCATCCCTGCCCTTGCCGAACAGCCGCCCGCCGGCGACGCGCGCGGCGAAGCCGCCCGCCCGCGCGCCCACGGCGAGATAGCGGGCGGCGCGCGCCCCAAAGCGATTGGCCTCGTCATCCTTCATGCAACGCCCTTCCCGACCGGACTTATACGCGCGAAAGGCGACAAAGGCTCAGCGTCCGTAGGTTCCCGTCAGGCTGGCCTTGCCCAGCGAATTGGCGTTGATCAGGAAGCCCGCGAGCGAGGCCGTCGCATGGGGCGGCAGGTCGAGCTTGTCGGTTTTCAGCGCATAGACCGTGAAATTGTAATGATGCGGCTTGTCGCCCTTGGGCGGACAGGGGCCGCCATAGCCGGGAACGCCGAAATCGGTCGCGACCTGGAGCGCGCCCGCCGGCAGGCCCTTGCCGTCCTTGCCGACACCCTGCGGCAGGCCCGTCGCGCTCGCCGGGATATTATAGACGATCCAATGCCAGAAGCCCGCGCCGCCGGTAGGCGCGTCCGGGTCATGAACCATGAGGGCAAAGCTCTTGGTCCCGGCCGGAGGATTGCTCCAGGACAGGGCCGGCGAAAGGTCGCCGCCCGCGCAGCCGAAGCCATTATAGACAAATGTCTCGGCGATCGGGCCGCCGCCGGGCGCGATGTCGGGGCTTTTCAGCGCAAAAGCCCAAACGCTTGTCGCGGAAGCCGCCAGCAGAAAAACCGAAGCCGCGAGCCTTTTCAAAGTCATTTCATTCTCCCATGTCATCCAGCCGCGCCAGAACGCCGCGTATAAAAGCTTCGGTCTCGGCCGGACGCGTCACCGGCAGCATATGGCCGCCCGCGATCCGCGTCAGCTTGGCATCGGGCGCGATGGCACAAAATCCCTCGCCCTGCGTGCGGGGGTCAAGCACGAGGTCTCCCGCGCCGAAAAGCACGCCGATGGGCAGATCGAGCGCGCCATAGCGCAACGTCATCCTCGGCAATTCCTGCGGTTGCGTAACAATGTCGCTCGAAGCGGCAAGCAGGGCGGACGGCCTGGCGGCGAGCAGGCCGCCGCCGTCGTTCCAGAACCGCGCCGGCATGGGATCGGGCGCGAAGACCTCGTCGCGCGCGACCCGGGAGCGCAACAAGGTCGCGACCGGGCCGAGCGTCCAGGCGCCGAACCATAGCGAGAGCCGGCTGCGATTGGACAGAGCCGCGAATGGCTTGGGCGGCTTGGCCACCATCAGGGTCAAGGGCGCGATTAGAGCCAGTCCGCCAAGTTTTTCGCGATGGTCGAGCGCAAGCGCGAGCGCGACCGCGCCACCGAACGAATGGCCGACCATGAGCGGCTTGTGCAGGCCAAGCCGCTCGATCGTCTCCGCGAGGACATTCGCCTGGGCCGCAAGCGTCTGCGGATGGGCGGTTTGCGAATAGCCCGAGCCGGGACGATCGATCAGGACGACGCGCCGCTCCGGGAAGCGCGCGGCCAGCGCGAAGGAAAAATGATTGAGCTGTCCGAGCAGGCCATGCACGAAAACCAGCGGCGGCTCGCTCTGCTCCGCCTTCTCGCCGGTGTCGACCAGATGCAGGCGCAGGCCGCCCACGTCCACGAAACGTCCGACCGGCGGAACCAGCGACTGGATGAAGCGGACCAGAACGAGATTAACCAGCGCCAGCGCGCCGACGGCAAGCAGCCAGTAAAAGACCAGTAAGGTCAAGGCTGAGGTCAGCATGAGCGGTCGCCGGCGCCGCCGCTCACGAGGACAGGCTTTCCAACTCGTCTATCAGACCTTCGATCATCGACAGGCCAATGCTCCAGAACGCCGGATCCCTGGCGTCGAGGCCGAAGGGCTTCAGCAACTCGCTGTAATGTTTCGAGCCGCCTGCCGAGAGCAACGCGAAATATTTGTCCACGAAGCCCGGCTCGGCCTTTTGGTAGACGCCATAGAGGGAGTTCACGAGGCAGTCGCCGAAAGCGTAAGCGTAGACATAGAAGGGCGAATGGATGAAATGCGGGATATAGGCCCAGAAGGTCTCGTAGCCGGGGCCGAACTCGATGGCCGGGCCGAGGCTTTCGGCCTGCACGCTCATCCATAGCTCGCAGATCTGCTCGGCGGTCAGTTCGCCATTCTTGCGCTCGCTATGCAACTTGCGCTCGAATGAATAGAACGCGATCTGCCGCACAACCGTATTGAGCATGTCCTCGACTTTGGAGGCCAGCAGCGCGCGGCGTTCGCGCGGGTCCTTCGCCTCGGCGAGAAGGGCGCGGAAGGTCAGCATTTCGCCAAATACCGATGCGGTTTCCGCCAGGGTCAGCGGCGTCGGCGCCATCAGCGCGCCATTGGGCCCCGCCAGCACCTGATGCACGCCATGGCCAAGCTCATGGGCCAACGTCATCACGTCGCGCGGTTTGCCCTGATAATTGAGCAGTACATAGGGATGCACGGAGGGCGAGGTCGGATGGGCGAAAGCGCCGGGCGCCTTGCCGGGCCGCACCGGCGCGTCAATCCAGTTCTTGTCGAAGAACTGCTTGGCGATCTCGGCCATGCGCGGCGAAAACCGGCCATAGGCCGAGAGCACCGCCGTGCGCGCCTCCGCCCAGTCGTAATTCTTCTGCGGCGCGTCCGGCAGCGGCGCGTTGCGGTCCCAGTGATACAGCTTGTCCTTGCCGAACCAGCGCGCCTTGAGCTTGTAATAGCGGTGCGACAGGCGTGGATAGGCGGCGCGCACAGCCGCGACCATCGCGTCGACGACTTCCGGCTCGACGCGATTGGACAGATGCCGCGATTCCGCGACATCCTTGAAGCCGCGCCATGTGTCCGCGATTTCCTTGTCCTTGGCGAGAACATTGGAGACGAGGGCGAAAATGCGGAGATTTTCCTTCAGGGTCTTGGCGATGGCGTTGGAGGCCTTTTCGCGCATGGCGGGGTCGGCGTCCTGAAACAGGTTCAGCGCCGGCTCCAGCGTCAATTGCTTGCCGTCGACCTCGAAGCGCAGTGAGGCGATGGTCTCGTCGAACAGCCGGTTCCAGGCGGAATGGCCGGTGACGGACTTCTCGTGGAACAATTGCTCGATGCGATCTTCGAGCTGATAAGGCTTTTCGAGGCGCAGGTCCTCGACCCAGGGCCGGTAATGTGACAGGGGCGCCTGCTCCAGCGCGGCGGCCAGAGCCGCGTCGTCGAGCCGGTTCAGTTCAAGCTGGAAAAAAAGCAGATCGGTCGAGGCGGCGGTCACCTTGTCCTGCGCGTCGCCGTAAAACTTGGCGCGGGCCGGATCGACGGTGTTCTCGGCATAGGAAAGGCCGGCGAAGGACATGATTTTCGTGATGAGGTCGTCGATCGCCTCGAAGCGGACGATCGCCTCATAGAGCTTGCGCGGGGCGTCCGCGCCCGCAAGCAGGCCGGCGAGCGCGCCGCGATAGCTGGCGGCGAAGGCCCGGCATTCATGGACCATCCGCTTCATGTCCTCGGCAAAGCGCGGGCTGTCCAGCCCCTCATAGAGATCGTCGAGCCGCCAGCAGGGCAGATCCTCGGCCGGCGCCGCGCCGGAAGACATGCTGAAGCGAACGGGAGGCGCGGAGGGATCGATCATGGACGGGCCAGGCCTTTGCAGGAATTTCAATTACAACTGGACACCATATTGGCGAGGGGCGGCGGCAATCAACCTGTTCCCGTAACCTATTCTCGCGACCCGGTCTCTCAACAGGGTCCCGCAAGCCAAGCGCCCGCCGCGCGTTAACACCGCATTTACCGTAATGGCGCAGCATGTCGCCAAGCGGCAAAACGGCCCGCGCGAAAGAAGATGATGACATCGACCATCCTGATCGCCGACGACGACCCCGTACAACGGCGGCTTCTCGAAGCCATGGCGCGCCGTTTTGGCTATAATGCGGAATGTGTCGAGGGCGGCGAGGCCGCCCTGGCGCGGCTACAGGCCGTCGATCAGCCTCATATCGACCTTCTCATTCTCGATCTCGTCATGCCCGATCTCGACGGCATGGGCGTGCTCGCCCGGATGCGCGACGGAAAAATCGCCACGCCCGTGATCGTCCAGACCGCCCATGGCTCCATCGAGGCGGTGATTTCGGCCATGCGCGCCGGGGCGACGGATTTCGTGGTCAAGCCCGTCGGCGCCGAGCGGTTGCAGATTTCGATCAAGAACGCGCTGCGATTCGGCGCGCTTGAGGGCGAAATCCGCCGCATCGGCCGCAAGGCGACCGGCAATCTGACCTTTCGCGACATTCTGTCGCGCGGAGAGGAGATGGCCCGCGCCATCCGGCTCGGCGAGCGCGCCGCCAAATCCAACATTCCCGTCCTGATCGAAGGCGAATCGGGCGTCGGCAAGGAATTGATGGCCCGCGCAATCCAAGGCGCCTCTGACCGGCGCGGCAAGCCCTTCGTCACGGTCAATTGCGGCGCGCTGCCGCAAAATCTCGTCGAGTCCATCCTGTTCGGCCACGAGAAGGGCGCCTTCACCGGCGCGTCCGACAAGCATATCGGCAAATTCGTCGAGGCCAGCGGCGGCACGCTCTTCCTCGACGAGGTCGGCGAACTGCCATTGGAGACCCAGGTCAAGCTGCTGCGCGCGCTGCAGGAAGGCGAAATCGACCCCGTCGGCGCCCGCAAACCGGTGCGCGTGGACGTCCGCCTGATCTCGGCGACGAACCAGAACCTGATCGAACTGGTGAAACAGGGCCGATTCCGCGAGGATCTCTATTACCGGCTCAATGTCTTCCCGATCTCAATCCCGCCGCTGCGGACGCGCCGCGCCGACATTCCCGACCTGGCGCGGCGCTTCCTCGCCCGTTTCAGCGCCGAGGAAGGCAAGAGGATTCGCGGCCTGACCGCCGAGGCCATGTCCATGCTCTCGACCTATGACTGGCCGGGCAACGTCCGCCAGCTCGAAAACGCCCTGTTCCGCGCAGTGGTGCTCTCCGACGGCGACGAACTGACCGTGGCCGAATTCCCGCAAATCGCCGCCCATGTCGACGGCTTCGACGTCCGCGTTCCGCCGGCCCCGCCGCCGGTCGGGCAGCGCGAAGTCCAGCGCGAAATCGTCCGCGTCGAGATGCGCGACCCCAATTCTCTCAAGCTTCTCGACGAGAATGGCGACGTCCACCGGCTGGAATGGCTGGAAGAAAAGGCCATTCGCTTCGCGCTCACCCATTATCGCGGCCAGATGTCCGAAATGGCGCGCAAATTGGGCATTGGCCGTTCGACGCTCTACCGCAAAATGAAGGAATATGGCCTGGCGGAGAATATCGCGGGCGACGGAGTCGACGCCGCTTGAGCGGGCGCCTCCGCCCGGCCCTGTGGCCTTCGCGCGACAGTCACAATATTGCGAGCCGCGCCCATTGCGGCAAGGCGGCATTTGAATTTAACCGTAAGGGCGGCCAGATCCTGTAAGGTCGCGCGAACGGCGCGCGGCGGGCCCAGGCCCCGCCCCCGGCTTGAAAGGCTTTTGGATGTTTCTGCTTGGCGCGTCCGCCGCAAAGTTTCGGACGGCTCTGGCCGCCGCCGCGCTCGTCGCGGCCGTCCCCGCTTTAAGCCAGGCCGCGCCCAACGCCGCAGTGGATGCCGCGCACAGCGCCGCAACTGATGATTCGACGGCCGCGATCGCGCCTGCGAAGGCGCCCGGCGCAATTTGGACCATCCCGCCCGCTTCGCCCGAGCCAGCCAAGGCCAATGAGGAGTCGGGCAAGGAACATGGCCTGACTTCGGCCAGCCAGGATTCGCCCGAGCCCGCCGCCGAAGCCCAGACCGTTGGCGCCGAGCCAGCACGCACATCGGAAATTGTCGCAACGGAGCCGCTCGGCCCGGCCAAGCCGGCGATGAACCAGGCGATCCGCGCCGCGCTCTCCCGCGAATCCGCCGAGGGCCTGCGCCAGCCCGCGCCAATGCGCGCCCTGCGCCAGGCTGTGGACGCTTTTTACGCCAGCCGCGGCGACGCGCCGGTCTGGCTCGCCGACGGCCATTGGACCCCGGCGGCCCGCGCCGCTTTCGAACGCCTCCAGCAGGCGCCGGACGATGGGCTCGATCTGCGCGCTTTCCGCGTCTATTCGCTCGACCAGGGCCCCGACGCCTCGCTCGCGCTTGGCGACATCGCGCTGTCCGAGGCCGTGGCGGCTTACGCCCTCCAGGCCAGCGGCGGCCGGATCGACCCCAGCCGGATCTCTCGCCTGATCGGCGCGCACGCCCCTGTCGTGAGCGCGGCGCAAGCGCTGGACGAAACCTCGAAATCCGCCGACGCCGACAAGACCCTGCACGATTATAACCCGCAGCATCCCGGCTATCTTGCCTTGCGCGACAAGTTGGCGGAGGTCCGCGCCGCGCCCGAGCTTCAGGCCCGGGTCGCAGCCACCGAGCGCGGACGCGGCGTGAGCGACGCCTCTCCGGCGCTCGGCGCGCGCCGCAACGCCGATCTAGAAGCCGAGATCCTCACCAATATGGAATTCTGGCGCTGGCTGCCGCGCGAACTCGGGAGCGACCGGGTCGTGGTCAACATCCCGGAATTCACCGCGCGGCTCTATCGCGACAATGCCGTGATCCTGCCTATCCGCGTCATCACCGGGAAGCCGGACAAGCCGACGCCTTTGTTCTCCGACAAGATGGAATATCTGGTCGTCAATCCGTCCTGGAACGTGCCGCAGTCGATCATCAAGAATGAAATGATGCCAAAGCTCGATGCGCTGCGGGCGCAGGGCTATGACATCCGCACCGTCAATGGCCGGCTCACGGTCCGCCAGCCGCCGGGCGAGCGCAATGCTTTGGGCCAGATCAAGTTCATCTTCCCCAATGATTATGCCGTCTACATGCACGATACGCCGACGCGCAACCTGTTCGCGACGTCCCGCCGCGCTTATAGCCATGGCTGCGTGCGCGTCGACCAGCCCTTCAAGCTGGCCGAAGACCTGCTGCGGCCGGAGCGCGGCTGGACCGAAGCGCGGCTAAGAAAAATGGTCGGCAAATCCGAGCGCAGGGTCAACCTGCCCGAGCCAATGCCGATCCATATCGTCTATTTCACCTTCGCCGTTGACCAGGGCGGCCAGGCGCAGCGCTTCGAGGATATCTACGGTTACAGCCGCAAGACGCGCGAATTGCTCGGCCTCGGCGGCTGAGCGCTTTGGTTTGGGGCCGCCGCTGGGGGACAGCCGCAATTCTGCCCTAGAATCGCCGCGAATTTTGTTAATTTGGCCACAAGCGACAAAAAAGCGCAGGGCGGAACTAAGTTTCGCCCTGCTGTGGCTTTGCCGCGACAGATGATGTAATCAGATGCGCCGCCAGGCATGAAAAACCGACGTTCGTGAACCTGACGTCAACCTATTCGCGCAATAATTTCGTTACCATTTTCGCCAAGTTTGCGTCCGGACGAAACGTCAAGACAAACACGATGGGAGCGCGTTTGATTTTGCCCAGCCTCGCCGCAAGCCTCGCCGCGGCCCGACGCGTTCTCAAACGCGCAAGACGGCCCGCCGGCAAACGCGTCTGCGTCGCCGCCCTCGGCCTTTTCGCCGTTCTAGCCCCCGAGGCGCTGGAATCCGCCGCCGCCAATGGCGACACCCGCACCATTTTTCTCTACCACGCGCACCGCAAGGACACGATCGCCGCGACCTTCCGGGTCAATGGCCATTACGACGCGGAAACGCTCGAAAAGCTGAATTGGTTCCTGCGCGACTGGCGAAATGACGAACCAACCAAAATGGACCCCCGGCTGTTCGATGTGGTCTGGGAGGCCTACCGCAGCGCCAACCGCCTCGGGCCGGACGATCCGATCATCGTGATGTCCGCCTATCGCTGCCCTTCCACCAACGCCATGCTTCGCCGCCGCTCCAGCGCCGTGGCCGAACATTCCCAGCACATGCTCGGCAAAGCCATGGATACCAGCATGCCGGGTCTTTCCATGGAGAAGCTGCGCGAGATCGGCATGCGCATGCAGCGCGGCGGCGTCGGCTATTATCCCACCGCCGGGACGCCCTTCGTCCATCTCGACGTCGGCGGCGTGCGCCACTGGCCGCGCATGAATTACGACCAGCTGGCGCGGCTGTTCCCCGACGGCAAGACCGTCCACATCCCCTCCAACGGCAAGCCGATGGAGCGCTACGAGGAAGCTCGCGCCGAAATTCTCGCGCGCGGCGGCGAGGCGGCGACCTTTGCCGAAGCCACGTCCCCGGGCGGCATCTTCGGCTTCTTCGCCAAGATTTTCGGCGGCGGCGAGGACGAGGAGGAGGCCCGCCAGATGGCGCGGGTCACCCGCCCGACCCGCGTCGCCTCGGCGCGTTCTGCTCCGGCCAGCGACGCCCCCGCCGCCAACGCCCAACGCCGGATGGTCGCGAGCGCCGAGGCCGACCTGCCGCGCGGCGAAACCTATATGGGCGCCCCGGACGATTCCGGCTTTGGCCGTCGCGCGGTCGCCGCGCAGCAGCCTGCGCCCCCGCCGGCGGTCCAGGCCGCGCCGGCGCAACCGGAGCCCGTCGCTCAGCCCTCCCGTTCGGCGCCGCAGGAAGCGCCCCAGCAGGCGGCTGAAGCCGACGACGCCCCGGCCGTCAATCATCCCGCGCCGCCGCGCCGCCCCGACAATCTGGTTGCGGCCCTCGACGCGCCCGTTCCCCCGCCCCGGCCAGCCGAACTCGCCCGCTTGCCCGACGTGATCACGCGCGGCTCGTCGCTGGCCTTGCGTCCCTCCGCCAGCGAGACCTCCGCCCTCGCCTACGCCGCCCCCGCGAGCGTGGCCGTTCCGCTGCCGCCGCCGCGCCCCCCGCTGCCGCCGCTGCGCGCCGCCGCGCAGAGCAAGGCCGAGGATCAACGCGCCGCGAAAGCGGTCGCCAGCCAGATCACGCCGGCCCGCCTGGACCGCGCCACGCTACAGGCGATGACGACGCCCGCGCCCCAGATCGAGGCCCGGCCCAAAAACAGCGCCGGATTCGCCCCCGCCCTGCGCTCCGCCGCAAAGACTGACGCGCTTGCCGCCAATGCGCCACGGCGCGGCGCGCAGACGGGGTTCAGCGCGAAAGCGACTATCCTGAGCGCCAATTCCTTCTCCCAGAAGGATGACGACTAGCAAGCGAAAGCGGAACGTTTCAGGCGCAAGTCTGCCGCGCGACAACTTGCCCCCCATCGCCTTCGTCGGGCCGTTTTCGACATCTTACAGATAGACATGACCGAGCAACGCCAGCCCCACATCCTTAATGCAGCCTCGAATCTTCTCGGAATATGCTTTGTATTGATTACGGCAATCAAATTAAGCGGATCATCTGATTGGACCTATTTGGATGAAATATGTATAATTGCAGCGCTTTGATTCATGAGCACATGCCTTTTGTCATTTTACTCCATCAGAAACTCTGTAAATACAGATAAGGTTGAGCTGTTTGCAGATTATATATTCTTTTCGTCCATGATTCTCCTTTTTTCCGCCGTCCTGCTTTACGCCCGGCATATCATTTAGCCAAACCACTCCACACGTTTAGCTCGCGCGTGCAGCCTGATGGTTAATGTCCTGTTAAGCCTGAAGTCCTAGCCTGATTGAGAGCGCCGTCCGAGGTGGCGCGCCGATCCCGCTGGAAAGATCGAGCAATGATTCAGGATGCGATCAAGTCCGAGGAATTCTTCGTGGAGCGCCGGCGCCGCGCGGATAGCCCGGCCGCCTGCCGCTGGCAGCAATTTGTCCGGCTCGTGATGCTGATGGCGATTGGTTTCGGCCTCGTTTCGCTCACTCTCAACCCCAACAGGGTGATGTCGGCGACCTCCGATATCGAAATGCGGCTCAAAAAGGCCTGACGCTCGCTTCGCCGGCCGGAATCGGCTAGCATCGCGCGATGCCGATCATTCGCCGTCTGCCCGTTCTTCTGCTCGCGCTCGTCTGCCTGGCCGGCTCGGCTCCCCCGGCGGCGGCGCAAAATCCGTTCTCCGACTTTTTCGGCTCGATTTTCGCGCCCCGCCGCGCCCGGCCTCCCGAGGAGCCGAGGCCGCGACCGATCCATCGTCCGAAGCCCAAGCCCGCCGCGACGGCGCCCAATCCGGCCATTCCGGGCGCTCCCGGCGGCGACGTACAGACGGTCAAACAGGCGCCGACCTTCTTCGTCGCCGTCATCGGCGACAGCCAGGCCAATATGCTGGCCCAGGGCCTCGCCGAAGCCTTCGCCGGCGACCATCGCGTCGCCATCGTCAACAAGGCGAAGGAAGATACCGGCCTCGTCCGCAACGACTTTTACGACTGGCGCGCGGCGGCGCGGACCCTGCTCGACGGGCCGCAACATTTCGACGCCGCCGTGGTCCAGATCGGCATCAACGACAATCAGAAGCTGCGGCTCGGCGGCGAGCCGAGTCCGGAGCCGCTGAGCAAGCCGTTCAACGAAATCTACGCCAAGCGGGCCGAGGAGCTTGCGGCGATTTTTCAAGAAAAAAAGGTTCCGCTCATCTGGGTCGGCCAACCGATCATGCGCAGCGAATCCCTCTCCAACGCCGCACTCGTCTTCAATGACATCGACAGACAATATGCCGAGGCGCAGGGCGCGCGTTATGTCGATCTCTGGGAGGCCTTTTCCGACGAGGATTCGGTCTATCGCGCGTCCGGCCCCGATGTGAACGGCGTCATCGTCCGCCTGCGCGCTGCCGACGGCGTTCATTTCAACAAGGCCGGCGCGCGCAAGGCCGCGCATTTCGTCGAGCCCGAAATCCGCAAATTGCTCGAAGCCGCCTTGCAGCCGCCCGAGACGCCCGCTGGCGCCGCGCCCGAGGCTCCGGCGACGCCCGCGCCCGGGGTGCCGGCGATGCCCGGCGGCAATGAAACAACGCCCCCCGCCGCGCCAGAGGCTGCCGCGCCGGTCGCGCCGCCGCCGAAACCCATCGCGGGAAAGATTGAGAGCCTCACCGAAACAGCCGTTTCGCCCGGTGGCGCCCTCGCGGCTCCGCCGGTTGGTCGCGCCCAGCCCAAGGCGATCGAGGCCGCGCCCGCGCAGCCCGGCCGCGCGGATGATTTCGCTTGGCCCGCTAGATAGGCTGGTTCCCCAAGCGGCCGCTCCAAAACGCGGATGTTCAGGCCGGCGCCACCGGCGCAAAAACCGCTGCGACGAAGTCGATCACGAGTTCGCCGCGCTGGTTGACGCCGCGATTGCGGCTGGTGATGAGGCCGACGCCGGGTTTGGAGGTCTCGCGCTTGGCGATGACCTGGGTCGAAAAAGCGATGCGGTCGCCAAGGAGCACCGGCCGGCGCCACAGCATGTCCCGAAAACCCGGCGACGCGCGGCTGGCCAGTTCGCCGCCGGCGAGACGGCGGCGCGTTTCGATAAAATGGCTCATCCAGCAGGAAGCGGTATGCAGCCCCGCCGCCGACATGGCGCCGAGGAGATGCGCCTTGCCGGCCTCTTCATCGATATGGAAAGGCGCGGGATCATATTTCAAGGCGTAATCGCGGATCAGCTCGGCGGTGAACAGGGTCTCGCCCAGTTCCGCAAAAGCGCCGACGCGCGCCCGCGCGAAATCCTCCGGCATTGCGCCCAAAGGGTCGTCGATCCGCTCTGAAGGCGCGGCGTCCTGGGCATTTGGCGCGGAGCGGCGCGGCGCCCCCGCCAGCGCCTCCGCCAATGGGGTCCTGCGCGCGAAAAGATTCGAAATCGTCTGGGTCATGACCTCGCGGCCATCCTGATTGCGCAATGACGTCTGCACCTTGACGATTCCGGCGCCGGGCCGCGAGCGCAAATCGGATTTTTCCAGCGTCGTGGTGGTGGCGGTCAGTCGGTCGCCGGCGCGGACAGGCGCCAGCCAGCGGTTATCCTCAATGCCTATTCCGGCCAGAACGGAGCTTTCGCCGAGCCAGGAATCGATCATCATGCGCATCAGCGCTGAGCAAACCTGCCAGCCCGACGCCGCCAGACCGCCGAGAATCGTATCCTTCGCCGCCTCGGCGTCGAGATGGAAGGGCTGCGCGTCATAAGCGGCGGAAAAGGCCAGAAGCTCCCCCTCGTCAATCAGATAATCGCCATAGGTCCTCGTCTCGCCGGGGCGAAAATCCTCGAATGTCAAAAGACTCATCTATGTCTCCGCCGCTGGCGGCGACTTTGGCGCAGGAGCGGAGCGCGAGCAAGACGCAGCGCGAAAAAGCAAGCTATGCAATAGTCGCATACCAGCCCAGACGATTGCGAATTTGTTGTGCGCCGCACAATCAGCCATAAAGGTCTCACTCCACAAACGGACCAGCTGTCCTCCCCTGCTGTCTCCGTGTGGAAAAGACTACGCCCTGCCTTGTGCTGGCGGCGCCGGACGCGAAAGCGTCCGGTTTTTTTTGTCTTGAGCAGGGCGTCTTGCTCCGCCGGGGCTTTTTTCAGCCCGCCGGGGGCTCTTTTCTCTCTGCCGGGGGCTCGTTTTCTCCCTGCCGGGGGCTTGCCCGCCCGCCGGGCTTGCGCCACTTTGCCGCCCCAGGAATCTACCCAAAACAATCGACCCAAAAGAATCGGCCCAAAGGCGACAGCAAAATGACCAAAGCGCTTCTCGGAATTATTGGCGGCTCCGGCGTCTATGACCTGCCCGGTCTGGAGGACGTCCGCGAGGAAGCCGTGGCGACTCCCTGGGGCGAGCCTTCGGATCTGCTGCGCTTCGGCCGGATCGGCGGCACGCAGGCCGTTTTCCTGCCGCGTCACGGGCGCGGCCATCGCCTGTCGCCCTCGGGCATTAATTACCGCGCCAATATTGACGCGCTCAAGCGCGTCGGCGTGACCGACATCATTTCCGTCTCCGCCTGCGGCTCGTTCCGCGAGGAGCTGCCGCCCGGCCTGTTCGTCGCCGTGGACCAGTTCGTCGACCGCACCTTCGGACGGCAATCCTCCTTCTTCGGCAATGGCTGCGTCGCCCATGTCTCCATGGCGCATCCGGTCGCGCCGCTGTTGCAGCATCGCATCGTCGCCGCCGCCCATGCCGAGCAGATCGAAATCGTCAAGGGCGGAACCTATGTCTGCATGGAGGGGCCGCAATTTTCCTCGCGCGCGGAATCGCTCGGCTACAAGGACGCCGGCTATCATGTGATCGGCATGACCGGCCTGCCTGAGGCCAAACTCGCCCGCGAGGCGGAAATGTCCTACGCCACGCTCGCCATGGTGACGGATTATGATTGCTGGCGCGACGATATCGCGGCGGTCGAGGTCCACGACATTCTCGCCGTGGTGAAATCCAACGCGGAAAAGGCCTCGAAACTGCTCGCCCGGCTGATGCAGGATTTTCCCGCCGAACACGCGCCCTGCCCGATCGGCTCAGACCGCGCGCTGGACTACGCGCTGGTCACCGCACGCGACGCCTGGGACCCGGAATTGGTGGGCAAGCTCGACGCGATCCTCGCGCGCGTTCTCGCCTAATGAGCCGACGCGCCTTGCCATAAGGGCGCTCGCCTTTTATAAGCCGCGCTTCGCGTTCGTTTCCGACACCCCTGGAGGCGTGAGCGCGGCTTTATAAAGGATTGAACTATGGCCGAGATCAAGAAACTCGCCGCCACGGTTCGCAGCGGGACCGGCAAGGGGGCCGCCCGCAGCGTTCGTCGTGAAGGCAGAATTCCAGCCGTCATTTATGGCGGCGGCGAAGCGGCGACGCCGATTTCGCTTTCCTACCGCGACGTTCACAAGCTGATCTACGCGGGCCACTTCCTGACCACGATTTTCGAGATCGAGATCGACGGCAAGGCCGAGCGCGCCATTCCGCGCGACTATCAGCTGGACGTCGTGCGCGACACCCCGATGCATGTCGATTTCCTGCGCCTGAAGTCCGGCTCGAAGCTCAAGGTCGGCGTGCCGGTCCATTTCGCCAATGTGGAAACCGCCCCCGGCATCAAGCGCGGCGGCTCGATCAACATCGTGCTGCACACGGTGGAGCTGCTGGTTCCGGCCGACAACATCCCGGAATCCATCACCGCCGATCTCACCGGCCTCGACTTCAACGATTCCGTGCACATCGGTTCGATCGCCCTTCCCGAAGGCGTGACCCCGGTCGACAAGTCCAACTTCACCATCGCCACGATCTCGCCGCCCGCCGGCGGCGCCGCGGCGGCGGAGGCGGAAGCTGCGGCGGCCGCCGCGGCTGCGGCCGCTCCGGCCAAGGGCAAGAAGTAAGCTTCTGCTTCCAAAATTTTGCGCCGCCCGCCAAGGCCCGTCGACAGACGGGCGTCCTTCCCCAAGGATCCGGCGGGCGGTTCTTTTTCCGCCAAATGATTTCAGACAAGAGATTTCAGACAAGAGCCTTGGCCATGCTGCTGCTCGTCGGACTGGGCAATCCCGGAAAGAGCTACGCCGGCAACCGGCATAATATCGGCTTCATGGCGGTCGACGCCATCGCCCGCGCCTGCGAGGGCGCGCCCTTCCGCAAGAAATTCCACGGCGAATTCAGCGAAGCCCGCTTGGGCGGCGAACGCGCGCTGCTGCTGAAGCCCGAAACCTACATGAACGAGAGCGGCCGCGCCGTGGCCGAGGCCGCGCGCTTTCACAAGATCGCGCTCGCCGACATCGTCGTGTTCCATGACGAACTGGATCTCGCCTCCGGCAAGCTGCGGGTCAAGCGCGGCGGCGGCGACGCCGGCCATAACGGTTTGCGCTCCATCACCGCCCATATGGGCGGCGATTATCGCCGCGTGCGGCTCGGCATCGGCCATCCCGGCGACAAGGCTCTCGTCCACAGCCATGTGCTGAGCGATTTCGCCAAATCGGACAAGCCCTGGGTCGAGGCCCTGTGCGACGCGATCGCGAAAAATGTCGCGACCCTCGCCAAGGGCGACGACGGCCTGTTCCAGACCAGGATTCACGCCGCCATGCAGGCCGCGGGCTTTTAGCCCCGGCCTTTGCTATCATGGCGCCGTTCAGCTGCGGGCGGCGCGCATGAAATTCGAACCCATCGCTCCATTCAAACCCTTTTCGGCGGTTTTCGCGCCGCCTGACGAAGATTTTGCCACGGACTGGCTCGCCGCTCCGGCGCGGCCTGAAGAGCGCGAGCAGGAGCGCGCTCTGGCGGCGGAGCTTTTGCGCGCGATGCGCGCCAAGCCGCCGGGCGTCGGCGGCGTCGATGATTTCCTGCGCGAATTCAAGCTTTCGTCGCGCGAGGGCCTCGCGATCATGGCGCTGGCCGAAGCGCTGGTCCGCGCGCCCGACAATGCGACCGCCGACCTTCTCGTCGCCGACAAGCTGGCCGCCGGAGATTTCGACCATCATCACGCGCTTTCGCACGCCCCGCTCGTTCAGGCCAGCGCCTACGCGCTCGGCCTTTCCGCGCGCGTCGTCGAGGCGGAAGATTCGCCTCATCGCGTCGTCGCCGGTCTTGCGCGGCGTCTCGGCGTCCCCGCGCTGCGCGCCGCCGCGCGGCAGGCCATGCGCCTGCTTGGCGGCCATTTCGTGTTCGGCGAAACCATCGAAGCCGCGCTGGCGCGCGCCGCCTCGTCCGCCTGCCGGCGCGACCTATATTCCTTCGACATGCTGGGCGAAGGCGCGCGCACGGCGCTGGACGCCGAAAGCCATTTCGACGCCTATGACCGCGCCATCGACGCCATCGGCAAGATGGCAGAAGGCGCGGCGCCCGCGCAAAGACCCGGCATTTCGGTCAAGCTCTCCGCCCTGCACCCGCGCTATGAGGCGATCTCGGCCGATCGCGTCCGCGCCGAGCTGACGCCCCGCCTGCTGGAGCTGGCGCAACTGGCCCGGCAGAAAAATATCGGCCTGACCGTGGACGCCGAAGAGGCCGACCGGCTGGAATTGTCGCTCGACATCATCGCCCGCGTCGCCTCCGATCCCTCGCTCGGAGACTGGGAGGGATTTGGGCTCGCCATCCAGGCCTATCAAAAGCGCGCCGGCGCAGTGATCGACCATGTCGCGGAACTCGCCCGAAGCCTTGGCCGACGCATCAATGCGCGCCTGGTCAAGGGCGCCTATTGGGACAGCGAAATCAAGCGCACTCAGGAGCGCGGGCTGGCCGATTTTCCCGTCTTCACTCGCAAGGCGATGACCGACCTGAATTATGTCGCCTGCGTCGAACGCCTCTTCGCGGCGTCGCATCTCTATCCGCAGATCGCCACCCATAACGCCCTGACCGCCGCAGCCGTCGTCGCCCGCGCCAAAGGCCGGACGGATTATGAATTCCAGCGCCTGCACGGCATGGGCGAGGCGCTGCACGACGAACTGCGGAGGCATTCGAGCGTCGCCTGCCGGGTCTATGCCCCGGTCGGGCCGCATCGCGAGTTGCTCGCCTATCTGGTGCGGCGTCTGATCGAGAATGGCGCCAACGCCTCCTTCGTCGCCCGCGCCGCCGAGCCGGACTTTCCGCAGGAGGAATTGCTCGCGGACCCGCTCGAGCGTCTGCGCGCCTCGGGACGCGCGCGCCACGCCCATCTGCTGGCGCCGAGCGAACTATTCGCGCCGGAGCGCAAGAATTCCGCGGGCGTCGAATTCGGCGATTCAGCCGCTCTCGCTGCCTTGCTGGCCGAAATCGAGCCCCATCGCAAGGCGCTGGCGGCGATCGAGCCGCGCGCGCTTGGTCCCGGCGTCGCTATGGAACAGGCGCAAAAAGCTTTCGCGGCCTGGAGCGCAACGCCGGTCGATCAGCGCGCTGACAGCCTATTGCGCGCAGCCGATCTCATCGAAGCGCAGCGCGGAAAACTGATCGCTTTGTTGCAGGCCGAAGGCGGCAAGACCCTGGACGACGCCGTCGCGGAGGTCCGCGAGGCCGCCGACCTCTGCCGCTATTACGCCAGCGAGGCGCGCAAGCTCTGCGCCGAAGCCCGCCTTCCCGGCGTCACCGGGGAAGACAATCTTTTCAGCCGTCGCGGACGTGGCGTCTTCGTCTGCATCTCGCCGTGGAATTTCCCGCTGGCGATCTTTTCCGGCCAGATCGCGGCGGCGCTGGCGGCGGGCAATTGCGTCGTCGCCAAGCCGGCGGAACAGACGCCGCGAATCGCTGTCGCGGCGGTCGAGCTGTTCAAGGCGGCGGGCGTTCCGGAAGGCGCGCTGGGCTGCGCGCCGGGCGACGGCGCCCTCGGCGCCGCGCTGCTATCCGACCCGCGCGCAGCCGGGGTCGCCTTCACCGGCTCCGTCGAAACAGCGCAGGCGATCCAGCGCGCGCTGGCGGCGCGGAGTGGGCCGATCGTCCCGCTGATCGCCGAGACCGGCGGGGTCAACGCCATGATCGTCGATTCCACCGCGCTGCTCGAACAAGTTAGCGACGACGCGCTGACGTCGGCCTTCCGTTCGGCGGGCCAGCGCTGCTCGGCCCTGCGGCTGCTGTGCTTGCAGGAAGACATTGCGGAGCCCGCGATAAAAATGCTGATCGGCGCCGCGCGCGAATTGCGCGTTGGCGACCCGCGCAACATCGCGACCCATGTTGGCCCTGTCATCGACGCCGAGGCCAAGGCCAGCCTCGATTGCTATCTTGCGCAATGCGCGGCGACGGGGCGCATTCTCTTCGCCGGCGCGGCCCCGGTCCTTGGCAATTTCGTCGCGCCGCATATCGTCAGGCTCGACCGCCCCCGCGATCTCGCCCGCGAAATCTTCGGCCCGGTGCTGCATGTCGCGACCTGGCGCGCGGAGCAATTTTCGGAACTGATCGACGAGATCGCCGCCTCCGGCTACGGCCTGACCCTTGGCCTGCACACGCGCATCGAACGCCGCATCGTGGAACTCGCGCGCAAGGCGCCGGCGGGCAATCTCTATGTCAATCGCAACATGATCGGCGCGGTTGTCGGCAGCCAGCCATTCGGCGGCTTCGGCCTCAGCGGAACCGGCCCCAAGGCGGGCGGCCCGGACTATCTGCGCCGCTTCTGCCGGGAAATCGCGCTCAGCGTGAACCGGGCGTCGCTTGGCGGCGACGCCGGCCTGCTGGCGCTGGACGATTAGGCCTTATCCGCGCCCCAGGAATGTTCCGTGACATATTTATACGGATAATCCGGCTCGACATAGTCCTCGCTGTCCTGGCGCTTGGGGAGCTTGACCTTCTCGCGCTTCATATCCTCGTAGGGAATGTGCCTGAGCAGGTGCTCGATGACATTCAGGCGCGCTCGCTTCTTGTCGTCCGAACGCAGGACATACCAGGGCGCCCAGGGTGTGTCGGTGGCGGCGAACATGGCGTCGCGGGCGCGCGAATAATCGTACCATTTGCTGAAGCTTTTGAGATCCATCGGCGACAGCTTCCAGATCTTGCGGCCATCGTCGATGCGGGAAGCAAGACGACGCTCCTGCTCTTCCTCGCTGACCTCCAGCCAATATTTCAGCAGGATGATACCCGACTCCACCATCGACTTTTCGAAACTTGGCGCCTGCTGCAAGAAGCGCTCGACCTGCGCATCGTTCGCGAAGCCCATCACGCGCTCGACCCCGGCGCGATTGTACCAGGAGCGGTCGAAGATCGCGATCTCGCCCGCGGCCGGGAAATGCTCAATATAACGCTGAATATACATCTGCGACTTCTGGCGCTCGGTCGGCGCCGGCAGCGCGACGACACGGAAGATGCGCGGGCTGACGCGCTCGCAGATCGCCTTGATGCAGCCGCCCTTGCCAGCGCCGTCGCGGCCCTCAAAGACGATGCAGACCTTCAGGCCCTTGGCCACGACCCATTGTTGCAGCTTCACCAGTTCGACGTGAAGCTTCTCAAGCTCCTTTTCATAGATCTTGTTCTTCAGCTTGCCATTGGTTGCCTCGGCAGACTGCTCGGCGGCGTGTTCGGCGTGTTTCTTTTTTTCTTGCCCATTTCAGATCCTCCTCACGGCCATTCCGCGCCTTTGCGCGAAGCGGCGCGCGCTCCGTCCCCTCGGCTTCGCCGTCTTGACGCGCGGCGAATTCCGGACGCACAGCATAGCATGGGCAAGACTTTCCGTCGCTTCAAGACGTCGCGCGGCCGCGCGAGTCGCGCTGTTGCCGAAACATTTCTCCGCCGCCATCATGCTTGACGGCGATTCCCTTTTTGACCGCCGCAAAGTTCCGCACGAACCGCCCGCCCCGGAGAAACGATGTCCCCGCTTCTCGACAATCCCTTCGGCCTTTTCGTGTTGGCCCTCGCGGGCCTGTGGCTCATCGCCCTTGGCGGCTATTATTGCCAGCAGATCTGGCGGCCGCTCCGGCGCGAGGAGCAGGACGAATTCAAATCCGTGCTGGGCGCGTCGCTGACCCTGCTGGGCCTCATCGTCGGCTTCAGCTTCGCCATGTCGGTCAATCGTTACGACATGAGGAAAAGCCTGGAGGAATCCGAAGCCAATGCGATCGCGACGGAATTCGCCCGCGCCGACCTGCTGTCTCTGCCGGCCGCGACCGCGCTGAAGGACAAGCTGAAGCCCTATCTCGATCGCCGCATCGCTTTCTACGAGACCCAGGATCAGGCCGCGCTCGCCCGGATCGAGCAGGAAACTGCCAAGCTCCAGGCTGACATCTGGTCCATCGTCCGCGACGCCGCGGCGGCGCAACCCACGCCGATCGTCGCATTGGCGGTCGCCGGCGCGAATGACGCCATCAACGCGCAGGGCTATGTCCTCGCCGCCTGGCGCAACCGCATTCCCGTCGCCGCCTGGGGATTGATGGCGATCATCGCCTCCGCCTGCAGCGGCCTGCTCGGCTTTGGCGGCCAGCGCTTCAACGCCTTTCTCCTGCTGGTCGTCCCAGCGACGATTTCGATCTCCTTCCTGCTGATCGCCGAAATCGACAGCCCGCGCGGCGGCTTCATTCGCGTGTTGCCGATCAACCTCATCACCGTGGCGGAAAGTTTCAAAGCCCCGTGACGGCGCGCTCAAGACCGGGTATTAGCGCTAGGCGCCCGGGCGACATTTTGCCAATATGCGCGGCAATTCGCAGGCGCGAAACGGTTCTGCAAGCGTTGTCCGCTGACGTCGCGCCGCGCAAAAATGATTGTAAGTGCGATTGCCAAAGCGATTGCAAGAATGATCGCAAGCCAGGGAACCTGCATGATGAAGGCCAGGAAGTTCGGAATATTCGCAGCCGCCGTCGCCGGCTTAGCCTTGACCGCGGGCGCCGCCGCAGCCGCCCAATGCGGAAACACGTCGGCGGGTTTCGACGCCTGGAAGCAGGCCTTCGCGCAGGAAGCCAAGGCGCAGGGGATCGGCCCGACCGGCATCGCCGCCCTGATGTCCACCACCTATAACCAGCCGACGATCAACGCCGATCGCGGCATGAAGAGCTTCCACCTGTCGCTCGATCAGTTTCTGGCCAAGCGCGGCGGCTCGATCATCGTGTCGCGCGGCCGCAAGCTGAAGGAATCCAATGCGGCGCTCTTCGCGCAGATTCAACAGCGTTACGGCGTCCCGCCAGGACCGCTGCTCGCGATTTGGGGCATGGAGACGGGCTTTGGCGCGATTTCAGGCCAACAGAACATGCTCTCCGCCGTCGCCACCCTCGCCTATGACTGCCGCCGGCCGGAATTCTTCAAGGATCAGATCTATGCGGCGCTGAAGCTGGTGGACCGCGGCACATTCTCGGCCGGAACGCGCGGCTCGATGCATGGCGAAGTCGGCCAAACCCAGTTCATGCCCAAGACCGTGCTGGAATATGGCGTCGGCAATCTCGACACCTCCAGCGGCGCCCTGATGTCGACCGCGAATTACCTCAAGGCCCATGGCTGGGTCGCGGGCGCGGGCTATCAGCCGGGCCAGACCAATTTCGCCGCCATCCAGGCCTGGAACGCTGCGAGCGTCTACCAGCAGGCGATCGCCCTGATCGGCGCGAAGATCGACGGCGGCGACCACTAAGCTCTGCGATATCGCCCGGCGCCTGCCGGGGCGATGGACGCCAAATGAAAAACCCTCCCGGAATTTTTCGGGAGGGTTTTTTTATTGCCAAGAAGCCTCAGATGCCGCCGCCGCCGTGAAAACTTTCCTCGCGGGCGTAGGCCTGGGTGACATTGCTGTGGGGCGGCACGCTGTGGGTCAGCCAGACATTGCCGCCGATGGAAGATCCACGCCCGATGGTGATGCGGCCGAGCACCGTGGCGCCGGCATAGATCACGACATTGTCCTCGACGATCGGATGACGCGGGTAATTCTTGAGCAACGCGCCGTCGCCATCGGTCTCGAAGCGTTTCGCCCCAAGCGTCACGGCCTGATAGAGTCTGACCTTGCGGCCGATGATCGTGGTTTCCCCGATGACCACGCCGGTGCCGTGATCGATGAAGAAGCCTTCCTCGATCTGCGCGCCGGGATGGATGTCGATGCCGGTCTGCGAATGAGCGCTTTCAGCGACGATCCGCGCCAGCATGGGGACGCCGAGGCGGTGGAGCTGGTGGGCCAGCCGGTGGCGGATGATGGCGAAGACGCCGGGAAAGCAGAAGATGATTTCATCGATGCTTTTCGCGGAAGGATCGCCCTCAAAAGCGGCGCGGATATCCGTATCAAGCACGGCGCGGACCTTCGGCAGCGTCGCGGCGAAGGCGGCAACGATCTCGCCCGCATGCCGCGCGACCGCGTCGTTAGGTCCGCTCTTCTCGCCGGAAAGCCGCAACTCCAGCTCGACCTGCCGGCGCAGGGCGGTCAGGTTATCCGCGAGCTTGCGCTCGACAAAGCCGTCAACCTCGCGCGCTCGCAAGCCGAATGGTCCGAAATGGCGCGGATAGAGCGCCGCCGTCAGGCCATCGACAAGGCTGATGGTCGCCTCGCGTGAAGGAAGCTCCGGCGGCGCGCCGCGATAGCGCCGCTTCTGCGACGCCGTCCGCAGATCGCGCAAAGCCTCGACGAGCCCCGGAACGCCGAGATCGTCGAGCTCGCTTTCGATGGCGCGATGAAGAAGGTTCAAGCGGCGAGTCCCTTGGCGTCGAAGACGCCTTCGAACAGGATGGAGCTGAGATAGCGTTCGCCGGAATCCGGCAGGATCACCACGATCGTCTTGTGGGCGTTCTCGGGCTTCTTCGCCAGCCGAGCGGCCGCAGCCACGGCGGCGCCGCTGGAAATGCCGGAGAGAATGCCTTCTTCCCGCGCAAGGCGGCGCGCGTAATGGATGGCTTCCTCATTGCTGACGCGCTCGACCGAATCGATCAGCGAGAGATCGAGCACGTCCGGAATGAAGCCGGCGCCAATGCCCTGAATCTTGTGCGGGCCGGGCTGGATCGGCTGGCCGGCGAGCTTTTGCGTCAGGATCGGGCTCGCCTCTGGTTCTACCGCGACTGACTGGATCTGCTTGCCCTTGGTCAGCTTGATGAAGCGCGACACGCCGGTGATGGTGCCGCCGGTGCCGACGCCCGAGATGAAGAAATCGACCGCGCCATCGGTGTCGTCCCAGATTTCCGGGCCGGTCGTCGTCTCGTGGATCGCCGGGTTGGCCGGGTTCTTGAACTGTTGCAGCAGAACATAGCGCGAGGGGTCGGAGGCGGCGATGCGCTCGGCCTCGGCGACGGCGCCGGACATGCCCTTGGCGCCTTCCGTCAGGATCAGCTTGGCGCCATAGGCGATCAGGAGTTTGCGGCGCTCCAGGCTCATCGTTTCCGGCATGGTCAGCGTGAGCGGTATGCCGCGCGCGGCGGCGACGTAAGCCAGAGCAATGCCGGTATTGCCGCTGGTCGGTTCGACGATTTCCTTGCCGTGGCCGAGCAGGCCCTTCTTTTCGGCGTCCTGGATCAATGCCGTACCGATGCGGTCCTTTACCGAATAGGCCGGGTTGCGGCCCTCGATCTTGGCCAGGACGGTCGCCGGGGCGTGGTCGACCACGCGATCCAGCCGAATCAGAGGGGTATGTCCGATGGATTGGGAATTGTCTTCAAACCAATGCGCCATGATTGCCTCCGTCGCTCCCGTGGAGCCGAGCGATATATTGTGTCTATAAAATTAGTATATTTAATTGGAAAGGCAACCGGAAATCTCACGCGTCCGGTCGCCACGACGCGGTCTTCCTTCACCGCGTCGATTTCCGCGCGCGGGTTTGGCAATGAATATTTTCCATGGTTTTTCTATATTTTACATACTATCGAATTTCGTCGCCGCGTCGATTTGCCTCTTGCCGCAGCTAAAAATTGGCATTACTCAAGCAATCATAAGATACATACAAAGTATAGAATAATTTTCTTCTTAAAAAGAAGATTATTTTACGCCTATCTATTCTTAGAGCATGCAACGAGGGTCATATGGCCGACGATACCGAAATTCGTAGAACACTGAGCGAATCGGCCGCAAGGCAGCTCGCCAACGCCACCAAGACGCGGGCGCAATGGTCCGGCATCACGCCGCGCTGGCTGGTGTCCTTTCTGCCCTGGACCCCGGTCGAGGCCGGCATCTACCGCCTGAACCGCGTCAAGGAAGGCGAGGCGCTGACGGACGCCGACGTCCAGTGCAGCCCGGCGCGCGACCGCGACGCCGACCTGCCCGAAACCTTCGTCGATTACGAGGACGCGCCGCGCGAATATTCGCTGAACGCCGTCACCACGGTTCTCGACGTCCAGACCCGCGTCTCCGATCTCTACAGCCATCCCTATGATCAGATTCAGGAACAGCTGCGCCTGTTGATCGAGAAGGTGAAGGAGAAGCAGGAATATGAAATCCTCAACAATGGCGATTATGGCCTGATCGCCAATGCGGCGCCGTCCCAGATCATCAGCACGCGCTCGGGCGCGCCGACGCCCGACGACCTCGACGACCTGCTGGTCAAGGTTTGGAAGGAGCCGGCGTTTTTCCTGGCTCATCCGCGCGCCATCGCCGCTTTCGGCCGCGAATGCACCCGCCGCGGCGTGCCGCCGCCAACCGTCACCCTGTTCGGTTCGCCCTTCATCACCTGGCGCGGCGTTCCGCTCGTCCCCTCGGACAAGCTGCCGATCGACGAGAACGGCAAGACCAAGATCCTGCTGCTGCGCACGGGCGAGAAGCGCCAAGGGGTGATCGGCCTATTCCAGCCGGGCATTCCTGGCGAAATCGCGCCAAGCCTGTCGGTGCGTTTCATGGGCATCAATCGCAAGGCCATCGCCTCCTACCTGATCTCGCTCTATTGCTCGACGGCGGTCCTGACCGAGGACGCGCTCGCGGTGCTCGAAGACGTCGAGATCGGCAAATATCACCAATATCCCTTCACCTATGCGTGACGGACGGGCCGGCGGCGCTTACCCCGCGCCGCCGGCCGCCTTTTTTGCCTGCGGCTACATAGCCGCCCCGAACCATTCGCAGGACCGACGAAATGCCGCTTGGCCTCACCGCGTCAGAAGCTTCCACGAGCCCAATTCAGGACGGCCCTGTCGCGCCCGGCGTGGCGCCGGGGTTTCCCGACCCTTCGATCATCGCGCGAATGGCCAACGTGTTCTTCCATCTCGCGCCGAATCAGAGCCTGACGCCGACCGCCGACCCGGGCATTCCGATCGCGCCGCCGAACCCGGCATTTGCGCCCGCGCCAAATGTCGTCACTTCCGTCGCGCCCCACACGCCCGCCAATCCGATGGTCGGGCCGCCGGACCTGCCGCCCACGACCATTCCCTCGATCGTGCCGACGCCCAATCTCGTCGCGCCGCAGGCGCCGAGCCCCTCCAGCCTGCCGCCGGGATTCAGCCCGCCGCTTCCGGGCGCCTCGGCCGGATCGGCCGCTCCGGTCGACCCGCCATTCGCGCTCGGCGAGACGGCACAGCTCGTTCCCGCCGCCCATCGCGCCAATCCCTATGATTCCGCTGCGAGCGCCGGCGCCGGCGCGGAAACGTCTTATTTCCTGAGCGAGGCGACCTTGCTCGCGCCCTCGGCGCAACCCGTCGCCGCGCCCGCCATTCCCCAGGCGCCGCCAGCAATTCCCATTGCGCCGCACGCCGTCCTCGCGCCGCAATCGGGCGCGACTGCCGAAGCCCCGGCTGGCGCTCCGGCATCGGCGCCCGCCGCGCAAAAGGCGCCGGCGGCCAGCTATAATTTCCTCGAACTGGACCTGCGCCCCCTCGCCGCTCCCGCCCGCGGCGCCGCCGGCTTTCCGCTCGATCCGGAAGCGATCAAGCGCGACTTCCCGATCCTGCAGGAGCGCGTCAACGGAGGCAAAAAGCTGATCTGGCTCGACAATGCCGCAACGACGCAGAAGCCGCTGGCGGTGATCGAGCGGATCTCGGATTTCTACAAGCACGAGAACTCCAACATCCATCGCGCGGCCCATGCCTTGGCGGCTCGCGCGACCGACGCCTATGAAGCCGCGCGCGAAAAAACCCGCCGCTTCCTCAACGCGCCGTCCGTCCGCGATATTATTTTCGTGCGCGGCGCGACCGAGGGCATCAATTTCGTCGCCCAGTCCTGGGGCCGCGCCAATGTGAAGGAAGGCGACGAAATCCTCGTCAGCCATCTGGAGCATCACGCCAATATCGTGCCCTGGCAGCAGCTCTGCGCCCAGACCGGCGCGAAATTGCGCGTCGCCCCGGTCGACGATAGCGGCCAGATCATTCTCGAAGCCTATGAAAAGCTGCTCGGCCCGAAGACGAAGATCGTCGCGGTGACGCAGGTCTCCAATGCGCTCGGCACGGTGACGCCCGTCACGGAAATGACGGCGTTGGCCCATCAGCACGGCATTTGCGTGCTGGTCGACGGCGCGCAGGCCGTCTCGCACATGCCCATCGACGTGCAGGCGATCGGCTGCGATTTTTACGTCTTCTCAGGCCATAAGGTGTTCGGCCCGACCGGCATTGGCGCTGTTTACGGCCGCGATTCGGTGCTGGCGCAGACCCCGCCGTGGCAGGGCGGCGGCAACATGATCGCCGACGTGACTTTTGAGAAAACCGTGTTCCAGGGGCCGCCGGAGCGTTTCGAAGCCGGCACCGGCAATATCGCCGACGCCGTGGGCCTTGGCGCCGCGATTGACTATGTCGAATCGCTCGGCATGGCCAATATCGCGGCCTATGAACACGGCCTGCTGGAATATGCGACCGCAAAAATGCTCGCCGTTCCGCGCCTGAAGCTGATCGGCACGGCGCGCGAAAAGGCAAGCGTGCTGTCCTTCGTCATCGAGGGCAAGGAGACAGTGGAAATCGGCAAGGCGCTCGACGCCGAAGGCATCGCGGTGCGCTCCGGCCATCATTGCGCCCAGCCGATCCTGCGCCGCTTCGGGCTCGAAGCGACGGTTCGCCCCTCGCTCGCCTTCTACAACACCTGCGAGGATGTCGACGCGCTGGTAGACGTGCTGTTCAAGCTGCAGGGCCGCAACTAGGCGCACAAAGGGCAAAAATCTCCCACGCTGAAACGCGCGGGTTTGCCTCGGATAATAATTGACTATTATTATAGACTATGTATTTTGTTTCCTGTCGGAGCTAATCGCCAGGGAGCGGCGCCAATTGAGGCGCATGATCAATCGCATGACCCATGCCTATGTCATTCAGATCGCCGGACGCACCGCTGGCATCGTCGCGCGCGACCATGCCGATCAGGCCTTCCGCTTCTTCGCTTCGAACCAGACCTTTCTGCCGCTCGAAGGCGTACTTTTCGCCGAGCCCGAATATGCCGAACGCGCCGCGCGCCGGCTGTTCAAGGCGCGCGGAACGCTCGGGCGGCTGTCCATCGACGAGCTGACGGCCTTCGGCGGCGCCGCCAGCGGTCGCGCCCTCGCTGGGCCAGGAGGCGGAGCCGTCGTTGCGCCAAGAGGCGGAGCCGTCATTGCGTCAAGAGGCGGAGCCGTCATTGCGTCAAGAGACCGCGCCCTCTCTGCACATTGAGCACACGCGATGTCCACCGCGCCGCGTCATCTCATTCTCGTTGAAAGCGTCAGGCGGCCGCTGCTGGATTCGCGGGGGCCGGCGCATGACGACCTGCTGTGGAGCAAGCTCCGCGAGGAGGCCGAGGACGCCTATGAGCGCGAACCCACTTTGTCCGCGCTGCTGCGCCGCGCCATTGTCGACCGCGCCAGTTTCGAAGACGCCGTGATTCACCGGGTCGCGAGCCGTCTCGCCAGCGATCTGGTCGCGGGCGCCCAGATCATCGCCGCCTTCGGCCGCGCCCTGCGCGACGACCCCGACATCGCCCTCGCCTTCCGCGCGGACATCAACGCCGTAATCGACCGCGATCCCGCCTGCGACCGCTTCATCGAGCCCTTCCTCTATTTCAAGGGATATCACGCGATCCAGACCCATCGCCTGGCCCATTGGCTCTGGGACCACGGGCAGACCGATTTCGCGCTTTACCTCCAGAGTCGTTCGTCGGACGTCTTCCAAACCGATATCCATCCCGCCGCGCGCATTGGCAAGGGCGTCTTTCTCGATCACGCCACCGGCTTCGTGGTCGGCGCGACGGCGGTCATCGACGACGACGTCTCGATCCTGCAGAATGTGACGCTGGGCGGAACCGGCAAGGACTCGGGCGACCGCCATCCCAAGGTGCGGCGCGGGGCGATGATTGGCGCCGGAGCGAAAGTTCTCGGCAATATCGAACTGGGGGAATTTTCGCGCATCGCCGCCGGGTCGGTGGTGCTGCGTCCCGTCCCGGCCTATTCCACCGTCGCGGGCGTGCCGGCGAAGGTCGTCGGCGTTTCGCGGAAAAGCGAGCCCTATCGCGACATGGACCAGATCCTCGGCCAGCTTGCCTATGACTCGTTCACCTTCGAGATCTGACCCGCGTTAGTCCCGCAGCGCCTGATCGAGATCGGCGATGAGGTCGGCGGCGCTTTCGAGCCCCACCGACAGGCGGACAACGTCCGGGCCAGCGCCGGCGGCGAGACGCTGCTCTTCGGTCAGCTGCCGGTGGGTCGTGCTGGCGGGATGCAGGATTAGGCTGCGCGTGTCGCCAATATTGGCGAGATGCGAGAACAGCCGCACACGCTCGACCACGCGCAGGCCTGCCTCATAGCCGCCCTTGACGCCGAAGGTGAACACCGCCCCCGGACCGAGCGGCAGATATTTTTGCGCCAGGGCCCTGTAGGGGCTGGTCGGCAGGCCGGCGTAAGACACCCATGACACGGCGGGGTGCGTCGCGAGAAATTCCGCCACCGCGCCGGCGTTGGCGACATGGCGCTCCATGCGTAGCGGCAGGGTCTCGATTCCGGTCAGGGTCAGGAAGGCGTTCATCGGCGACAGCGCCGGGCCGAAATCGCGCAAGGCCACCGCCCGCGCCTTGGTCGTGAAGCCGAAATCGCCAAAGGTCTCGATGAAATTCAAACCGTGATAAGCCGGCTCGGGTCCTGCCAAGGACGGAAACTTGCCGGATTTGGCCCAGTCGAACCAGCCGGATTCGATCAACGCGCCGCCCAGCGAATTGCCGTGGCCGGCGAGAAACTTCGTGGTCGAATGGCAGATGAGATCGGCGCCCCAGTCAAACGGCCGGCACAGGAAAGGCGTCGCCAGCGTATTGTCCACGATGAGCGGAATGCCCGCTTCATGCGCCACGCGGGCGACCGCTTCGATGTCCACGATGATCCCGCCCGGATTGGCGAGGCTCTCGATGAAGATCGCCCTGGTGCGTTCGGTGAGCGCGCGGCGGAAATTATCCGGATCGTTGGGATCGACGAAAGAACAGGTCCAGCCGAGCTTCTTGAAGCTCAGGCCGAATTGCGTCAGCGAGCCGCCATAGAGATTGCGCGAGGCGACGAAGGCGTCGCCCGGCTCCAGCAGCGTGAAAAAGGTCAGGAATTGTGCGGCGTGGCCCGAGGCCGCCGCCACCGCCGCCCGTCCGCCTTCGAGATTGGCGATGCGTTCTTCCAGCGCCGCCACCGTCGGATTGGACAGGCGGCTATAGACATGGCCGAAGCTGTGCATGTTGAAGAGCGAGGCCGCCTGTTCCGAATCCTCGAACACATAGGAGGCGGTCTGGTAGATCGGCGTGATCCGCGCGCCGGTGGTCGGGTCCGGCGCCGCGCCCGCGTGAATGGCGCGCGTCTCGAAGCCAAAGGCGCGATCCGCCTTCACCGGCTCCTCAGAAGCTTTTTTCAGCGGCGGCTTTGGCGCCTGCCGCCGCTTGGCGGAGACGATGCCGGAATCGACGCCCGACCAGGACAATTCGCCACCAAGGCGGCCGAATTCGATCTTCGGGCAGCGGTCCATGATGACGGTCAGCCCGGCGGCCTGCGCCTTCGCGGCGGCCTCGTCATTGCGCACGCCTAATTGCATCCAGACCACTTTGGCGCCGATGGCGATGGCCTCGTCCACGATGGGCGGGACGGCGTCGGAACGGCGGAAAATATCCACCATGTCCACCGGTTCGCCGATCTCCGACAGGCTGGCGCGCACCGTTTCGCCGAGCAGCGTCTGGCCGGCGGCGGCGGGGTTCACGGGGATCACCCGATAGCCCTTGCCCTGCAGATATTTCATCACGAAGAAGCTGGGCCGGTTCCAGTTCATGCTGGCGCCGACCATGGCGATCACGTTCACCGAACGCAGGATGCGGGAGATCAGGGCGTCCGGGTAAACGAGGTCGGACATGTCAGCTTCCGGTCCAGACCGGCGCGCGCTTGTCGAGGAAGGCGCCGATGCCTTCCTGCGCGTCCTGCGCCTTGAGGTTTTCGGCCATCACCTCGCGCGTGAAGGCGTAAGCCTCGGCGAGCGGCAGCTCGGCCTGGCGATAAAAGGCCTTCTTGCCGATCGCCAAAGTGAGCGGCGATTTCGAGGCGATTTTTTGCGCGAATGCGCGTGTGCGCGCCTCCAGCTCGGTCGCCGGAACGAGTTCATTGACCAGCCCGAAGCGCAAGGCGGTCGGGGCGTCGATCAAGTCGCCGGAGAGCAGCATCTGCATAGCGTGTTTATGCGCCACATTGCGCGACAAGGCCACCATGGGCGTCGAGCAGAACAGCCCGATATTGACGCCCGGGGTGGCGAAACGCGAATCCTCGGCGGCGAAGGCGAGATCGGCGCTCGCGACCAGCTGCGCCCCCGCCGCCGTCGCCACGCCATGCACCCGCGCGATGACCGGCTTCGACAGATTCACGATCGCCTGCATCACCTCGCCACAAAGCGCAAAAAGCTCGTCCACATAGGCCGGATCGTAATTGCGGCCGCGCAATTCCTTGAGATCGTGCCCGGCGCAAAAGGCGGGGCCGGCGCCGGCGATAATCACTACGCGGGCGCTGGAATCCTGTTCGATCTCGGCAAGAGCCGCGTGAAGGGCGCGCAGCATCCCGAGCGACAGGCCGTTGCGGGCGTTGGGCCGGTTGAGCACGAGCGTGACGACGCCCGCGTCGTCGGAGCGGATGAGGAAGGGCTCCTCGGTCATGTCTGTCTCCATTGTTTCGGCGGGGCGTCTATTTCTTGCGCAAGGCCCCAGTCTGATCAACCTTGCGCAAATTGGCCAGTTCTTCCGCCGTCGGCTCGGGAATGAGACGCGCGTCCGGCGAAACCTTCAGGTTCCAGCCGGTATTGGCCTTGATTTCCTCGATGCCGGAAAAGGCGAACCAGCCATCGAGCACGAATTCATTCGTTCCCGGCTCGGGGCGCAGAATGCCGAGCGTGGTGATGATGGCGGAAGGCCCGCCGCCGACAAAATGATGGCGCGCGCGGGAGTCGCCGCCGTCGAGATAGCCCGGCGAGGAAACATAAGTCACCTTTTCGGCGAAACGCTTCGGCTCATGGGTGACCATGATGATGTAGCGCTTGGCGCCGCAGGCGATGTCATTGGCGCCGCCCGCGCCGGGCAGCCGCGTTTTCGGCGGGCGGTAATGCGGGCCGATCTCGCCGTCCCAGATCCCGGTCGTGTTCACATTGCCGTATTTGTCGACCTGCGCCGCGCCGATCACGCCGACGTCGCAGCGGCCCGAGGCGACGAGAAATCCCAGCGCATCCAGCGCCGAGGTGAAGCTGGTGGCGTTGGAGGAAATGCGGTTGCATTCGATGCCCCAGGGCAGGCCGCCGACCGGCGCCGCGCCGTAGACGCCGCCTTCCGTCATGCTGCGCAGATTAGGCGCATGATTGGCCTGGGCGAAGAAGCCCGCGAGCATGGACAGGCCGACGCCGAAAATCGCCAGTTCGCCGTCGCGGATCTCGCGGCCGGTGGCGATGGCCATCATTTCCTGACGGCTGTAGTCGAGGGCGGCGCTCATGCGGCAAGCTCCGAAGCGGCCAGACCGGCGACGTCTTCCGGCGTCAAGATCCAGCGCCGATAAGGGTCGAGCAGGAAGCTGGAGCTGCCCTGCGACAAGGCCTTGGCCTTGTCGCGCCCGATCAGGTCGAGAAAAGAGTCGTGATCGTCGAAACCTTCGACAAAATCCCGGAGATAGGCGGCGGTCCCCTCTTCCGTCGCCAGCGCCTTGTTCATGAAGGACATGTGAGACTCGTCAATGTCATACATGCCGGGCGAACCTTGCGGCCAGGCGGCGAAGGGCCAATGGACCACGGCTTCGACGATGATGTCGGGGATGCGCACGAGATTGGGAAATTGCCGGATGCAGCCGGGATCGACGATGGAGTCGGCGATCAGCACCACTTTTTTCGCCGCGCGCGAAAGCTCGGTGCGGCTCCATTCGGTGCCCAGAATAATCGCGTTGCCGGCAGGATCGGCCAAGGTGACATGGATCGCGGCAAGATCGGGCCGCAACGGTTTGAGCGCGCCGTATTCCCTGCCGGTGAAGGGATCGACCACGGCGGGGATTTTGGAGCGCGCGGGATATTCATCGGGCGCGAAGGCGCTGCGGTGCTGCAGGTCCGAGCCGATATTGACCGTCGCCGGCACGAAGGGCCAGTTCAGCGCGCCGCCGAGAAAGCGCAGCGCCATCGACAGATTGGAATAATCCTCCAGCGCGAGCTGGCCGCTCTCGACCGCACGTCGCAGGCCATTGGCGAAGCCGAACACCTCGAGCGCGGAGAAGCCGCATTCGGCTTTAGTCACGGCGCCGGCGGCGGCGAGCAGGTTGAGCTGCTGGCTGTTGCAATGGAAGATGGCGTGCAGGTCCTTGCGCTTCTGCCGCAGCAGCTCGCGGCCGAAAATCACTGCGTCCGAGCCGACCGGAAGCGCGGCGCCGCTCGCATATTGCATGCCGTCCCAGGCGAAGCGGCGCGCCGCTTCGCTGAGCGAAATCAGTTTGCTGGTCATGGATTTGCTTGTCTCTCGTGCAGGCCGCGCGCTTACCAGGAAGCGTCGAGGCCGAGCAAAGTGAGGATTTCCCGGCGACGCGCCACGAGGTCCGGGTCGTCGCGATGGCGGGGATAGGGCTTGTCAATCCGAATATCGGCCTTGATCGAGGCCGGGCGCGCGCTGAAGACGACGACGCGCGTCGCCATCAGCAGAGCCTCTTCGATGTCATGGGTGACGAGCAAAGCGGTGAAGCCCGCGCGCCGCCAGAGATTGACGATCTCGCCCTGCATGGAGAGCCGCGTCAGCGAATCCAGCTTGCCGAGCGGCTCGTCGAGGATCAGCAGCTCGGGGTCGTTGACGAGCGCCCGCGCCAGCGCGACGCGCTGCGCCATGCCGCCCGACAATTGATGCGGAAAGGCCTTGGCGAAATTCTCCAGCCCGACGAGGCGCAAGGTCGCATCGATCCGCGCGCCGCTGGTCTTGAGCAGCCCCTGAGCCTCCAGCCCCAAAGAGACATTGTCGCGGACATTGCGCCAGGGGAACAGGGTCGGGTCCTGAAACACCACGACCCGCGACGGGTCGGGCCCCGAGATGCGCTGGCCGTCTGCCGCCACCTCGCCCTTGGTTGGCGGCTCCAGCCCGGCGACGAGCCGCAGCAGCGTGGATTTCCCGCAGCCCGAGGGGCCGAGCAGCGCGACGAATTCGCCGCGCGCCGCCGTCAGGCTCACATTCTCCAGCACCGGCAAGGGCGCGCCTTCGAGATCGAAGCTGTGCGACACGTCGCGGATCGCGATCTCGACGCCCGCCGAAGCCGGGGCCGATTTCAGAGCGGCGCTTACCATTTCACGTCCGCCTTCTGATAGGAGAGCACGCGGTCGCGCAGCTTGAACAGCAACGTCACCAGCCCCGAACACATCAGCGACATGATCAGCAGCGCCGCATACATATTGGCATAGGCCGCCCAGCCCTGCGCCCATTGCAGGTAGAAGCCGAGGCCCGCCTTCACGCCCATCATCTCCGCCGTGACCAGCACGGCGAAAGACGCGCCGAGCCCCATGAACAGCCCGACGAAGACATGCGGCAGAGCGGCGGGGATGGCGACCTTGAAGATCAGGAAGGCGGGGCTCGCGCCGAGCGTCCGCGCCACGTCATAATAGGCCGTATTCACGCTGGCGACGCCCGACCAGGTCAGGATCGCGACCGGGAAGGCTGTGGTGAGGCCGATAAGGAAAATCGACGCGCTCCAGCTCGATGGAAACGCGAAGAAGGCGATGGGCAGCCAGGCGATCGCCGGCAGCGGGCCGATCAGCCGCATGACCGGATGCGCCCAATAGCCGAACGCCCGCGACCAGCCGAGCAGCACGCCGATCACGAAGCCCGCGCTCGCGCCAGCGGCGAAGCCCAGCATTTCAAGCCTGATCGAGGCCGCGACGCTTTCCGCGAGCTTGGCCCAATCGTCGATAAAGACTTCGAGCATGGCGTGAGGCGGCGGGAAGAAAGGCTGCGGCAACAGCGTGGATTTCGCCGTCGTCGCCTGCCACAACGAAAAGAACAGGCCCAGCACGAGAAACCACGGCGTCGAGCGCCGCAGCCGTTTCGCCGCGCGGGGCCAGAAGCCGCCGAACAGGCCGCCCGCCACGAGCAGGCCGCCGAAGATCGCGGCGGCCCAGGCCAGTTCCGGCCCACGTCCCCAATCGCCAATATCCGGCCAGCGCAGGGTCAGGAAAGCGAAGCCGAGCCAGACGGCCCCCGCGGCGAGCGCCAGAGCCGACTGCCCGAGCGAGGCGCGCGAGGCGAAGGCCCCGAACGCGGCATCATCCGACGCGCCGCGCGCCGCATCGAGGGAGGCGAGAGACATGGCGAGCCCTCAGCTCAACACGTCGACATAGATGCGCTCGGCATATTTCACCGGATCCGTCGTGGGCTTGAAGATCGAGATGAGCTTCAGCTCCTCGGCATAGGCGGCCAGCTCTTTCTTGAGGTCGGCGCCCGCGGGATGGTGATGATGGGTGTGGTATTTCGCCAGCGTGATCAGATCGGCGAGCTCGATCTTGCCCGGCGCATAGGGGACATAGGTCGCGGCCGCTTCTTCCGGGTGATGCGCGGCGAATTCCGCCGCCTCCACCAGCGAGCGCGCGATGGCCGCGGCGGTCGGCTTGTCGTCGCGGATCAGGCTGCCGCGCACGCCGACGATGCAGCAGACCCGGTTGGCATATTCGCTGTCCAGATTGCTCGACACCTCGCGGAAGGCGCCGTCCTTCTGGAACAGGAAGGTGATCGGGTCGTTATCGGCCAGCGCATGGGCCTCGCCCTTCTCAACCGAAACGCGCAGCAGCGGCCCCGGGAACTGCTTGAACTCGACGTCGGTCTGCGGGTCCAGCCCCGCCTTCTTCAGGCGGATCGAGAAGAAGTTCTTGCCGGGCGAATTCATGTCGCTGACCGCGATGATCTTGCCCTTGAGGTCCTTCAGCTCCTTGATGCCGGAGGCGGTGGGCGCGAGCAGGCGCAGGCAGCCGCCATGGGTGCTGGCGATGATCTTGACGTCGAAGCCCTGCTCCATCGGCTTGAGCCAGCGCAGAGCCATGCCGGCGGCGGCGTCGGCCTTGCCGGTCGCGAGCGTTTCCAGCAATTGATCGGTCGAGCCGGAATAATTGATCAGATCGACGTCGAGACCGTTGCGGGCGAAGAAGCCTTTTTCTTTCGCCACCGTGACGCCGACCAGACAGGGCGCGCCGGCGTTCCAGGCGAAGGAGATCTTCTTCAGCGGGCCGGTCGCGGCGGCGGCGTCAGTCGCGGCGGTCTTGCAGATCGGCAGGTCGCCGATCGGGGGAACGGCGATTTTCGGCGTGGCGAACACTTTGGAGGCGCCGAGTCCGAGCGGCGCGGCCGCGCCGACCGTAGCGGCGCCAATGAGAAAGGCGCGGCGCGACCGCGTTCCGGCGCTTTCGTTCTGATCAGTCATGAGATTTCCTTTCGGTCCCGCGTCTCAAGGCTTCGCGCGACCGCGTTGCAAAGACGTACTCAGCCCTTCGCCCCGACCAGGGAGCGGCAGAGCCATCCGTTGCCACCTTTATATAGTCTATTAGATTTATCGACAAGCTGTCATTGCGACGGGGCAATCGGCGTTGGGAGCAGCGTCAGCCTTCAACGGCCTTTACAAACCGGGAGTCATTCGCCGACAAAAGCCCTGGCCAGCAACCGGAACCGGCGCGTTTGCGCTATGCTGGAGCCGCCCGCATGGATGATCGGCCATTTGGCGAGGAGCGCGTAAAATGACGAGCTGGCATTCGCAATTGGCATGGCTGCCGACCGACGCGCCGCAAAACCCTTTTCCCTTCGCCGTGCTCGATTGCCGCGCCGCTTGCGCCGCCCTTGCCGAAGCCACCGGCCCCATCGTCGACTCGCAGGGCCAGACTGCGATCGAGGACATGGTCCGCTCCTCGCAATCGACGCCGCTCCCGACCGACAGTTTGAGCGCCAATTGCTCGATCCGGATTCGCCTGCGCGAACCGCCCTCGGCGCTGGCGAGTTTCGCCACGGCCGAACATGGCGGCAAGTGGATTTTCCATATGTTGCCGCGCATTATCGTGGCGCGCCGCCGTTGGACCGGACAGACGATTCATGTCGCGGAATTCGAACTCGACGGCGATCTTCTGACGATCACCCATGTCGCCAGTCAAAAAGACTTCGTCCATGGCAGCGCCGATTACGCCGTCGCCGAAATCGAGTTCCTGTTGCGGAAATATCTGGAAGACGCCCCCGCCGCCTTTCCGATCCCGCCCGGGCTGAGCGAAAAGGACGGCGTCAGGATCGCCTTGATTGGATGGAAGGCCTATGGGGCCATCGCGGAATTCGGCAGAATTCTTCCCAAGCCCTTTCGTCGCCGAGCCTGATCGAGACGCCTGATCGAAGTGTAGGCTCAGACGGCGCCGGTTTCCTGCGCGACGTCCGAGCCTTCGATGACAATGTGGAGAACTTCAGGCGGAACGCCGATTCGGACCGGCCACCACGAACATCCCAGCCCCCCGGACACGATCAGATGCCGGCCATCGTCGTTGTAATGCCCATAATTATAAACGAGGCTCAGATGGGACGGGGCGACGATCGGCCGGCCGAGCAGACGGACCTGCCCGCCATGGGTATGGCCCGAAAGCGTGACCGCGACGCGCTTGGGAACTTCGGGGAAGATATCGGGCTCATGAGCCAGCAGAACGACGGGCGAGTCGTCTGAAATCCTGCTCAGGGTCAGGTCGAGGTCGTCGACGCCGGGGCCCGCCGAACTGCGCAAGCTTCGTCCGTGGAGAAAAGCCTGCTGATCGCCAAGGCCGGCGATCCAGTAGGAGCTGCCGCCCTTGTCGAGTTTGACGCAGTCGTTTTCGAGCACCGGAATGCCCGCGCGCTCAAGCGCGATGCGCGCCCCGATCGGGCCGCGCCCGCTCAATTGCGCGCGTTCGTCCTCCCACCAATCGTGATTGCCGAGCACCGCGAACACCCCGGCCGGCGCGCGCAAGGCTCCAAGCGCGCCCGCCCAGTCGGCGTCCGGCACGATGGCCGTGATCTTCTTGTGCCCGGCGACATAATCGCCGAGCAGCACGACGGCGTCCGCGCCCAGCAGATTGGTCACATGGACGATCTGCTCGATCTGCCCGACCGTCATCCACGGATCGCACGCATGGAGATCCGCGATCACGGCAAGGGACAGCCGCAGCTGCGGCGGCCAGCCCTCGGGCGAGATGCGGTAGCGGGTGATGCGCGGGAGAAGCAAGGGTTCAATCGCGACGGCGTTGACCGCAGTCCCCGCCCCGACAAGCCCGACCGCGGCGAGCGAAGTCGCCGCGATCAACTGGCGTCGATTCAGCAGCCGCCCGTCGCCAGCTGGGCGACGCAGTTCCGCTTCAAACGATTTCGCGTCCTTCCGACCTGCCATCAATTGCAGCCCAACCGCCCTTGCGGCCCTTGTTGCTGCCCCTGGCGAGACGAATTGTCATGCATGCGTCATCAACCCCTCGCCGCCATCCGTCGCCGCCAGCCCAGCGGCGGCGGGCGCGGTCACGCAGCTGTCCTGCAACTGCGCCTCGATATGATCGGCAAGACGATGCGCGAGCGCCATCAAGGTCAGCGTCGGCATGTCATTCGCGCAGGTCGGAAACACCGAGCTTCCCGCGACATAGAGATTTTGCATTCCGTGAACCCTGCAATTGGCGTCGACCACGCCTTCGGAGGGATTTTCGCTCATGCGCGTTGTCCCCATATGATGCCAGACCCATCGCGGCGTATCGAATTTCTGGTTCGCGAGCGGCCCGCCCGAACCCTCAACAAAGGCGTTCAAGCCGTTCTTGCGCAAGGCGTCGACAATCAGCTCTTGCGTGACGTTCAGCGTGTGCTGCGCCAAAGACGTCAGCCGCCAGTCCAGCTTTACACGCGGCAAGCCCAATGCGTCCGTCCGGTCATCCAACATGACCCGGCTGTCCGGATTGGGCTCCGGTTCGAGAATGGTCAGGAACTGCCAATGATTGCTCCGTCCGGCGATGGAGCGAAGATGGGCAATCGCCGCCGCCGCAGCATTCGGGATATCGCCGATGATTTTCTTCCCTCTCAAGACAATGTCGGACGGAATGCGACGCCGCGTCGCCCAGAGAACGACTTCGCGCAGCTCCCGTCCGCCGTCGCGTTCGCCCTGCGGCGCGACGGGCAGAATCCAGGTCCGGGAGGCCAGCGTCCTCTCGCGTTGCTGAGCGGCTTCGCTGAGCGCAATGCCCGCGCCAAACAGCGGAGCGGCCCCCGGCGGCGGCACGCCATAACGCCTCTGGCCGACGCCGTGGGTGGGGTTGTAGCGTTGCAAAATGGCAGGATTGCGAACCGAGTTGATCTGACCCCAGGCATAACGCGGATGGTCCATGAAACAACGCCCGACCCATCCGCTGGCGTTGCCGAGTCCGCCCGCGACTGTCTGGTTGGAGAGCAGCAACAGTCTCGCGTTTTCTATGCCGCCGCTGGCGATGATCGTGAATCGCGCCGTGACGCGATGACGCCGCCCGTCGAGCGTGGCAAACCGAACCGCCGTCGCGATGCGGCCGTCGGAATCGGTTTCGATTTGCGTGACATTCGCGTGCAGGATCACCTGCACATTGGCCGACGCCTCGATGCTTTCCAGAAATGTTTCGGAAAGATGCGGCGCCGTGCTCAGGGCGACCGGGTCATTGACGCAGTCGCCGCCAAGCGGCAGGCAATCCCCGGCGCTCCCGTCGGCCCGCGCGAGCTGCTCGATGTCCGGCGGCAGCATGACGCTCGCCAAGGCCTTTTCGTAATAGGGATTGAGATCGCCCTTCGTGATCGGCCAGCCGCTGTGCTGAACCCAGTCGCGTTTTTCGAGGTCGAACTGACTGAATGTCTTGCACCAGCCCGCCCAACCGCGCCGATCCGTGCTGCCGCCGAAAATCCGCACCCGGCAAAGGTCCAGCGGTTCATAGCGCAGGCCGACATTTTCGCCACGACAAAGCGCCTGAGTCGAACTCTCATAGGTCAGCCCTCCGCTTTCGAGGATCAGGACCTTGACGGGCTTGTCCAAAAAATTCGTCGCCAGCGAAATGCCCGCGGCGCCCGCGCCGATGATCAGGATATCGGCATCGATCGATGTGTTGTTCGCAAGTGTTCTGGCGTCTTCAATCATGGCTGCCCCCTATCCTCTTGCTGACGAACGAACTTGCGGCGGGTTTGAGCCATGGTCATGAGGCCGGCGCTGTCCTGCAGCGCGAGCCACACCGGACTCCCATCATTGTGGATATCGAATTGGTCGTGATCGTCCTGCGGATATTCATTGCTGTCCTGTCGCGAAACCAGCCGCCAGACCAGCCAGCCGGCGCAGCGGTCGTCGGCGGCGATCCGCGCCATCCAATTCCGATAGATCTGCGGACGGTCGGGGTCGGACCGGGGGACGCCGAATTCTTCCAGAATAACCGGCTTGCCGTAGGAAACGGCGTAAGCGCAATATTGCGTTATCTGGTCCGCGAATTGCTCGGCGGAGATCTTCTGATAGCTGGCGTAGCCGTGCCAGGTGCCGAAATCGACTTGCGGCAGGCGCAACTCGGCCATCTTGTACTGGAGGCTGGACTGTCCGCTGGCGAGCAGATGCCGGTGGTCTAGGGACTTGACGAAGGCCGCCATTTCCGCGACCCAGCCATTGAACACCGAAAAAGGCTGTATGTCCGGCTCGTTCGCCAGCTCCCAGGCGAAAATCGTCGGGTCGTCGCGGTAGACCACATTGGACAGGCTATTGCGCCGCGTGACGATCGCTTGAACCAGCCGCTTGTAATCGGCCCTGGCGCGCGCATCTTCCGCGAAAAAGCGATCGTCGCCCTTGTTGCCATACCAGGCGCTGATCTGCCGCGAGCCGCCCGTATAGGCCCAATAGTCGACGAAGGCGACGATCAGGCGCAACTTGCGCTTCGACGCTTCCTTGACGACGAAATCGAGTCTCTGGAGACCATTCGCGCCTTCATTGATCTCCATAGCCTGCGTCTTGGGATTGAACGAGGCCATATAGACGCCGTTGACGCCAAGATTACTTGAATCGGCATTGCTGTTCCAGTTGAAGACATTGGCGACGCTTCCATCCGTGGACCCGATGATCGGCGAGACGAAAATGCGCACGACATTGGCTTTCATCGCGACGGCGTCGTCGAGAACGCGGGTCACTTCGACGGGAGAGCCATAGGTCAGGTAATGGTTGTTCACGCCCGCGACGCGGAAAATCTTGCCGTTCAGCGAAAATTCATGGCCGTTGCGGGTTACGAAGCCGCGCGATCCCTTGTCCGGCGCTTTCGCCCTCGCCGCCGCGTCATGGCTGATGGACAGCCAGGCGAAAAGCCCCAGCCAGAGCAAACGCAAGACTGCCGCGCCTCTTGCCGTTTGGCGATGTTTCGAGGAAGCCCTCATAGGGGCTTCTCCAGCCTCTTTGAAGCAAAAAACTCGGACCTGGCCGCCACCGTTGCATAGGCAGGTTGCGGCGCACCGCGCGGGGCGAGGCCCTGCGCCGTCGCGCCGATCTGCAAGGCGCGAAAGACAACGGGGGTCATGGCGGCGGTTTCGATCAGGAGGCCCAGCAGCCAGCCTAGCGTCAGGTCGTGCAGATCGCCGCCGCGACCGCCAAACAGCGCGCCCCCCAGCTCCAGGACGCAGCCCAGCGACACCAGCACGCTGGCGCTCAGCATCTGATTGCGGACCCGCTGGATCGCGACATAGTGATATTTGATCGCGATCAGGAAGAAGCTCAGTCCGAGAAGCCTGAAGCTGTCGGCCGCGACCGCCGCATAGGCCGGCGAAAACAGGCTGAGGATGAATTCCGCGCCAATCCAGCAGACCGCCGCGACGCCCAGTCCTATGACCATGGACACGCCGAGCGACGTGCGAATTCGCCCGGCCAGCTCCGCCGGATTTTTCGCGCCAACGGCATAGACCATTGTCGCCAGCGAAGCCGGCGCGAGATAGGCGACGTTGATGAGCGTCCAGGAGGCGTAAAAGGCGGCGTTGATCGACGGCGAGAGCACCACAGTGACCAGAAACGGCAACAGCAGGCTCGGCGCGAGATTGGCCATGTTCAGCCCGTGGTGACCCAGGACGTCGCCAAAATGAGACCCGAGCAGGTGAAAATCGGGACGGCCCACCACCTCCTTCGCACTGCCGCGCCGAAACGCCGCGAGCAGGAGAATCGAGGCCAACTGGCCGGCGAACCAGGTCAGGAAGATGGTTTTCTCATCGAGACCGGCGGCGCCGAGCAGCAGCGGCGCCCCTGCGAGCAGAATGAGCTTCGTCACCGCGAAGGCGACATTGCGCGACACCTGCAACTGGCTGCGCATGAGGCCGACCAGCGATTGATCGAGAACCAGCGTCAGGCCGGTCAGGCCGCAGGCGAGGATGAAAATGACGGCGCCGCTGGAGCTGGCGATCTCGCCGAGCGACACCTTGAACAAAGCGTTGAGCGCGAGATAGACGAGGGCGAACAGGGCCGAAAAGGCGCAGCTCAACAATAGCCCGGCTGTTATGAAATTTCGCGCGCGGGCGCCCTGGCTGCGGGCCTTTCCCATCAGCAACGCGCCAAGCCCCACCTCGCCGAGATGGCCGATGAAATTCATCAGCGAGATCGCCGCCGCGGCATAGCCGACAGCCTCGGCGGGAAAACTGCGGGCCGCCAGAAACCAGTAGAAGAATCCGAGCGCCGCGGAAATTCCCGTGCCGAGCGACAACAGCGCAGCGTTGAACAGGAGCGCGTGTTGGGCGCCCAGCGCATTGCTGAGCCGGCCCCGCGCATATCCGGCCCCGGCGCATCCCAGACCCAGCGCGACCGCGCCGGCGCGACCCAACCCGGCAGGGTCCATGCGGCGCGCAACGTCGCCGAGATTATGCGCGACCGAGCGCGTCAGGGTTTGCGCAACATAGGAGCGTTCGCTCGCAAGCGAGCGCTCGCTTCCGGCCAGCGTGCTCAGGCGAGCCTTGGACATTCCTTCGGCGTAACAACGCTTCGAGAAATAGGACAGCGTCAACCGCGCGGCAGGAACCTTGTGCAGGATGCGCGCGGCCGGTTCATGGATGAAAAGGCCGCCCGTCTCCCTGGTGGCGCGAATGCAGAATTCGGTTTCCTCGCAGCCATGCGGCAATCCCTTTTGGGACCGCCCCAAACTGGCGTCGAAGCCGCCAATTCTATCGAAAATATCGCGGCGCAGGCACATTGCCGCGCCGAGGAGATTGCGGGTCGGGCCGGCCTGCAATCCTTCATAGGAGCAGCCCACGACCCATAAAAACTCGGAGGGAAACCAGCGCGGGCGGGCGGCCAGAAGAGCCGGCTCGATATGCGCGCTGGCGCCGATCGCGCCGGTTTCGACGCAACGGCGCGTCAGCAGCGCGACGCAATCCGGCGCGGCCACGGCGTCATCGTCGAGAAAGAAAATATACTCGCCGCCCGCCTGCGCCACGCCGGAATTTCGCGCGCCGGACAGGCCGGGATCGAAGGCATTCTCGATCACGATGATCTCGTCGGCGAGGCGGCTTCGGATTTCCACCTTGAGGTCGGGATTGTGATCGACCACCACGATGATCTCGGCCAGCCGCGGCTGCTGGCCTTCGAGCGACTGAACCGCCTCGACGACGTCGTTCAACCTGTCGAACGTATAGGCGCAGACGACGGCGCTGACTTGTGGCGGCTGTGAGGTCATGGCTTTGTTCCCCGATGCCTTAACGACGTAATCCTGGCGGCGGCGGCAGCGCCGTCACGACTGATGCGACACATGCGCGACGCGCGCCGCGCCGCCTCCTGGCTGCCGTACCTTGTTCGGGCTGCCGTAGATGGTTTCGATCTTGGGCACGACCGATCTGGCCTTGAAGCTTTCCGCCCTGGCGAGGGCGCCCTCCTCCAGCCTCCGTCGCAAGTCGGGGGAATCGATCAGCATCCGCATAGTTTCGGCCAGCGAGTCGACATCGCCCGGCACGACATGCAAGCCGCTGCGGCCATGTTCGACCAGTTCCGCCAGCCCGCCATGATTGGCGGCGATCATGGTCTTGCCGACCACATTGGCCTCCATCACGATGGTTCCGCACGGCTCGATGAATGTGGAGGGCGCAAGGCCGAACAGGCATCTCCGCCATGCATGCATGACCGCGTGATGCGGCCAGCTTTCGAACAGGAAGACGTTTGGGGGGAGTTCGTCCGGCGTCCCCGGGGTGCGCCGTCCGATCAGCACAAGAGGCGGCGCCTGTTCCAACCGCGCATAGGCCTGGAGAAGAATATGCACGCCTTTGTGGCGGTTCAGATCGCCGACGAAGAGCAGGTAGCCGTCGGGCGGAAGCTGGCGCAATCTTGGATCAATCGAGGCTGGAGGGGAGCCCAGATCGTCCGGGATGAAAGTCGGGATAACGCTATACGGGGTCGAACCGTCGACCAGCCCCGATTTTTCCGCGACCGCGTGACTGACCGCGATGAAATTATCGACGCCGCGGTGAAGCAAAGGCTTCGTGACGAAATGCGCAGCCGCCGTGATCTGTCCCTTGACGGGGCCGAAATGCGCGCCCGCGCAGGAAAGGCATTTGGCCACTCCCGGTCCGCTGCAATAGTCGCCGTTGTGAAGAAGAGTCTTGATCGAACAAGTGAAACTGTAATCGTGCAATGTCGACACGAGCTTGGCTTTGTTGGCCAGCTTCAGCGGCAGATATTGATGGATCATCCAGTTGTGGCCGTGGACGACATCCGGCTTGAATTTCGAAACCAGCCGGCTGAGGCGAAATGTCAGCTCCGGATCCGGAAAGGGCGGCACGTGCGGACGCTCCTCTTCGCTGAACAGCGCCGACGCGCGCTGCATCGAGCCTTGCAGGCTGTGAACGGTGACGCCATTCAGATATTCCACTGGCGCCCGGTCCGGGTGCGGCATGGTTGCGACCGCCACCTGATGGCCTCGGGCGACCAGCGCCTCGCTCAGCGAGAAGACATGGCGCTCTTCGCCGCCGATCACCGGCGGATAAAATTGGGCGAGCATCAAGACACGCATTACCGCACCCCCGCTATTTGCTTGGACAAGGAAACGCGGCGGTACAGGACCGGCTGCGAGCCGTTCCGATAGAGCCGCGCTTCAATTCGCTCTTCTGGACTGGTTTCATCGCCGGGCGCCGTCATCTGCTCGACGATTTGTTCATTATCCGCAAGGACCAGATTGGGATGGCGCGCGACGATCTTGCCATTGAGCGTCAGCTCGAGATCATAGCTGACCGGCTGCTTTTCCTTGTTGTGGACGCCGACGACGACCCGGTGATGGTCGCGGCCGTCAAAAGGCGTGATCCAGAATTCCGTATAGGCGAATTGCTGGTGGGCGAGCGCGCCATTGCGGGCCGTCACGAGCGCAAATGCGACCAGCGCGATCACGGCCGCAAGGCTTGCCATCTGATAGCGGTTGACGGCGATTTCACGCAAAGGCGCCTGCACGGGCGCTGCTTGCGCGTCGCCGGCGTTGCGTCGGGACAGCAGCCAGGCCGCAAGGCAGAAGGCGGGCAACAAGACCCACCATCCTGACGGCGAGAGGGCATTGAACCTGTGCAGGACGAGCGCCAGGACAATGACCAAAGCGACGCTCATTCCCAGGGTCAAAATGACGTTTTCGAAACTCGGCGCTGGTCTGGGCCGGACGTTCCGCAGCAGCAGCAACCCCGGCAACACAAAGACGAGCGCGATGGCAAGGGCCGGCCTGAAGCCGAAATAGACCAGCGCGATCGCGCAGGCCGCGGCGACGAGCCAGCCGAAAACATAAGGGGTCGGGGCGGCGTTATGGTCGTCCACTGAGCGCCCTCACGTCATAGATGATGGAATAGCCGTTATCGAAGATGCGGTTCACGCCCTCGATTGAGTCATATTTGAACGTTGCGGCGGGCAGCGGCGGCGCGTCCAGCATCTCGTCGGCGCGCGCGCCGTCGAAATAGGCGCCGACGACCGGCCGTCCCGTGGTCAGGCGCAGGTCCGCGAAGAGATATTCCATGCCCAGCTTGCGAATGACGTCCAGCTCCTCGTCGCCGAAAGTCGGCGCGGCCAGCGTGACGCCCGCGTCATAGCCGTGCTGGAGCGTCGTCGAGACGAGCTGGCGCCCGAACCCGGCCAGCAACAGCCGGTTGACGCGATCGGCGGCGAAACGATTGCCGGGGCCGAGCCATTCCTTGGTCCATTCCGCCGCGCGAATGCCCATGGGCTCAATCGAGGCGCCGTCCGCCGAGACCTGATAGCGCGCGGGCACCAGAATGCGCGGTCCTTCCGAACTGATGATTCCGCCGATCAGGATCACCGTCATCGCCCCCCCGATCGCGGCGGCGCGCAGAACGTTGCCGGATTTTCCCTGCAACAGGCTTGTCACGCAGATCGCCAGCACGAGGCCGACGCCGAGGAAGGCGAAGGGACCGATGCGATTGCCGATTTCCCAACCGCTTCGGGTCATGCGGAACACCATGCTGACCGGATAGCCGATAGTGATGAGCGTCAGCAGGATGTGCCGGCTATTGCTCCAGCAAAGGATCGCCGGCCAGGACGAGGGACTGCGGCGGCTGAAAAGCCCCGCCCAGGACAGGCTGCGAAAGAACCCCAGCGCCAATCCCACGCAGATGAAAGCGACCGATCCGAGCGTCAGGAGCCGTTGCCATAGCGGCGCCACGACGCCGTCGTCGCCGGTGAATAATTTGCGGTTCGACTCGCCGAGGTGAGTGAGAAACTGCGTCACTTCCCTGAGCCCATTCTGGAACACCGGTCCCAGATAGCCCGCGCCGGGATTGCCCATCGCTTTCGACCACAGCACGGGAACGAGCACGGCCAGCGCCGCCGTGACGCCGTAGCGCCACAAGGTCCCCTTGCCGTGATCGCGCCGGATCGCCTCGACGAGGAAAAAGCCGACCAGCAGAAATCCCAGCGCATAGGCGGTGACATGATGCGTCATGGACAGGGCGCCGATGGCAATCACGAACAGCGGCAGGCGCAAGAGCCAGCGGCCGCCGTCGTCGCCGAGCCGCAGATCCAGCAGCAGCGCCAGCGTCATCAGGAACATGGCCAGGCTGGCGTAGGAAAAATTGGTGTCGAAAAAGACGAAGGTGGACGAACCCATGTAAAACAGGCATCCGAGCGCCGCGACCCGGGCCGAGCCCGAGATCCGTTCGTAAATGAGAAACAACGCGCCGATGAACAGGGAGCGGGCGACCATCAGCACGAGAATCGCGGATGCGAAAAACGACAGGCCGGAGAGATTGGAGAAGGCGGTCGCCAATATTTCCAGGCCGGGATAATAGGGGCCGATGGGAAACAGCACATTGGGCGCAAACAGATGTCCGTCTTCCATGATCTGCTGCGCGCCGACCCAATGAAGATATTCGTCATGCCCGACGAAGACGACCGGCGCCCGAATGACGCGCAGCGCGAACAGGCCGAGCGTGACGATCATCACATCAGCGATGCGCTCGGTTCTCGAAACATTCACCAGAACGAGCCGCGCCGCGATGGGCGCGAACATCAGGGCGATGGCGCAATAAAACCCGGGGACGGCCCATGACTGACCGATCCGGCTGGCGTTCGCCGCGCAAGCCGCAAGCACCAGCGCCGCAGCGACATTGATCGCCAGCAGCTGGGGCCAGACCAGCCCGCCGGATTCGATCTGCGCATCCGCCTCGGGCTGCACGGCGCCAACGCCGAGCCACCGCATGATCAGCCGCCAGACGCCCAATTTTTCTGCGCGACGGGAAGGCGGCTGGTAGGACGCCCCGTCGGCCGTTCCCAGCGCCCCGTCGATGAACTGCAGAACAAGTGGGCGACGAGCGCTCGACATTTTCACGTCATTCCTGATGCATCGCGCAATAAGATGTTCGGCGCCAATTCAATGGATCAACACCACTCGGACATAGCCTCGAAATCGATCGAAGCTATTCCGCCGGCGCCGGCGCCAGGGCTTTCGGCGTAACCCGTTCCCGCAGGATGGCTTTCAGGATGCGCCAGCCGTCGGGCAGCGCGCGCAGATTGCTCTCGCCATGGATGCGGACGGATTCGAAGCTGGCGACCTCGACAATCTTCAGCTTGTTCTGCAGCGCCTTGATGTTCAGGATTGTCTCGACTTCGAAACCGGAGCAGTCCGAGCGCAAGACGGGGAAACAGCGTTTCCAGAAGGCGACATATCCGTAGCAGAGGTCGCTGAAGGATCCGCCATAGAGCGTGCGGACGGCCATGGTGAGGCCCCAGTTTCCGAGCTTCCGGATCAGGGTCATGTCAACGGTGCCGGCGCCCTGGATGAAGCGCGAGCCCTTGACGAAATCGGCGCCCGACATCAGCGTCGCGACATAAAGAATGATCTCTTCCGGGTCCATCGACCCATCGGCGTCAAGCATGACGATGATATCGCCGGCGGCGGCTTCGAAACCCGTCATCAGCGCGACGCCCTTGCCGCGCCGCTTCTCGGTAATGATGCGCGCCCCCGGATAGAGCCGCCGCACCACTTCCACCGTGCCATCGGTCGAGCAGCCGTCGACGATGAGCAGTTCGAAAATCCAGGACGGCAGTCGCGGCAAGAGCCAGGCCAGATTGTCGGCTTCGTTGAGCGTCGGTATCACCAGCGAAACGCGGGGCAATGGCATATTCGACGATATATCGCTATTGGCGGAATTCGTCGCTAACGCTGTTGAGCCTGCATATGACGCATTTTGCATGATGCTCTCCTACACTTTACTTCAAATATGTGAGAAACCTCGAGTATTGACGACGCGCTAATTTGCCTTGGTCGCCGGACGTGTCCGCGCCTGGACGAGATCGCCCGGCTGCAGCACGGTGGTCCCCGTGGCGGAAAACTCGGCCACGCCGTCTCCCCGACGCCGGACGATCACGAATTCCGTATCGAGCGCCGCAGGGGTCGAAAGCCGCGTCCGCGCCATGGCCCTCAACACATTGGCCGCCGCATCGCTTTCCCCCGCCGCGATCGTCGCCTCGGCGCGGGCTTCGCTCGCGTCCTTCTGGGAGTTGACCTCGGCCTGGTCCTGACGGGCCTGCAATTGCTGACGCGCCTGGTTGTAACGGTCGCGCGCCAGATTGAGCGAATTCAGCGTCTGCTGATTGCGATCCTGGACTTCCATCAATTCTGTCTGGGCCTGGATCACCACGGGCCGTGCGATCGTTCCCGAACTCATGAGCTTGTTCAGATTGGCGACGCGCTCTTTCCTCATTTCGATGGACTGGTTCAGGATCGGCAGACGCGCCTTCTGCAATTCCATTTCGGCGGAGGCCGATTCGACTGCGCCCTTCATGGACGCTTCATCCGAGGCGAGCGCCTGCATTTCCGCGCGACGCGGCGCGAACTCATTGTAGACGAGCGCTTTCGCCTTCTCTTTTCCGGCAAGATTGGCGAGTTCAGCCGGGACGGACGGCCGCCCGTCTGTACGCGCCGCTTCAATCGCCGTGCTGCGCGCCATCATGCGCATCGCGCGGTCGAGCGCGGTTTGAAGCCGTTCTGTTTCGCGGGTCAGCTCGGCGACGACCCATGGCTCGACAGGTGCCTTGTCGAAGCCGCCCGCCAGCGCGACGGCGTGAAGCACCGTCATGCCGGGCGTATAATCATAGCTGCCGGCGTTCTTGATCTGACCGATCACATAGATCGGCGGATTGACGACGCTCAAAACATTGACGAAGCCCTTGCGGCCCAGAAAGGCGTCGAAAGCGCATTCGACCTGCCGCTGAAAATCGCCTGTCCTGCGGCCTGCGGCGTCGAATTGCCCCAGCATAGGGATCGCGACGGCGCCGTCGTCCTGGACGATATATTCGGCGGATAATTCGGCGCGCAACTGGAAGGCTTTCGCCGGCTCTTTCAACTGCTGGCGCTCGCCGCCCCATTTGCCGTCCTGGGTCGGCAATACTTCATAGAAAGACATCTTGATCTTGTCGCCGCGGCCAATCGCGACGCCCTTGCCGCTCGCCCCGGTTGGATCGGCCACATCCTTCTGCGAGCAATCCTGCGCCGGCGACGTGACCGACGCCACGGCCGCGTTTGCGTAAGACGGGACGGTGGTCACGGGCGCGACCGGCGCGGCCTGGTCGGCCTGAACCTGAACTGGGCGCTTGGATCCACTCTCCTGGGCGGCCATGGCAGGCGTGTAGGCGGACCTTCCATCGGCGCAAATCATGACAAAGCCGGCTGCCAGGCCCAATGCGACGAGCGACGTGCTCTTCACCTTGTTCGACTTGGCCGACTTTGGCAGGTAGCCGCCCTCAACTAGGGGAGCGGCGAAGGGAGCGGCAAGGGGCGCGACAAGTGGCGCGGCTTGCGCCGCCGTCGCGTGGATGTCCGCCGCGAATTTTTGGCGGACCTCCGGGGCGGCTGCGGCGCCCAAAGGAGCCGCCGGCTTTGCTTCGAGACCCGATCTGGCCGCGATGACGGCTCGATAGATATCGAGGAGATTGCTCGTGCAATCGTCCCAATTGGCGATCTCGACATTCGGCGGGCGGGAGGGCGGGCGGTCGATCAGGTCGAGCACGGCCTGAGCGATTTCGGCCGGCGGCGCGTCGGGATCGATGGTGCGCAAGAGTCCCTTCGCGGCCATTTCGACGAAGCCGGTCGAATTGCTCGCCAGCACGGCCCGGCCGAGCGAAATCGCCTCCAGCGCCGCGACGGGATGGGCTTCATAATCGCTCAGCAGAACAACCGCGGAAGCTCCCGCGAGGAAGTTCGACATATGTTGGCGATTTTCGGGCGGGATGCCGCCGATCGTCACACGGTCTTCGATCCCCAACTCACGCGCCGTCTCGACCAGAGTCTGCTTGTAGGGCCCCTCGCCGAGCACGCGCAGCCTTGCGCCGGGGCGCGTTTTCAGCACTTCAGCGAAGGCCCGAATGACGCGGTGATGCCCCTTGTAGCGTTCCAGCCTGCCAATCGTCACGATCAGGGGCGACGCCGGGTCCAGCGCAGGCGCTTCGTCCCCCGGCTCAATCTCGGCGCCATTCGGCACGACGGTGAATTTCTCGCGAGGGATGCGAAGCGTGCGGGAAAACAGATCCGCCTCGAATTCCGACACGCCGATGAGCTTATCGGCGCGCCGGATCAGCGGCCTCAACACTTCGCGCTGAACGCCCCGGATAAGATTGCGCAGGTTCGACGAATGGCCGCCGCTGTGGAAGGTCATGACGAAGGGCGCCTTCTTGCGGATCGCGGCCAGTTGCGCAATCGGCGGCACGAAGGTGTGAAAGCCCTGAACGTGAATGATGTCGCAATCCGCTTTCAAAACCTCGCGGTACAGCTCCGGAGCGAAGAAAGCGTCGCTGGATTGAGGATAGACCGGGACGCGGGTGACGCGCATTCCCGCGACGATCTCTTCCTGGGGCAGCGCGCCCGTGGGATCGCCGGTCAGAACCCGCACCTTGTGGCCCCGAGCGGCCATTCGCCGCCCGACCTCGAACGTGTGCATTTCGATCCCGCCGATGAAAGGCAGAAATTTATGCGCGACCAGAAGAATATTAAGAAGATCAGCCGAACTGCCCGCAGGATTCGAATCGCCCAAAACGGGCTTACCAGAAGTTTTCATCGACGACTTTTCCATTGGAGCCTCGTCTAATTTTGAAACGACGCCGTGCATTCAATCTAAGCCGACTAATTTGTCGGCATTACCTGTTGCGATCTCGGTCTTGCTCGGAAGAAAGCTGCATATGCGCTTCGCCCTTTAATGAACTCGTTAATTAAGTGTTAGCTAATCATTGATTAAATTAACTGTCAAGGCGCTACGAATTAAGCATGGCCTTGAGCCCTGGCTTTGTAAGGCTGAAGCTTGCCGCGCAAGCGGGGCCGCAATTCCATTCCGCCTTGGAATCGCCGCTTTTCCGCCGAGTCTTGGGCTTTCCGCGCAAATTTTTGGGCGCCAAGACCAGAGAAGCGCGCCAAAAACATAAGCGAATTGGCGGTTGACCCCCCTTCAAGAGTCATGGGTCCGCAACTTCCGGAGCCTGGGACCGGAAGCGCGATCTAGATCATTGCTTTCATTGATGATCTTGGAAGGGGCAGCGCCGCTCTCTGGCGCCGTAAATAAGGAAGCTGTGACTAATGAAGCATTGGCCTTGACGTCCAGAAGTGCGATAATTAATTATCACGTTTTAGTGAGGCTTTCCGAGGCTGCTCGGCTGACAAGGCCAGAGGACCAGCCGGCGGCGCGGCTTCTGCGAGAATGCGCTTGATACGCTGCGCGACCTTGGAAGGAATTTGCGCCTGCAGCTGGAAACGGACATGTCCGCCAGGGGCGCCGCTCAGTTGGACAACTAACTTGCACGTAACGATCATGGACGCCCCAACGATGTTGTAACACGCGTGAGCAGGACCTTTAATTAAGAAGGCGTACGCTTAAATAGGGATGCCGCCTAAGTCATATGACCGCAACGCTATCATATCTATTATTGCACTGCAACAAAGCCGCCCTTAAAAATCAGCGGGCGCAATCCGAATGAACCGGGATGGCGATTTGCCGTTAATTTGGAATGCGATTAATATGAAGCATGAAGAGCGAAACCCAATGCTGATTCCTCAGACGCCCGGCCTTCCCGGCACGGCCCCGAATGTTGGGAAAAAGGCCCTGTTTGCCGAGCGTTTGCGCGCCGTCATGGCGGAAAAGCAGCTGTCCGTTTCTTCATTGGCCAAGCTTGTACAGAACGAACTGCCGGGCGAGGCCTTCAACCCGGTGAACATCTCCCATTACCGCGCCGGACGGTCCATGCCGCGTCCGCGCATCTTGCGCGCGCTGACACAGGCGCTTGGCGCCAGCTTCGCGGATATCGCGCCATCGGCCGCCGAGGACGCGTTTCGCACCCCGCCTGCCATCACGGGCGAGCAAAAAGTTCCAGTCGACGACGCGGGAGCGGATCCGGATCTCGCCTTGCTCGCCGCCAATGATGCGACTGCGGGCGCCATTCCTTCTTTCCACCTCGAGGATCTGGCGGGCGGCGAAGCCTGGCTGCAAATCAACCAGCGCCTGTCATGGTCGACGGTGATCAAGATTCTTCAGGCGTTGAAGGGCAAGGACTGAGCCGGAGGCGCTTCGCTTCCTGGCTCGAACAGCCGATCGGATAGCAAGATCGAGAAAACGCGGCGGTTGAAACTCCTTCGGCGTCGGGAGCCGAAACGCCCGACGCCGGCGAAGGATGCCATCAGGAATGTCCCGGCCGGCTCAAAAACGAGTCGTCGTGCGAAGCCGCCGCCATTGTCGTCGTCACCTGGGCAGCGCCCTGATCCTTCTGGAAGCCGCTGGCGATATATTGGTTCAGCAGGGCAACCGCGTTGGCCGTCGAAGCCGGCGGATCGACGACCACGATTGACTGCTTGGCTGAAGTCGCGACAGAACCGCCAATTGTGTCGCTCGCCGTCACCGACAGCGTCGCGATCGGATGCTGAGAGCCGGTGTAATGCGACGTCAGCGTCAGTCCGCTATTGACCTCCGCGGCGCTCAGCGTGATCGACTGGCCGGAGTAGGTATGGCCGAGACCGTCGGAAATGGTTTCGTAGGACGGGAGTCCGGCGATCGTGACCTTCACGTCGGTTGCGGAGGCTGACGCCGCCACCTTTATACCCAAAGCGACTGTTCCGCCGCCGCCGGTGACGTTCAGGCTCGGGTCCGCGATCGTGAGCGTGGGCGCCATGCTCGCGTCCGTTTCCGAGCTGATCCTGAAATTATTGCCGCTCAATTGGTCCGGCGTCACGCCTGCGATATCGATCGATCCCGTCGTCCCGAGCGTGAGCAGCGCGCCACCATGTCCATCGCTCTTCAAGGCGGCGAGAATGCTGTTGACCGACGTATATCCGCCGGCGCCGTTGCGCAACTCGATATAGCCGTTCCGGTCCTGCGCGAATCCATTGACGACGCTGGTCCCTGAACTGGTGTCGACCGCGATGCGCAGGTTGAAGCCGGTGTCGAATATGGTCGCATTGACGCCGCCGCCGAGGATCGCCGTCTCGTTGTTGCCGCCGAACTGAAGCGTCGCCGCGCCGCCGGTCAGGGTGATCGTGTCATTGCCCTGGCCGCCTTTGACGATATTTGCGCCTGCGCCAAGCGTCACCGAATTGTTCCAACCGGCAAGGGTGATTGTGTTCGAGCCTCCGCCTGCGACAATGGACGCATTGCCTTGTCCGCCGCTGACGACGTTCGTTCCCCCTCCGAGGGTCACCGAATTGTTCCAGCCGGCAAGGGTGATCGTGTTGGCGCCATTGCCCGCAACGATGGTTGCGTTGCCAGCCCCTGCGTTGATCGCGTTCTTGCCATTTCCCGCGGTAACGATGTTGTAATAGCCGCCGAGCGTCACGGTGTCGGAGCCGTCGCCGAGCGTGACATTGTTGTTTCCGCCTCCGCCGGCGACCGTGTCGTTTCCGCCGCCGGCGGTCACGACATTGTAATAGCCGTTCAAATTGATCGCATAGGGATTGTCGCCCAGTGACAGTGTCTGATTGCCGGAATTGCTGTTGATGGTGGTCACAGTAGCGACCGGCGCCGTGGGCGTGACGGGAGCTGTCGGCATTACCGGGGCCGTCGGAATGACCGGCGCTGTTGGCGTGACCGGCGCAATTGGCGTGACTGTGCTCAGATTGAAGGTCACGGCATTGGACGTTCCCGTCCCGGCGACATTGGAATCCGTCGCCGTCAGGACATTGGCGCCCGCATGGGCCAGCGTCACATTCGTCGACCACTTCCCGTCCGCGCCGACCACCGCCGTTCCGACCTGCGTCGTCCCGTCCAGAATTTTCACCGTCGTGCCGGCGTCCGCGACATTGACCGTGCCCGAGATCGTCTGGCTGGCCTGAGCGACCGTGCCGCCTGCGCTCGTGATCGCAACCGTCGGCGCTGTCGTCGTCAGGTTGAAGGTCACCGCGTTGGACGTTCCCGTCCCCGCGACATTGGAATCCGTCGCCGTCAGGACATTGGCGCCCGTATGGGCCAGCGTCACATTCGTCGACCATTTGCCGTCCGCGCCGACCACCGCCGTTCCGACCTGCGTCGTCCCGTCCAGAATTTTCACCGTCGAGCCGGCGTCCGCGACATCGACCGTGCCCGAGATCGTCTGGCTCGCCTGAGCGACCGTGCCGCCCGCGCTCGTGATCGCAACAGTCGGCGCCGCCGTCGTCAGATTGAAGGTCACGGCGTTGGACGTTCCCGTCCCCGCGACATTGGAATCCGTCGCCGTCAGGACATTGGCGCCCGTATGGGCCAGCGTCACATTCGT
>NZ_JAGRPM010000062.1 GCF_019449565.1 Rhodoblastus sp. | reverse complement strand
CGCTTCAAGGCCAGCGCCGCAACCGCAAAAGGACGAAAGGAGAAAGCCAATGCCTTGACCAAAACCTGACCGCAGGAACATAAAAAGGCGGGTCACTTCTCAGTGAAAATCCCGGGTCAGTTCCAAACGGAAATCAACATTCAGGGCTTCGCGGGCGGCAACGAGCGGGTCTCTGGTCTTGAGGCTCTGCCGGATAGTCGCCTTGCCTTGGTGGTGCTGCTTCATGTCCGCAGGCACACGCCGAGCGTAGTAGAAAATGCCGTCTTTCCAGGTGGTCACGTATTTCACGGTAAGCCTCAAAGCCCCCGCTTGGCAGACGACAATCGCCATTGTAGCACCCTTTGTGTCACCATCGGGTCTACGGACAGTCATCTAAGTCGTTGTTTCGAAAGGGAGTTCCCTTGAAACGTTGGTGCCCAGGAGAGGACTCGAACCTCCACGCCCTTGCGAGCGCCAGCACCTGAAGCTGGTGCGTCTACCAATTCCGCCACCTGGGCCCGGGGCGTTTTCTAAGGGCGCGTTCCGCCCCTGTCAACTCAAACGCAGCGGAAGTTTCAAGAAAACGTCACGGGCCCTTCGCCGCGCCCCGGACGCCCGAGTTGTTGCCCGCTGCGTACGTTCATGGCGACGCCTCGCGGGCGCGGCCGGCGATTTCCCTTCGCCGTTCGGAAATCATCCGGCCGAGGTAATCCACCGCGAGCGCGATCGGCGCTGTCTTCTGCTCTTCGACATTGCCCTTGACGACGTCATGGGTGAAGCGTTCGACCGCCAGGTCGATCCCCGCGCGAATTTCGTCAAGCTCCTCCGTCGTCGTGGCAGCCTTGATCAAGGCGATCACCTCGGGCACTTTGGCCAGCAGGCTTTCGCTGGTTTCTTTCGTCTGCATCAAGCCGAGATAGCGCAGCGCCGCCATCGCGCCCGACGCCAGCGCGCCGAGCAGCAGCGGGCCGTAATAGAACCAGTCGCCATATTGCTCGAGAAAGCTCGTCTCCTCGCCGTCATAATAGGTCTGCGCGCCGGGATGGACCGGGAAAACGGCGTCCTTTTCGACGCTCGCCGCCTTGACAAGTCTGGCGACGGAGGCGTCGCCGGCGATGCGCTGGCGGTTCTCGAACAGGTTTCGCGTCAGTTGCGTGATCGCGGCATTGGGCGCGTCGCGTTCGGCGACCAGATAGGTCGGAACACGCAGGGTCGAAACGTCTTCGGCGGGCAGTGGCGGCGTCCCGCCGAACAGGCCGGCGGGAATTTCGCCCGATTCATAAGCCGGCGCGGCCTCGGCGATGGCGTCGCTTTCGTCGATGGGGACAAGGCCGAGATTTTTTCCTATGGCGCGGCGCGTCACCGCCCAGTTTTCAGCCACGATCGCGCCGCGCGTGGTCGGCGCGACGAAGAGCAGGGCGTCCACCTTGCCGTCATGGAAAGCCGCCGCGATCTGGGCCGGTACGGCCGGAAGCTCGACGACATTCACGCTCACGCGGAAATGCCGCCGCAAGGTCTCGATCAGGGCGTCATTGGCCCCGGGCGGCCCGATCACGCCGATTGTCTTGCCCTTGAGGCGTCCGAAATTTTCGATTTTGGCCTTTTCCGGCGCGACGATGACAACCGGATCGCTGTGCAGCAGCGCGACGGCGCGGGCCTTCACGGCGCTCGCGACATCGGTCCGCACGACGGCCAGCATTGCCTGGCCGCTCTTCAGCTTTTCAAGCGATTCGACCGGGCCGGAGGTCGGGACGGCCTTGAGGCGGACATGGCCGCCGTCGGCGGCGAGAAGCCGGCTCCAGGCGTTGATGAAATCAGCGTCGTCGGAATTGGCCGGTCCCACGGCGACGGTCAGGATTTTGGGCTGCGAGAAATGGCGCCAGACGCCCGCGCCAAGGCCCAGAGCCAGAGCCAGCGCGATCAAGGCGAAAATTCGCCGCCAGAAATTGGTCAATCACTTCCTCCGACGGCGCGAACGAGACAGAATCCCGGCTTGGACGAGACGGACGGCGGAGGCCCGCCGTCGCGTCGCGGTCAGCCAGGCGGTCTCAACCCCAGGAGATATAGAGTCCGACGTCGCCTGGCACGCCATTGGGCCAATCGACGATTTGTGCGGCGAGCTTGTAGCCGAGCGGCTGGAGCTTTTCCTTCCAGGTCAGGTAAGCCTGCCTTGGCCGGCCGGTCAGCGTCTGCGG
>NZ_JAGRPM010000061.1 GCF_019449565.1 Rhodoblastus sp. | reverse complement strand
GTTGATGTTCGCAACCCAACTCTGACCACAGAAATCGTCGATGACCACCGCAAGCCGCTCGCTCGCTACGGCGCTATGATGAGCGCGCTTCGCAAGCGGCTTGCTCCCGCTCAGCTACACCACTCGGCGGGACGCGACCCAAGGCAATCGCAAGCGGCGATCAGGCTATGTTGTTCATAAGCGCTCAATAGCTGATTGACGACGACGAAGGAATCCTGCGGGAGGTCGATCCGTGCGGCGAGGTCGTCAGACGCCTGCTTGTCGCCCTTCATTTTGAGGACCAGCTGGATATTTTCGAAAGGCCGTTCCACGATCAACCGCCGAAACATGTCGATCGCCGCGAAAGGGTTTTTCCGCGACGCATAGGACGAAAAATCCAGGAAGACGAGAAAGACGAAAGCAGATTCCCGCAAGCCGAAATGGCGCCTGGACAAGAAGGGTTGAATGGCCAGATCGACCGACTGGCCGATGAAATGCGATTCGACTCCGCTCGCCGCCAGCGCGTTTTTGACGAAATGCGAGATCGCCCAGACCTCGTCGAAACGCTTGAGCTGCTCGACCCAGACCTGCGGGAATTGTGGCAGCTCCCAGGCCGGGACGACGATATTGCGTCCCCCCGCGAAGGGTTCTCTCATCGCCTCCAGCGTCCGCAGGACCGGGTCGATTTCATCGCCATTGATATGGAAAATGCGATGGCCGCCGCCGAGCCGCTGCGTCTCGACCGGCGCGATCAGCTTGACGTGATCGGGGTCGGTCCTTGGCTCGCAGCGATAAATGTCGAGCGTCGCGACAGGCTCGTCGAGACTGGCGAGCGCGCGCAAATTGGCGCGCAATTCCTCGCCCTTGCCGATGGCCGCATAGGGATGGCCGACGAAAACATTTGGCGATGCGTCATCGGCGCTCACGCGATCATCCCTTTCGAGAGCAGCGCAAATCTGAGCGCGGCGAGCCAGCGATGGCCGAAGCCGCGATCGGGTTCAAGATGCGCGCCTTCCGCCCATTCGTTCCAGGCGTTGACGAAAAGCAGGCGCCTGTCGCCGACCTGAAAATCCAGCATTTCTTCCAGCTTGTGCTCGACATAGGCCTGAAACAGTTCGGGCTCGGCGCCGACCAGCGTCGTGCCGTTCAGCGGTTGGCGCGCCGTGTTGTCCCAGGTCGGCGCCACGGCCGGATAGCGCGGATAGTCTGTCGTCTTGCGCAGGACCGCATTGCGGGCCGTCCCCGCGTAATCATAGAGATGTCCATCCCAGCCTGCCTTCAGGGGTTTGACAGGGCTATTATATGGCTCGGCAATGCCCTGCGGCGGAAACTCGATACAGGCGTCGAAGCCGATCTCGGCGGGGCGGACACGGCGCTCGATCGCCTCCATGCTCTCGACATAAACGAGGTGAATTTCCGCATGGCCGGCTGCCGCGAAACGCGCGCGAAAATTCTGCGCCGCCCTCAACACGTCGGGAATCTGGAACGGACGATAGATCATCACCAGCGGCTTGCCGTCGACGCGGATCGCGCGCGGGTCGGACGCGAAGCGCGCCATATCCGTCGCGACCGAATCCAGCGTGGCGTCATCGTACAGCTGCTCCAGCAGCATGGAGCGCTCGCCGCCATCCCAGTGGCGCGTCCAGTTCTCATTCGCCCAGCACAAAGCGAAGCGGAAATCGATCTCGGGATGTTTGAGCAGCGCTTCCATCGGCTGTTCCAGCACGCGGTTCGCGCCGAAATTATAGTAATAGACCGCGAAGCCCTCGATCCCATATTGGCGCGCCAGGGCTTGCTGTTCGCCCATCGTTTCGACGCGACGCAGATCATAGAAGCCCAGATCCGTCGGCAGATGCGGCTGATAATGGCCCGCAAAGGACGGCGTCGCGCGGGTGACATTGGTCCATTCGGTGAAGCCGCGACCCCACCAGACATTGTTGCGGTCGATCGGATGGAACTGCGGCAGATAGAAGGCCAGCACGCGGGCGCGGTTCTGCTCGCGCAATTGCGGTCCCCATTTCTCCATCAGCTTCTGCTGGTTTGTCCGAGCGAGTTGCACGCGGCGACGGCGCGACTCGCGCGAGGTGGAGACGCTGAGATGATGGATGACCCGGGCGGCGGGCTCATAGACGATGCGCCAGCCCCGCTCGCGAAGGCGCAGGCAGAGATCAGCATCCTCGCAATAGGCGGGCGCGAATCGCTCGTCGAACAATGCGCCTTCGAGCGCGTCGCGCCGCAGCATCAGTCCGGCGCCCGAGCCATAGTCGATCTCGCGGGCGTAGCCGTAACTGGGGCGCTGGGGATCGTCGCCGACGCCGGTCATTACGCTCTCGCCGTCGAAACGCAGGGCGCAGCCCGCTTCCTGAAGCCTCCCATTGGGATAGAGAAACATGGGCGCCGCCGCGCCGATCCTCTCGTCCGCCTCGAGCGCGTCCGCGAGCAGGTCGATCGCGTCGTCGCAAACCTGGGTGTCATTGTTGAGAAGAAGCAGCAAGGGCGCGCTGGTCGCCGCGAAGGCGCGATTGCAGCTGCGCAGAAAATTCAGATTTTCGGGATGGCGAATGAAGGTCAGGCCGGGGACCTGTTCAAGCAGCCGCACCCTGTCGTCAGGCGAAGCATCGTCCGCGACAATGATCCGCAGCTTGCGGCGCAGCCGCGCGCGGCTCAGGGCGACAAGGCACTCCACCGTGATTTCAAATTCATCATAGCAGGGAATGAGGATATCGACGTCCGGCGAGTCCTCCTGCGCGAAGGCCAGTTCCTTGAGCGCGGCGAGATGGTCCTCGATGACCACCGGACAGATATTCCGCTCCCGAAAGGTTTCGAGCCGGGCGCGACGGGCTTTGGCGATCCCGTCGTTGAAACCGTTCCAACGATCGAGAATGGCCGCGGGCGCCTCGACGATGGCGACGTCATTGGTCGCGGCGGACAGCTCGACCTGTTCGTTGGACGCCTTGACTGTTTCACAGGGGCTGAGGCCAAGACGCCAGCCGACGGAAAGGAAATGCTGGAGCGGCCCGCCGGACGCCATGCTTTCGGGATGCTGGCGGACATAGAAGGCGGGATCGAACTGGTCGCCCACGGCCGCCGAGGCGGTGTCGCCATGCGTCATGAAATGGCGCACCAGTTCGACTCCTTTGCGCGGCGCTTTCGGCGCGCCGGCGGCATAGGCCTCGGGCTGGAAATAGGGATTGGGCGGCAGGTTCAGGTCTGCGCCGCGCGTGAGATAATGCAGCACGGCGCCTTCCCTCGGCGGGAGCCCGGCCTGGCCGCGATACCAGGCGAGCCACAGGAATGGACCGGGATCGCACCAGTCGAAGATCAAGGCGCTGGCGAAATCGTCGAGCTGCATCCGGGCGCCGAAAAGATCGGGACGCGCGCGCGCCATATAAGCAGGCTTGATCAGGGGATGCGGCGCGATGCTGCTGGCGAAGCCGAATTTGAAGAAATGCGAAAGAGGATTGAAGTCGGTTTCCACATTCGAACTGAACTGGGAAAGGTAATATTCGGCGTCGAAAAAGGGGAAGGCTTCCCTCCGCTCCTCGTCCGTCAGGATCATGAACGAATCGAATATTTCTTCGTAATAGAGCTTGTCCGCTGGCAGGTAAGGGCAGGCGATGGATGGGTCGATCAGACCACCCTTGATAAGCTTCCCGACAATATTTGGCAGCAAGGACTGCGTCATGCGCTCCACCGGACCCATTCTAAAACTTACGCAGCAAGATGTTCATGAAAAGGCTTTGAATGGATCAGCCTTGGAGTTGGACGCAAAAATCATCCAGGATCAACCCGAGGATTCGCAAATCGGGCGGCGGCGGCGAACGGAAGCGCGTGGTATGCAACAGGATATTCAGGCGCGATGGCGCCGCGAGTTCCGGCAGATCGAGCGCGAAGGCGCTCCATTGCGGCGGATCATGAGGCCGAATTTCGCCTATCGCCTTTTTGTCGATCGCTACGATAAGGATGCTGCCCTCCAGATCCTCGCCAGGCGGATTATAAGTCTTGCCGACCAGACGATGCGACCCGGCCGGCAGGTCGACGCAAAAACGACAGTAGCGACTGATCCAGCCGCCCGGAACATAGTCGCCGAAAACGAGGGTTGGAACAATTTTGTTCATGCTGCCCCAGCAATGTTGTTGAGCCTTGCCGCCTGCGTATGATGAATGCCTTTCAGGCTTTTTGCTGTGCAGCTAGGTCCCGTTGGTGATTTTGGCAGGCAAAATCCACTCTTTTTCCGGCTCAAATTCGCCAGGACGTGTTTTGAACCCCATCCATGCATCGACGCATGCGCCCACATCCAATGCGATTCCGCCAAGTTGTTTGATGCGGTGACAATAGATTTTCCCGAGCAGGCCAGCAGCGACAAGGAAGACGGCGCCACGTTTCGGAACCTGCAGAGTCGACATCAGCTCGTTGAACCTGTCAGGAAAATGGGCGGATCCCGAGCGCCCGCGAACGGCTTCGGGCAGGCGCGATTCTCCGGGCACTAACCACTCTCGAAACAGGTCAATTCCGTGGAATCGAGCGAGCCGCTCGGCCAACCCGGGGTGCGGACTGACAACGCCGAGAAAGTCGGCTCCAGCAAGCAAGCCTTGATAGAATGGCGAGACGCGATGGAGCTCGGCGTGAACAAATGCGGATGCAAATTTTGGCGCATGCGGCCGCTCCATGCGCTCTGCTAAAATGCGCTCCTGGACGCCAAGATATCCCCTATGAATGTTGTCCCGAACATATCTCCCGCTGGGGGTCACGCCAAGAATATCGGCGTCATTAATGGCCTCCCGGAAGAGACTGTAAAGATCGCGAACGCCTCCTTCGGAGGCGGCGGGCAAAGGCCGTCCGAACCAATTATCCCAGTGAAGTTCCAAAATCCCGTGAGCTTCGATTGGCAGGATCAAGTCACGCGCCTGGGGATCGAAATATGTCAAGAACCGAGCTTCTCCGTCGCCAAGCCTGATCAGCGAAAACGGGCGATTTTCATCAATCGCAGCGCGCAATTGCTGGAAAGCGGCAGCCCCCGTAAGCCAGGACTCCGTATGTTCTCGCTGGACGGCGGCGGCGACCAGCTCGTCAGTGTGAGACGCCAACGCAAGTTGGGCATGGCCCGAAAATGCCGCGACAAGAATTTCGAATCGTGAGCCCGCCTCTGGCGTCAAACTCTGCGCATGGGACACGACCGCATGATATTGTCCCGTTTCCGTGAGCGCCTGCAAGTAACTGAAATGCACGTCCTGGTCGTCGCAGTTCGAGGCAATCATTTCGGAAAGAACTGCGATTTGCTGGTCGCCCTTGTCTAAGAAATTTAGAAAGTTTGCGCGCATCAAATTACACTGAACATCGGATGGGGCCTGCCGGTGCAGTTCCTCCAGCAAGTCAAGACCCCGCTCGGCGTGGCCAAGCTCATATTCAATCTTGGCGGCTCTGATATATGATACGCGGTAGCTTGGAGCTGACTCTTTCGCCTTGAGATACCAGCCTAAAGCCTCCTTTTTGTCTCCGCGCTCAGCGTAAATGTCGCCAATTTCAATCTCGGAAAAATGGAAGCCTGGATTAAGCGTGAGCACTTTGTGGAAATATTTAAGCGCGGCTTCGTCATCTTCGCAGAGGCGCATCAGTACGCCCGCTTTGTGAAGGACTTCGATGTCCTGATCGAAGGCGTCAATCTCCGCCTGCACCTTCTGCCGGGCGTGCAGGGCGTCTCCTTGCTTCGCCATCGAAATCGCCGCTTCAAGATGCGACCGGGCCGCCTGAAGTGAATCCGCTTCGGCGTCGCCGATTTTGCTGATTTCCATAAATCCACTCCAGCAATTCAAAATGAGCTTGGACGCACTTCCGCCCGGTCCGGTTCTATAGCGGGGTCTCCCCTTCCGTCCCGACTTGCGGGACAGACGCCAACAAGTCGTCGATCAATGCGAGCGAAGAAGCGCCCTTTTTCTTGAACGCCGTGCGGCTCCAATGTTTCGGCGTATGCTTGTAGGCGGCCGCGCAATGGATGGCGACGGCCTTGAACAGATCATGGCGCTCCAGAACATAGATGTTTTTCAGGCGATCTTGGCGATGCCCGGCCAGATGGGCGGCGAGGCATCGCGTCAGCAGGCCGGGGCCGGTGGCGAGCCACAGCATGTCAGTGTCGCCGCGCTCAATGGCTTCGCGCGCGGCGGAGAGGGCGTGCGCGATGACCGGATGATGTGGGACGACGCCGATGAAATTATTGGCGACCGTGCCCAGATCTTCCTGATAGACGATCAGACTGCGATCGCCCGGGTCAATGGTCGGGATCGGCGCGAGGCAGCGATCGTCGGCGTCAATGTAATAGCCGCCTTCGTGATACAGGACCGCGAGGCGAAAAAGATCGGCCTTCATCGCCGCCTCATTAGCGCGGTCAAAAGCCGCAAGCGCGCCGGGCGGTCCCATGTCCTTCAGATAGCGGCGCGCGTCGGCCTTGCAAAAGCGGACATAGCTATAGCCGGCGTGCGCGTTGCGCCAGCCGTCGCAAAGGGCCTCGATGTCAGGCGGAATATTGTCGTCCCAATATTGCGTGATGCGCGGCGGGATGAGCCTCGCGCCCGGAGAGGCGTCGCCGGGCCGGTCGAGCAGGCCTTTTCGCCGCAGGGCGATCAGGTAGTTGGTGGCCGCCGGCGTATAATCAGGAAATTCGACGACCAGAGCCTCCAGGGCTTCGACTGGATCGTCCTTTGTCAGGCAGTCGCGCAGCAGAGAGAGCGCGGTTTCGTCGATCCGATACTCGTCCAGCAATTGCCCGATATGGGTTTGTGACGGCTTCCAGTTTCCCGCGTGCAGGAAGCGATGGGTCGGGTCATTGCGAACCGAGGAGTCCAGATGGGCTTGCGTCGCGTCGAGGTCGAGCCGAAGCAGGGCCGTCAGGGACGCGGTATGATGGATGCCCGAGTCTGTCGCGTAAAATTCGGCGGCATGGTTGAAGCAGGAATAGGCTTCGTCGAGGTCCCAGCGCGCGGCGGCGATCTGGCCCCGCAACATCGAAATCCTGACCTGCTCGCGCCGGCTGCAATGCGGCGGCGCATCGACCGCGCGCCGCGCCTCGTCGAAGGCGCCGAAGTGAATCAGAAGCGAAACATGATGGAACCAGAGATCGAAATGGGTCGGAAATTTTGCGGCCGCCTGTTTCAGCAAGGCGTGCGCCGCAGGATAATCGCCACGGCTTTGGAGAATTTCGGCTCTGAGAACTTGCGTTTCGGGCAAAGGCCCGAAGCGGCGATCGCAAGTCTCGAGCACGGCTTCCGCCTCGCTGGGCTGGCCAAGACGTTCAAGGCCGAGAGCGAGTTGCAGGTGCGATCCAAGATTTGACGGATCCAGCGCCACAGCTTTCCGCCGGCAGGCGACCGCGCCCCGCTCATCGTCAATCTGTCGAAGGACGGTGGCGAGCGCCTCCCACGCCTGGCCGCTCCTGGGATCGCGGCTGACCAATTTCGTCAGGCGGGTGACGGCTGGACCCGCCTGCCCCTGGCGAATATCCTCGGCCGCCAGCTCGATTTCGGCTTGCGGCTGGTGGGGATTCAGCGCCGCCGCGCTCGCGAAGGCCGCGCTTGCGGCGGCATATTCGCCTGTGGCGCGTTCCAAATATCCCAGTTGAAGCAGCAGGGCCGGTTCCGCCGGATGGCGTGAAGTCACGGCGCGCAGCACATTGCGCGCTTCGTCGAAGCGCCCGGCTTCGACCAATTCATTGCAAAAAGCGATGGCCCCCCAGATCGGCGCGCCAGGAAGCGCCATGGCGTCCTCGAACGCCTTTCGGGCGACGTCGCCGTCTCCCCGCCGTCGTGCGATCTGTCCCTTGCCCATCACGGCCCAGAAATTGTTTCCGTCCTCGGCAAGGATTGCGTCATAAAGCGCTTCCGCCTCGCCCAATCGCCAGGCGCCTAAATATTCATTCGCGAGGGCCAGTTGCGCCTGAAGATGGCGCGGATCAAGTTCAACGGCTTTCTCCAGCATTTGGATATGGTCGCTGGCGGAGGTCCTGTGCCGGATTCCGAGCGCATAGGCGAGCAGGGCGTCAGCGGAATTCGGATGGCTCTCGACCAGCGATTTGAGCAAAGGCTCGGCTTCGTCCGGGCGCCCGAGCTTCTGGAGTTCGGTCGCCACATCCTGGATTGCCCAGATCTGGGAGGGCTCGAGCGCCGCCGCCTTGCGGAAATGCGCCAGCGCCTCGGCGTGATCGCCGCGCTCGCGGGCCACCAGGCCGAGGCCGCGCCAGCCGTGAACATGGCCAGGGTCTTTGGTCACGACGGCGCGAAAGGACTCGGCGGCCTCGTCGAGCCGGCCAAGTTCGCGCAATTCCGCCGCGAGGTCATGCAGCATCAGCGTGTTCTCGGGGGCCAGCGCCGCCGCCTTGCGGAAATGCTCGATCGCCTCGGCGTGGTCGCCACGTTCGCGGGCCGCCATGCCGAGACCGCGCCATCCATAAATGTGGCCGGGGTCTTTTGTCACAACGGCGCGATAGGCCGCCGCCGCCTCGTCGAGCCGGCCGAGTTCGAGCAAGCCCATCGCAAGGTCGTGCAGCATCAACGTGTTTTGGGGGTCGAGCGCCGCCGCCTTGCGGAAATGCTCGAGCGCTTGGGCGTGATCGCCGCGTTGGCGGGCCGCCAGGCCGAGGCCGCGCCAGCCGTGAATATGGCCGGGATCCCCCTTCACGACGGCGCGAAAGGCCGTCCCCGCCTCGTCGAAGCGGCCAAGTTCGAGCAGGCCCATCGCGAGGTCGTGCAGCATCAGCGTGTTTTCGGGAGCGAGCGCCGCCGCCTTGCGGAAATGAGCCAGGGCTTCTTCATGGTCGCCGCGATCGCGCGCAACCATGCCCCGACCGCGCCAGCTGAAAATGTGGCCGGGGTCCTTGGCGACAACGGCGCTATAGGCTTCCGCCGCCTCATCAAGGCGCCCGATTTCTTGCAGGCCCATCGCGAGGTCGTGCAGCATCAGCGTGTTCTCGGGGTCGAGCGTCGCCGCCTTTTGAAAATGCGCCAGCGCCTCCGCGCGGTCGCCGCGATCGCGGGCCAGCAAGCCGAGGCCGCGCCAGCTGAACACATGGCCCGGGTCTTTGGTCAGTATGGCGCGATAGGCGTTCGTCGCTTCGTCGAGCCGCCCTCTTTCGCGCAGAGCCGTCGCCAGTTCGTAAAGCGCCAGCGTGTTTTCAGGATCGCGCTCCGCCGTCTCGCGGAGATGCTCCAATGCTTCGTCGCGCCGGGCAGAGGGCGTTTCCGGGAGCGCCGGCTTGGGCGTTTCAACTTGCTCTTCGTTCAAATGCATGACTGCCGGAACGTGGAATCGGAATATATCGATATCAGATACCGCTTATCTTCACACAGGCGAAGCCGAAGAAGGCGCGAAACGCTACCGTTGGCGGGTCATGTCGTCGCACCGCGCGAGGTGAAAATTCCACCGATCAAGCGTTCTTTCTTATATTTCCCGCAGCGCCGAGTTCGGATCAGACGGTTTCCGTGTCCTGATGCGAGAACGATTCCGCCCAGGCCTGGACCCAGGCGTCGGCGCGTTCATTCGGCGAGCGCATTTCAATTTCGCCGCGCGCGAGAAAATGTGCGAGGCCCGAGCTAAAGTCGCCTTCGGCGACCGAAGCGGCGACATCGGCATAGGTTTTCAGGTACCAGTCTTCGTCGAAATCGACCTTCGCAGCCTTCCGGCCCTCGAAAAATCCGTGTTCCCTGTAGTGCTTGCGCAGATCCGTGCCCTGCCCCGCCTCATAGGCTTCCGCTATATCATCGTTGTTTTGAAGATAATAATCTTCATTATAGTCGCATGACAAAGCAATATATTGTAAAAGTAGCCTCAGCGCCTTTTTTCTGACGGTTATATTGCCATCATCCAGCAAGTCATCCGCTGCGTCAGGAGCGCCAATCGCGCGAGCAATGGTTACATAGGAAGGGTTGTACATCGATTCCCCGTCTCACTTTGTCTCTCTGCGTGGCGCTTAAGAGTTATTCTTTGCGACTCGAGGCTCTATAAGTGACTCTATTCCTAAATTGGGCTTCACGCTGCGTCAAGATTAAACCGTTCCCAATATGGCCGACGATCGTTGAAGCAGCCGCTGATTCAATATGTTATCGTATTTTCAAGTCTTTGCCTGGCTGTATCGGCGACCGATGAGCGATCCGGCTTGCCGCGCGGCGATTTTGGCTTCGCTTGACGCCTCCGTCGATTTTTCGCGCGGGCGCCCCGATCCCGCCGGATCGGGGCGCCCGCCTGTCTTGCCGCGTCCCCTGAAAACTCTGGGGAGAGCGTCAGGCGGCGTCCACCAGGACGATCTCGCTATCCTCAAGCGCGGTCACCCGGATGGTTTCGAGATCTCTGATCGCGGCGCCGTCGCGCGTTCCGACGCGAAGGCCGTTGATTTCGACGGCTCCCGTGGCCGGGACGAGATAGGCGCTGCGGTCTTTCCCAAGCGCATATTCCGCACTTTGCCCCGCCTTGAGCGTCGCCGCCGCCACCCGCGCGTCGGCGCGGATCGGGAGAGCGTCATCCCCCGCGACGCCCGAGGCGAGCGTCACGAAGGAGCCCGCGCGGTCGCCCTTCGGAAAGGGCCGGCTTCCCCAGCTCGGCACCTCGCCGGTGCGGGTCGGCAGGATCCAGATCTGGAAGATCTCCGTCACCTTGTCCTCGAGATTATATTCCGAATGAACGATGCCGTGGCCCGCCGACATCACCTGCACATCGCCGGCTTCGGTGCGGCCCCTGTTGCCAAGATTGTCCTCATGGGTGATCGCGCCCTTCCGCACGAAAGTGACGATCTCCATATTGCGATGAGGATGCGGCGGGAAGCCGGTGTTGGGCTGAATGGCGTCATCGTTCCACACGCGCAGGGCGCCCCATCCCATGCGGGACGCGTCGTGATAATTGGCGAATGAGAAATGATGCTTGGCGTCGAGCCAGCCGTGGTTGTCGCCGCCAAGGCCGTTGAACGGACGAAGTTCGATCATGTTTGCCTCCTTGTTGGCCGGTTGCGCCGGCGATCCGGCGGGCCTGTCATGACAGCTATGTAGGCATTGTGGTCTTTTCTGTTTAGTGGGATAAAATACGATGTTCAATTCTAGAAAATAGAAATGTCAGAGCCCGGAATCCCAACCTTCGATCAGCTGCGGATCTTTCTGACGGTCGTCGAGACCGGCAGCTTCGCTGCGGCCGGACGCAAGCTCAATCGCGCGACATCCGTCATCTCCTATGGCGTCGCAAATCTGGAGGCGCAGCTCGGCGTCGAATTGTTCGATCGCGAATCGACGCGCCGTCCGCGCCTGACCGAAGCCGGGCGCGCGGTTCTGGCGGAGGCTGGCCATATCGCCCACGGCATGGATGGTTTGCGCGCGAAGGTGAAGGGCATGCTCGCGGGGTTGGAGCCTGAGGTTCGCCTCGCTGTCGACGTCATGGTTCCCTCGCGCCGGCTGGGCGAATTGCTGCGCGCGTTCAGCGAGAAATTTCCCACCGTCGCTCTGCGGCTCTCGGTCGAGGCGCTGGGCGCGGTGGCCGGTCTCGTGCTTGATCGCCACGCCGCGCTCGGCATCAGCGGCCCGCTCGCGGCTGAGCGCGCCGAACTGGAGCGAATCAGCGTCGGCGCGGTCGAGCTGGTCCCCGTCGCGGCGCCGGGCCATCCTTTGGCGCGGATGGAAAAGCTGCCGCCTGGCGCGGGGCGCGACCATGTGCAGCTGGTGCTGACCGACCGCTCGACGCTGTCCGAGGGACGCGATTTCGGCGTGGTCAGCGGGCGGACGTGGCGGCTTGCCGATCTTGGCGCGAAACATTCCTTGCTGCGCGAGGGGATCGGCTGGGGCAACATGCCGCTTGAAATGGTCGAGCCGGACCTGGCGTCGGGAAGATTGGTGCGGCTGGACATGCCCGACCATCCGGGCGGAATCATGCCGCTTTCCGCGATCTACCGCCGCGATGCGCCGCCGGGCCCGGCCGGAACATGGCTCCTGCAGCAATTCAGCGCCTGCGGCGCGCAGGACAAGGACTCGCTGAGGATGGCCGAGCTGTGACGCCGGGCTTCTTTTCTAATTTCTCGAACCTAATGATATAAATTATTCGGCTGTTTTGGTCGTCCAGCTGCTGACAGACTTGCGCCAGATCGAAATCGAGCCGCCTCAACCCGGCGGCCGTGCGCCTTCAGGCGCAATTCGATGAGCAAATCGCAGCAAAAGGACGCCCGCCATGACCCATTCCGTCAAGAAACTCCTGCATGTGGATTCCAGCATTCTCGGCGCCGGTTCGGTCAGCCGCGAATTGTCCGCCGAAATCGTCGCCGAGCAGCAGCGCCGCCATCCGGGCCTGTCCGTGACCTATCGCGATCTCGCCGTCGATCCGGTCGGGCATCTTTCCGGCGCGCATCTCGCCGCCTTCCAGGGCGCCGCGCCGGAAACGTCCGCGCTTGCGCAGGACCTCGCCGCCGGGCAGGCGGCGCTGGAGGAATTCCTGGCGGCCGACATCGTCGTCGTCGGCGCGCCCATGTATAATTTCTCGGTGCCAAGCCAGCTCAAGGCCTGGATCGACCGCCTCGCCGTCGCGGGCAAGACCTTCCGCTATAGCGAAAACGGCCCGGTCGGCCTTGCCGGAGGCAAGAAGGTGATCGTCGCCTCCTCGCGCGGCGGCTTTTACGGGCCCGGAACGCAGATTGAATTCCTCGACCATCAGGAAAATTACCTGCGCGGCGTATTCGGCTTCTTCGGCATTAGCGACGTCAGCTTCATCCGCGCGGAGGGCGTGGCGCTCGGCGGCGAACAGCGCGCCAAGGCCATCGCGGCAGCCCGCTCCGAGATCGCTCAGAAAGCGGCCTGATCATCTGCCCCTGATACCGAACGCGCCGTGGCGAAACTCAATCGCCGCGGCGCGCAAGCAATTCGCTGCGACCCATGCGGCGCAAAACGCGCGCGACGCGAACGTCTTCCTCACGCATTTGCTTGAGAGTCTCCGCCGTGGCGCGCATGTGGCCCGTTGCGGCTTCCGCCGCTTCGTCCGGCTGGCGGTTCACGATGGCCTCTCCAATCGCCAGGTGCTGCGTCAGCAATTGGTCGCGGAAGCCCTGATGGGAATAGAGATGGTGGCGGTTGTAAAACACGCCCCGCCGCAGCATGTCGGAAAAAGCGCGCATGATATGCAGCAGCACGATATTATGTGAGGCCTCATAGATCAGCATGTGGAGATCGGCGTCCGCCTCGGCCTCGGCGGTGGGGTCGTCGAGCTTATGCGCCGCCTTCATCCGATCCATGCATTTCTGGATCGCCTCGATCTCGAATTCGGTCGCGCGCAAGGCGGCGAGCCGCGCGGCCTCGCCCTCGATCAGGTTGCGATATTCCAGATAATCGATCAGCGCCTGCTCGCTTGACTGCAGCAAGGCGGCGAGCGGCTCGGTGAGCGGCGCCATGAAGCGCGCGACATGCGTGCCGGATTTCGTCGTTTCGATCAGGCCGCGCTGTTGCAGGATGTCCAGCGCCTCGCGCAGGCAGGGCCGCGAAATTTCGAATTTCTCGGCCATTTCCCGCTCTGAGGCGAGCCTTTCGCCGGGCCTTAGCGCGCCTTCCAGAATCAATTGTTCGAGATGTTCGGCGATGGAGTCTGCGAGCTTCGGATTACGGACCGGTTCCATAGTGTGGTTCCTGAATTTCGCCGCCAGACTAGCATCCGGAAATAATTTGTCCACGGCCTCTTGAATGACAAAAAAATTTCCAGTAATAATTTCTGGTAAAGTTTTATGACCAGCCGAAGATGGCGATAAGGCAAAAAGACCACTCGGTCTCCATCGCGCGGTTCGGGCATAGGCTCTGGGGAGGAAACATGTTCGCACAGCTTTTGACGCCGATCGGCGATAGCCTCGGCCTGTCCTTCGTCGCGGCGATTCTGCCGGTCCTGACGGTTCTGATCCTGTTGGGCCTGCTGCGCCGTCCGGCGTGGCAAGCCTCTCTCGCCGGCCTCGTCGTCGGCCTCGCGGTGGCGATATGGGGCTGGAAAATGCCGGCCAATCTCGCTTTCGATTCCGTCCTGAACGGCGCGGTCTTCGCGCTCTGGCCCGTGATGTGGATCGTCGTCAACGCTCTGCTGCTTTACAATGTCGCGGTGAAGTCCGGCCGTTTCGACGCCTTTCGCGCCTGGGTCATTGACCATCTACCCAATGACCGGCGCATCATTCTTGTGGTCATCGGCTTCTGCTTCGGCGCGCTGCTCGAAGGCGTGGCCGGTTTCGGCACGCCGGTCGCGATCACCTCGTCCCTGCTGATCCTGTGCGGCTTTCCGCCAATCGAAGCTCTGGTTTTCGTGCTCATCTTCAACACCGCGCCCGTCGCCTTCGGCGCGCTCGGCGTGCCGGTTACGGTGCTTGGCGCTGTGACCGGGCTGCCCGCCCAGGCGCTCGGCGCGATGATCGGCCGCCAGCTGCCGGTCATTGCGCTGATGCTGCCCTTCTATGTCATGTTCGTTTATGGCGGCATGCGCTCGGTCAAGGCGCTCTGGCCGGTCCTGCTGGTATCGGGCGGCAGCTTCGCCATCTCGCAATTCGTATCCTCGAACTTCCTCGATTACGCACTCACCGACGTGCTGTCCTCGCTGGGTTCGCTGATCGGCACCATTCTCTTCCTGCAAGTATGGCGTCCGGCGCCGGATCCGGAATTCGCAGTCTCCGCCGCCGCGCTCGCGGAAGAGAGCAAATCCGAAGTCGCGCCCTGGCAGGGCTGGCTGCCCTGGCTGATCGTCTCGGGCGTTGTGATCGCCTGGACCCATTTCGGCTGGGCCACGATCGCGCAGTCCAAGATCGAATGGCCCGGCCTGCATAACGCCATTTCGATCACGCTTTATAAAGCCAAGCCCTATGCCGCGATCTGGGCTTTCCAGCCGCTCGGCAATGGCACGGCGATCCTGTTCGCCACGCTGGTCACGGCTTTCTTCGTGCGGATTTCGCCAAGCGATTTCCTCGGCTGTGTCAGCAATACGCTCCGCCAGATCCGGATCGCTGTCCTTACCGTCATGCTCATCATCGGCCTCGCCTATCTGATGAACTATTCGGGCATGGCCTATACGCTCGGTCACGCCGTCGCCTCGACCGGCCTGCTGTTTGTCTTCCTGTCGCCATTCCTGGGCTGGATCGCGGTGATGCTCTCGGGCAGCGATACCTCAGGCAACGCCTTGTTCGGCAATCTGCAAGTGGTGGCGGCCCGCCAGCTCGATCTCAACCCAATTCTGTTCGCCGCGACCAATTCGTCCGGCGGCGTGATGGGCAAGATGGTCTCGCCGCAGAATATCGCGACAGGCGTGTCCGTCACCAATCTCCAGAACAAGGAGGGCGAGGTCTTCGCGCGGACCTTCTGGCACAGCATCATCCTGACCTGCGTGCTGGCTGTGCTGGTCGCCATCCAGCAATTCGTGATCCCCTGGGTTATTCCGGTCGTCGCGAATCCTTGAGCGGAGCAGGCGCCGGCTCAAAGCCGGCGCCTGGATTTCCCGCGTCAGTCTGGTTCCCGTGACTTTTGGAGACATCCGTTGCTGCATCAAACCTCGGTCGGCGGCCTTGCGCTGGAATTTGAAAAAATCCTGCCGCGGGAACGCGTGTTCGCCGACCCCTTGCGGCGGCTCGCCTATGGAACGGACGCGAGCTTCTATCGTCTGACGCCGCAGGTGGTCGCCGTAGCGGAAGAAGAGGCGGATATTCTCGCCATTCTGGCCACCTGCCGCAGGCTCAAGGCGCCGGTCACCTTCCGCGCTGCCGGAACGTCGCTGTCCGGGCAGGCGGTGACGGATTCCGTCCTCGCCGTGCTCGGCGAGGGCTTCGCCACCTTCGCTTATGATGCGGCCTCGCAAGTGGCGCGGCTCGGCCCGTCGCTGGTCGGCGGCGAGGCCAACCGCCGCCTCGCGCCGCTCGCCCGCAAGATCGGCCCCGATCCCGCCTCCATCGCCACCGCCAAGATCGGCGGCATCGCGGCCAATAATTCCTCGGGCATGTGCTGCGGCGTGGGGCAGAATTCCTATCACACGCTCGCGAGCCTGCGGCTCGTGCTCGCCGACGGCGTTGCGCTGGACACGGCCGATCCCGCCAGCGTCGCAGGTTTTCGTCGCTCTCATGCAGCGCTGCTCGCAGGGCTTGCCGCATTGTCCGCTGAGATAAAGGTCGACGAGGTCACAGCCGCGCGCATAAAAGAAAAATTCCGTCTCAAGAACACCACCGGCTACGCCATCAACGCTCTGGTCGATTTTGACGATCCGATCGACATTCTCGCCCATCTGATGATCGGCTCGGAAGGCACGCTCGGCTTCCTGTCGCGGGTCGATTACCGCACCGTGCCGGAATATAAGGACAAGGCCTCGGCGCTGGTGGTCTTCGCCGATCTCGCCTCGGCCTGCCGCGCCGTGAGCGCGCTGAAAAGCGCGCCGGTCGAGGCGGTGGAGCTGCTCGACCGCGCCTCGCTCGAAAGCGTCAAGCACAAGAAGGGCATGCCGGTCGATGTCGATTCACTCGGGCCTCAGGCGGCGGCGCTGCTGATCGAATCGCGCGCCGCCGACGCTGAAACCTTGCGCGCGCAACTGGCGGCGGTCACGGCGACCATCGATCTGTCGACTACGCTCAATGGCGTGAATTTCACATCGGATCCCGTCGAATCCGGCCGGCTCTGGGATATTCGCAAGGGGACTTTTCCGGCGGTAGGCGGCAAGAGGCCGCCGGGGACCACAGTGATTATCGAGGATGTGGCCTTTCCGGTCGCGCGGCTGGCCGAGGCCACCGCCGACTTGCAGGCCCTGCTCCACGCTCATGGCTATCGCGAGGCGATCATTTTCGGCCATGCGCTGGAGGGCAATCTGCATTTCGTCTTTGCGCAGGGCTTCGAATCCGAGGCGGAGATCGCGCGCTATGCCGGTTTCATGGAGGCGGTGGCGGAGCTGGTCGTCGGCAAATATGACGGTTCTCTCAAGGCGGAGCATGGCACGGGGCGCAACATGGCGCCCTTTGTCGAGCGCGAATGGGGCGCGGTGGCAACGGCGGCGATGCGGCGCATCAAGGCGCTGCTCGATCCCGAAAACCTGCTCAATCCCGGCGTGCTGCTCAATGACGACGCCAAGATCCACCTGAAAAATCTGAAACCCATGCCGGCGACCTCGCCGCTGATCGATTCCTGCATCGAATGCGGCTTCTGCGAGCCGCAATGCCCGTCGAAAGGCCTGACCCTGTCGCCGCGCCAGCGCATCACGGCCGCGCGCGAAATGCGCCGCCTGCGCTGCGACGATCCCGATGCGCCGCAGCTGGCCGAGATGCAGAAGGCCTATGATTACGCAGGCGACGCCACTTGCGCCGGCTGTTCCCTGTGCTCGACGGTCTGCCCGCTGGAGATCGACACCGGCGCCTATATCCGCACTTTGCGCGCCGAACGGCGCGGCGGCGTGGCCCAGGCCGTCGCCGGAGCCGTGGCCAGCCATTTCGCCCTGACGCTCAAGGCGACGCGCGCCGGTCTCGCCGCCGGGGATTTCGCCGGTCGCATCCTGGGCGGCGATGCCGTGCAAAAGGCCTCCGCCGCCGCCCATCGCACGCTGGGCCTGCCGCGCCTGTCGCCGGCCATGCCGCGCGCCGCATGGCCTGAGGCCAGGCCAGCTACCGAGATTGCAGGCTTGGCGCCGGTGCTGTTCTTCCCGTCCTGCGCCAGCCGCGCCATGGGACCGGCGCCGGGCGACGACAGCCCGCCGCTGCAACAGGTCGCGGCGCAGGTTTTCGCGCGCGCCGGCTATCGTCTCGTTCTGCCCGAAGGCCTCGACGAGCTATGCTGCGGCCAGCCTTTCGCCTCCAAAGGCTTTCCGGACATCGCCAAGGCCAAGGCGGAGGAACTGGCGAACAGCCTGTCCTCCGATGGCGCCGCCATTCCGCTGGTGTTTGACACTTCACCCTGCGCCACACGCATGCAGGCCTTCGCCGGCCCCCGCTTCCGGCCAATCGATCTCGTCCAGTTCCTGCGCGACGAAATCGCGCCGAAACTGAGGCTGAAGCCTCTGCCGGAGACCATCGCCGTGCATGTCACCTGCTCGCTGCGCAAGGCGGGGCTGGCCTCGGCCTTGATCGACGTCGCCAGCGCCTGCGCGGAAACAGTGATCGCGCCCCCTGGCGTGACCTGCTGCGGCTTCGCCGGCGACAAGGGCTTTTCGCAGCCGGAGCTGAATGACCACGCCCTGCGCCACCTGAACGAAAGCCTGCCGGACGACTGCCGCGAAGGCTATTCCTCCAGCCGGACCTGCGAGATCGGCCTCGCCGCCCATTCCGGGCGGCGCTACCGCTCCATCCTGCATCTGATCGACGCGGCCTCGTCGCCGCGCTGAGCGGCAAGCGGCCCCTCGTTCACAGCAGAAAGGACAGCGCGGCTTCGCAGGATTGCTCCACCTTCAAGGCGAGCAAATGGTCGGCGCGCGTGCGCCCCAGCACGATCGCAGCGGTCGGCTTACCCTGAAGGGCCGCCGTCTCCGCGAAGCGGAAGCCGGAATAGACCATCAGCGACGTGCCGACCACCAGCACGGCGTCGGCTCGTTCCAGCGCCTGTATCGCCGTCTCGACGCGCTCGCGCGGGACGTTCTCGCCGAAAAACACCACATCCGGCTTCAGCAACCCGCCGCAGGACGCGCAGCAGGGGATGGAAAAAGATGTGAAATCCACGCCCTCGAGGTCGGCATCGCCGTCGGGCGCCTGGGCGGCTTCGAGCTCGGCCCAATCCGGATTGAGGCTTTCGAGCGCGGTCTGGAAATCTTCGCGCGGGCTTCGCCGCTCGCAGGCCATGCAGCGAATCCGGTCGAGCCGCCCGTGCAGGTCGATCACATTGCGGCTGCCGGCGGCCTGATGCAGACGGTCGACATTCTGGGTGACGAGCAAGGCGCTTTTACCCATCGCCTCCAGCCGGGCCAGGGCGTGATGCGCATCATTGGGCGCGGCATGCCGAAAACGTCGCCAGCCCAGCAGGCTGCGGGCCCAGTAGCGCCGCCGCGTCGGCTCCGAACCCATGAAGTCCTGAAAGGTCACGGGCTGCTTGCGCTTCCAGGCCCCGTCGGAATCGCGATAGTCGGGAATGCCAGAGCCGGTGCTGCACCCCGCGCCTGTCAGAATGAAGAGACGGCCGTGCCGCTCGACAAAGCGGCGAAGGTCGCTTTCGGTCGCTGGACGATCCTGCAACGCATGAGACATCGAGGCGCTCAAAAGTTTGGTCCCGGCAGCTTCTGCTGACCGGGACCATTATGAAGGGGGCGCGCCCGGCGCGCCAGACGCCGACGCTTGCCAATCTCACCGCTCGCGCAGGGACTCCTGATGGTGCTTTTCGAGCGGCGACAACAGATAGCTGATGATGCGCCGCGAGCCGGTCTTGATTTCGACCGTCACCGCCATGCCAGGGCTGAGCTTGACCGCCTCGTCGTCGATTTCCATCTGCGTCTTGTCGAGCGAGACGCGGGCGACATATTCGAGCGCTTGCGCCTTGCGCTCGCTGGAGTTGGTCGGGGCGCCTTCGGCGGCCTCGCCGGACTTGCCCTGAGGGGCCGCTTGCGCCACGGCGTCCTGCGACACGCTCAAGACCTTGCCGCGAATGAGGCCGTAGCGGGTGAAGTTGAAGGTGTCGACCTTGATGCCCGCTTCCTGGCCCGGATGCACGAAGCCGACGTCCTGATTGGGCAGCATGGCTTCGATCTCGAGCGCGCTATCCTCCGGAACGATGACCGCGAGCGCCTGGGCGGGCGTCACCACGCCGCCGACCGTATGAATGGCGAGCTGCTGCACCACCCCATCGACCGGCGCGGTCAGGCGTTGCAGCTTCGTCCTTTGCTCCGCCTTGACGGCGTCCTGCGCCACGCCCGCGGCGCGCGACTCCGCCTTGGTGAGGTCGGTGTAGATCGTCCGGCGGTACTCAGCTTCCGTGCGCTGCCGCGCCTCGCGTAGCGAAGCGATGGCCGCTTCGGATTCGCGCAGCCGGCTCTGCTGCACGCCGATGTCGAGCTTCATGCCGACGAGGTCCTGATATTCCGTCAGATAGACCAGCTTGCTGCCCAAAGCCTTGTCGAACAGGCCTTTTCGTACATCGACTCTCTCTTGCAGAACCGGGACCGTTCCCTCCAGCTTGGCGATGCCGGCGGCGACGGTGGCGCGCTCGGCCTCCCTCTGCGCCTGCTGGCGGTCGATTTCCGCGAGCTTGGCGGTTTGCTCCGACGTCTCGCTGATCAGATATTGCCGCTGCGTCTCGATCTGCTCCGGGCTCGCGCCTTGCGGCGGATGAAAACCGTCGAGCGGATCGGAAACGGCGCCGGTCCTCCAGGCCAGCGCGGCGCGCAGCCGCGCGACTTCGAGCGCGGCGGCGATCAGATCGCCCCTGATATGTTCGTGCTCGGCGCTGTTCATGGTCGGGTCGAGTTCAATCAGCACTTCACCCGCCTTGACCTTCTGGCCATCGTGGACGTGAATGGCGCTGACGACGCCGGTCTCGAACGGCTGGACCAATTTGGTCCGCCCGCTCGGCACAATCTTGCCGCTCGCGCTGGCGATGATGTCGACGTGGCCGATCGAGGCCCACGCCAGAGCGAAGCAGAAGATCCCAACGATGGTGGCGCCGATCGCCCGGCCGATCGGAGAGGGCGGCGTTTCCGTGATTTCGAGCGCCGCAGGCAGGAAGGCGATCTCATGCGCGCTGCGCGTCGGCGCCTTCCTGGGGAAGGGGACCACCTTCAAATTGGTCGAAGACATCAGGCTCCTCCCTGCATCTGGTGGAGCTTGGAGTAGCGGCCGTTCTGGCGGATCAACTGCTCGTGGGTGCCGTCCTCGACGATGCGCCCATGCTCGATGGTCAGGATGCGGTCGGCCTGGCGCACGGTCGAGAGCCGGTGCGCGATGACGAACACGGTCCGGCCGGCGGCGATGCGTTTCATATTCTGTTGGATGGCGCGTTCGCTTTCATAGTCCAGCGCGCTGGTCGCTTCGTCGAAGATCAGGATGCGCGGGTCGGTGACAAGAGCGCGCGCAATGGCCACGCGCTGCCGCTGGCCGCCCGACAGGGTTCCGCCGCGCTCGCCGACCACCGTGTCATAGCCGTCGGGCAGTTCGAGGATGAAATCATGCGCGCCGGCAAAACTGGCGGCGGCGATGACCTTTTCCATCGGCATGGCCGGATCGGCCAGCGCGATATTGTCGCGGATCGAGCAGTTGAACAGGGTGCTGTCCTGCAGGACCACGCCGATCTGGCGCCTTAGCCAGGCGATGTCGACCATGGCGAGATCGACGCCGTCCACCAGCACGCGCCCCTTCTCGGGAACGTAAAGGCGCTGGACCAGCTTGGCCAAGGTGCTCTTGCCCGAACCAGAGGAGCCGACAATGCCGATTACTTCGCCGGGCTTGACCGAGAAATGCACGTCATCCAGCGTCGTCGCGCCGTCGACGCGATAGCGGAAGCTGACATGTTCGAAGGTGACTTCGCCCCGGATCGTCGGCAGCGCGACGCGCCCCGGGCTGAAGCTCGGCTCCGGCACGGAGTTGAGAATGTCGCCCATCCGGTCGACCGAGAGGCGGGCCTGATGGAACTCCTGCCACATCTGCGCGAGCCGCAGCACGGGCGCGCTGACGCGGCCGGCCAGCATGTTGAAGGCCACAAGTTCACCGACGCTCAGATCGCCGCCGATCACCAGCTTGGCGCCGAAATAAAGAGTAGCCGCCGTCACCAGCTTGTTGATCGTCTGCACCGCCTGGCTGGCGTTATTGTTCAGGTTGAGGACGCGGAAGCTCGCCGCGACATAGCCCGCCAGCTGCTCTTCCCAGCGGCGCTGCATCTGCGGCTCGACCGCCATCGACTTGAGCGTTTCGACGCCCGAGACGCATTCGACCAGAAAGGCGTTGTTCTCCGCGCCGCGCTTGAACTTCTCGTCGAGGCGGCGGCGGAACAAGGGCGCCGCGCCTGCCGAAAGCCCGATATAGAGCGGGAATGACGCCAGCACGAGCCAGCTCAGGAACGGCGAATAATAGAACATCACCGCCAGGAAGGCGAAGGTGAAGACGAGATCGACCACCAGAGTCAGCGCCGAGCTGGTCAGGAATTGCCGGATGTTTTCAAGTTCGCGCACCCGCGCCAGCGAATCGCCGACGCGACGCGCCTGGAAATAGGCGATCGGCAAGGCCAGCAGATGTTTGAACAGCCGCGCGCCGAGTTCGACGTCGATGCGATTGGTCGTATGCGTGAACAGATAGGTCCGCAAGGCGCCGAGAACGCCCTCGGCGAGGGTCACGGCGACGAGGCCTGCGATCAGCACGTCCAGCGTGCTCATGCTGCGATGGGCCAGCACCTTGTCGATCACGACCTGGAAGAACAGCGGCGAAACGAGCGCAAAGAGCTGGAGAAAGAAGGATGCGATCAGAACTTCGCCGAGCAGGCGGCGATATTTATGAACGGCGCCGAGGAACCAGGTGATGTCGAAGCGCCGATTGAGCTCCGACAGCGGCGACCGGCGGGCCATCAGCACCAGGCGGCCGTCCCAGATCGCCTCGAATTCCTCGCGCGACAGCGTTTCCGGACGCGGCGAGGAGGGATATTGCACCAGCGCCTTGTCGTCGCCGACCTTGCCGAGGATCAGGAAGCCGCCATCTTTCAGGACGGCGATGCCGGGCAGCGGCGTCCGCGGCAGGCGATCCCAATTGGTCGCGCGCGCGCTCGCCTTGAGGCCCAGGTCCTTGGCGCAGCGCAACATTTCGACGACGCCGACACGCGCGACGCCAAGCCGATGCTTGATTTGCGCCGGATCGGCGCCGATGCCGTGGCATCCCAGCAGGAGAACCAGCGCGCCGAGGCCGGATTCAGAATCCCCTTCGGGCGCTTCGCCGGATGGAACGGAAATAGGCTCGGGGCTCTCCGCGTTCCGGCCCGCGATTTTGCGCAGGCTTGTCGTCGCCTCGCCGAGACGCCCGGCCGCGCTCGCGAACAAGCGCTTGAGGCCCGCAACGGACTGGTCCGCGATCGGCTTCCAGTCGAGGCTGCGCCGGTCGGCTAGCAGGACGCGTCCGCTCCACTCCTCTTCGAACTGGGCACGCGTCAGGAGTTCCGGCTTTGGCGATTCCGCGACGGGGCGCACGACCACGACATTTTCGTCGCTGATCTTGCCCAGCACCAGAAAACCGCCGTCGCGCAAGGCGGCGATCGCCGGAAATTGCGCCTGCGTCAGCCGCGCCCAATCCATCATGCGCGCGCGCGCCCTGACGCCGAAGGCGCGGGAATGTTTCAGGATGTCGTTGACGCCCAGAGGATCTTCGCCGGCCTGGCGTTTGATCTGATCGGGACGAGCGGCGGCGACGCCATGAAGGCGAAGAAAGATCGCCAATGCAAAGGCGCCGGGGTCCAGCGCTTGCGCATTATCCTGTCGTGAATCCATCCGGTATCGTTTCTTCTCGCTTGTGTTTCGGACTGCGCCTTCGCCAAGGGAAGATGCGCTTCAGGAGCGCTGAGGCCGGATTGGGCTCAACGACTGGGGACGCGAAACAAACAACGCTGGTTTGTGTCCCCGACCCGTGGACGGCGGCGCCGCCCACGGGATCCGGTAGGACCGGGACTGCTAGTGGTGAGGCCTGGCCAGGAACGAGTCGTTCCCGCCGAACCGCGCCGCGGCGTCGAACTGCATGGCGGCAGCCGGCGTGTCGCTGGTGAATCCGCTAGCGATATATTGGTTCAACAGCGCAACCTTGCCGGTCGTCGCCGATGAGGTCGTCCCCGAGGTGGCGGGCGGCGGGTCGGTTACGACGATGGACTGGCTGGCCGAGGAAGACGCGACCCCGCCGACCGTGTCGCTCGCCGTAATGGTCAGCGTCGCGACGGGATGTCCCGTGCCACGGTAAAAAGACGTGAGCGTCAGGCCGCTGTCGACCTGCGCCTTGGTCAGCGTGATCGAACTTCCGTGGAAGCGATCGCCGAGACCATCCGTGATCGATTCATAACGCGGAAGGCCCTTGATCGTGACCGTGACGTCGGAAGCGGAATCAGGCGCCGTGACGCTGACGCCCAGATCCACCTTGCCTCCGCGGCCCGTAACGTCCAGCGATGTATCCGCGATCGTGACCGTCGGCGCGATGGCCGAGGAAGATGCCGGGGGTGTCGTCGGGGTCGTCGGGGTGGTTGGGGTCGTCGTCGCCGAAGTCGTAGTCGTCAGCGAGAAGGTCACCGCATTGGACACGCCAGTTCCTCCGGAATTGGTGTCCGTCGCGGTCAGCACATTGGCGCCCTGATTGGCCAGCGTGACCTTCGCCGACCAGGTTCCATCCGCCGCGACCGTGGCCGAGCCGATTTTCGTCGTTCCGTCCAATACATTGACCGTCGAGCCGGCGTCGGCGAGATCGACCGTTCCGGTAATGGTCTGGCTCGCCTGCGTGGTCGTCGCGCCGACGCTGGTGATCTTCACCGTTGGCGCGGCCGTGACCGTGGTCGGCGTTGACGGGGCGGTTGGCGTTGACGGGGCGGTCGGTGTGGTCGTGGTCGTGGTCGTGGTCGTCGACGTTGTGCCGGATGACGCATTGTGAGCCGCGAAGACTGCGGCCAGCGAAGGATCGTTGCTCAGCGCCGTATCGTTGAGCTGCACGCCCCAGCTATAGGCGTAGTCGAAAGCCGGATTCGGCACGACCGACGCCCATGTGGCGAGAATTTGCTGCGCCTGCGCGGCGGTCGGCAGGATATAGGTCGGATAGCCGCCGCCGCCGAAGGCCTGATAGACCGGCACGATGGCCGAAAGCGGAATGCCGGCCTTTTCAGCCGCCGCAACGGCGGTGGGGATGATGCTGTAGTCAAGGCTGTTCGGAACATTGGTGTTGACCGGATAAGGATCCAGCCCGAACAGATCGATGCCCGTGTTGGCGGGCGTGTAATAGAACGTCGGACTGGTGTCGGCGCTCAGGTTCTGCTCGGTCATATAGGTGATGGCGCCGGGCAGATTCGCGTGGATATAGGCCGCCTCAGCCTTCAGATTGGCGGCGATCGTCGGGTCGCCATTCGGCTCGTCGACAAGATAGAACCCATAAAGATTGGGATTGCCCTTGCATGCGTCGACCACCGCCTTGAACGCGGCAGTCACGCCATCGGTCATGCCGAGATAGACGAGGCCCTTGACCCCCGCCGGCAACTCATTGAGCTCAGCCGCGGAACTGACATCGGCGAGATTGAAGCCATCAACGGCAGGCGCATAGACGCCATTCACGAGACTTCCGTTCGCTGCATAATGCAGAGTCGTATCGGGACCAGTTATTGTCATTGTAGCTCCTCGAATCGGTACGCCTTTCGACGTACGTGCCCCCCGACGCGCCGAAACTCGTGCTCAACTCCGGCCAAATTGTGACATTCGTAACCTCAACCTGTGTAATTAACAGCCATTTTTGTGGCAAAGGAAATTGTGCGTTGCAATAGTATGGTTAACGGCAAAGTTTAAGTAGCCGAGCTATTTATCATTTTGATGCTATTTGTTATTTTTGGATCACAGCTTGGGCGGATTTTTCAAATTTTGTCTCCAGGGACAGAATCTTGCTGTGAGAATCAGGCGATATGCTGCGGTGCGGTGAGCCGGTCTCGCCACGGCGCGGACGATATGCCGCAGACTGCCCGACGCCCCCGAAATCGGAGTCTCGCGGCCCAACGAACACGTCGCGACCTCTGGCGCGATTCGGTCCGGCGAAGGCCAGTCGAGCGCGCGATCCATCGGGAAAAATTCGTTAACGCGTTGACGCAAGAACGAAAAGCAACTCTCATAGCTAAAGCTTTGCCATAAATTAGCTCCGCTTTGGCCATCCGCCTGCTGAAACGCCCCTGTGAGTAAGTCGAAATGGTTATACGACGCCGATTTACCTTACGTAATTTGAGGTACGTCTTTTGGGTATTCGCGCGTTACATCAGCCTGGCCAAAAGGCTTTTTTGTACTGCGGACACGCACGCTACACGCATAAAATTGGTAATTTATTCAAATTGTTGCAACGAATCGGTTGTGTTTGCGTTATCGCTAATGCGCAAATTAAGACGAAAAGCCAGCCCCAAGTGCCGAAAAAGAATGGCATTTAACAAAAATTTTTTCGTGCTAATGTGCCCTATCGAATTATGACCGTTCGATGACGTAACGGCAGAGCGTTGATAACACTTAAGTAGTCAATGCCTGGTCCAGACGTCGTTACCAAAGCGCCGAGGGGCGATTCAGTCACGGCGCCAAGAGGGGTACTTGCTGCCGGTATTTCTGACTTCATCCTTTACGAAATTGATTAATAACTCGTTAATTTTGCATAGTTAACCAAAGGGGCCCGAAGACATTAAGGGCATTTTAACACAGGCGAAGGTTGACGAATGGGAAGAAGAACAGACCAAGCGGTTTGAAAAAAAGCCGAACCGTTTGTTCCAGCTACAGGTGCGTGAGGGGGCACAATGATCCGGAGCGAGTGAAGTCGCGCGGATTCCTGTAATTCGGCGCCTTATGCGAGCGAAAGAACGGAAAGGCCGACATAGATGCGGTCGCGCCGGCTAGGCCGGTGCGCGCGGGGAAGGTGGTTATCGCCTTCGAAACATCAACGTCGCGCATTTCCAGACGCCGTGTAACGTCATGATAAAACGCGCAATTTTCGATTGCGCGCCTGCCTTCCTCAAATCCCGTTGTTGAACAGACGTCGCGACGCAAAGCGCGATTTTGAAAAGAATGCGCTCAGGTCATCGAGCGCGTGAGTTGGGGAACTTATCCCCGGAAGTAATTGCGTATGGGAGGGACGCGATGTTCAGAAACAATCAAGGAGCAGCCGGCAAAGGCTGGAACAATCAGTTGCCGCCGGCCGAAAGCACGAAGGATCTCATTGGCGAAACGGATTCCGACGATGGTCGGTCTGTCACGTCCAACACAATCATCGTTATCGAGCGCAACGCCTTTTTTCGTAGCTGTCTGCATCGCAGCGTCGCAGATTACTGGGAAGGAAATATCGTTTCCTGCGGAAGCCTCTCCGAATTGACGCAGCCGCATTCCTATGACCGCTCGACGGTTGTGGTGCTGTCCATCGTCTCCATGTCCGACGAAGAGGCCGATTCCGAATTCGCGGCCCTGATCGACCTCGACCCGCCTTTGCGCTGCATGGTTTTGGCCGAGGCTGACAACCTCGACAAGGCGCTCACGGTCCTGAGTCAGGGCGCCAATGGCTATATATCGATGAGTTCAGGTTTCGACATCTTCGTCGAGGCCTTGCGATTTGTCGGCGCCGGCGGAACCTATGTCCCGGTGCAATGCCTCCTCGCCGCGCGGCAAACGCCAGCGGCCGCGCCCGAGGCGACGGCGGCCAGCGGCATCACCAGCCGTGAGCTCGCGGTCATCCAGGCGATCCGCCAGGGCAAACCCAACAAGGTGATCGCCTATGAGCTGAACATGTGCGAGAGCACTGTGAAGGTGCATGTCCGGCATATCATGCGGAAGCTGCAAGCCCGGAACCGTACAGACGTCGCCATCAAGGGCGCCGACTTGGCCCGGGCCGGCGCCTTGGGAAGCGCCCAGCCTGCATCCCTCGCGGGAAGGCGAAGCGGCGGGAGCTCCGCCGAACATTGAATTGGTCCGTCGCCCGGAAGCGGAGCTCAGGCTGCTTCCGGCGACTATTTCAACTTCAATGCGCCTTGACGGCGATTTCGACAACGTCGCCCGGATCCAGTGGATAATCGCCATCGACCGTAAGCCGGGTCGAGGCGTCATTTTCCTTCCGCACCAGCTGAATCTCGACTTTCGAGGCGTCGTCGACGGAGAGCCGCGAGCGCGCGAGCGACAGCAGGTTCAACTTGTCGAGCGCGGCGTCCCGCTTGATCCTCAATATGCTCGCCGTGGCGGCGGCCTCCTGCTGTTCCTTCAGCAATTCGGTCTTGCGGTTATCTTCGAAATGCTGGAGCTGCCGCACCAGATCCGTCGACTGCTTCTTGATCTGCAACAGCCCGTCCGTGACCTGCAACGCGCGAGTCTGCGACAGCAGCAGCGCCCGGCGCGCCTCCAGCACGCGCGGATTGGCGACATTGCCTTTCGCAAGCAAGTCGATCATCCGGCGGAGGTCTTCGGTATCGGCGCGTGCGCCTTCCTCTTCCTCGCGCTGTTGCCGTTCCAGAATCGTCGTGCGCTCGCCGAGTTGGGTGATGGAGCCGCGTAGAAAGTCGCGTTCGCGGCGATAATCAACCAGGCGCGCCTGCATGATATTGTCTTCGCCTTGCCGGATTCGCGTGAGTTCGGCCGAGGACACGGCCGGGCCCTGCAGTTTCAGCGCGGCAAGCGCTTCCTTTCCGTCCAGCTCGGCGGAGACGCGCGCGAGGCGGGCGTCCGCCTTGGCGAGCTCGATGGAGAGCGAGTCCACTTCGCCCCTGACCGCCGCCGCCTCCATCGCCGGATTCTGCGAACGCAGCGCCGCGATATCGACGCCGCCCGCGAGCGCGATCGCCTGGCGCGCGGTCATTTCCGGACGGTAAGTCAATTCTCCCGGCTTGGCCACGTCGCCATTCACATAGATCGGGCGATATTCCACAATGGCCGCGCCGACTTCGTCCGGCTGGATGACGATAAGCAATTCGCGCCCGTCGGGCGCATGCTGGCGATAGATTTTTTGCGCGAGCGCCCGCTGGATGGTCTTGCGCATTTCAGCCGGCGTGAGGCCGGCGACATTGAGCGCGCCGAGCAGCGGCAGCGAGATCGCGCCATCGGTCTGGACTGCGCCGCGCATCCGCAGTTCCGGGAGGCCGGCGACCGAAACCTCGACGACGTCGCCCGCGTGAACGCGATATTGCGGCTGGGGGCCAGATCCCGCCCGGGCGAGGCCTGTCGCAAGAACGCAGCAGGCGAGACCGGCGGGCAGGCAGATCGCGCGCAAGAAGGCTTTTTTGCGCGCCAGGGTTCGGGCCGAGGGCCAGGGGATGATCCGAGACATGATCCGAGACATGACGGCCTCCATTATCGGCGGTCGGCGCCGGCAAGACGGATTTTCCGGGGCAACGGCAATTGCTCAATCGGCGGGCCGACTGGCGCCTTGAGTTGCGTCGGCGCGGGCGCGGACACGATTTCGAGCGGCTGCGTTTGCAGCTGCTTCGGCGGCGTCCACATCTTGGTCTTCCTCTGCCGCTCCACCCGCCGCTTGGCCCCGACATATTCCGGCACGATTTCGACCAGCGCCTGCTTCACGCATTTGGCGTCCCGCGCGGTCGCGGCGGCGAGCAACGAGTCGATCAGGTGCAATTTGGGCTCCGGATCGAAGCGCGGCTTGGCGGAGCGGACGCCCGCGATCGGCGTCGGCAGGAGTTCTTCCCAGTCATAGCTCAGCTCTTCGTGCAGCTTCTCGCCGGGACGGACCCCGACGAACTGGATGTCGATGTCCAGGAAGGGGCGCAGACCGGCGCGCTTGATCATTTCGATCGCCATGTCGACGATGCGGACAGGGCGACCCATGTCGAGCACATAGAGCGAAAAGCCCTGCTGCGGCAGGCTCGACGCCGCCAGCGTCAACCGGACCGCCTGGTCGATGGTCATCAGATAGCGGGTCATTTTCGGATGGGTGACCGTCACGGGGCCGCCCGCCTCGATCTGCTTCTGGAACAAGGGCGCCACCGAGCCCGAAGAGCCGAGAACATTGCCGAAGCGCACGAGGCTGGTGCGAATGCCGGAAAAGCGCTTGGCGCGATCATGGACGTAAACTTCCGCGACGCGCTTGGTCAGGCCCATGCAGGACGAGGGATTGACCGCCTTGTCGGTCGAGATCATCACGAAATCCGCGCCGAAAGCGCAGCAGAGATCGAGAACGATCTTGGTCCCGAGAACATTGGTGCGCGCCGCCTCGATGACATTATGATCTTCGAGCAGCGGCACATGTTTCAGCGCCGCGGCATGGAAGACGATCTCGGGCTTTTCCCGCACGAAGAGGTTGCGCACGGCGTCCTCGTCGCGAATGTCGCAAATGCTGGCGGTCAAGCTGAATGCGGGCCGAAGGCGTTCGATCGTCTGCCCCACCTGATAGAGGTTATATTCGCAGGCTTCGACGAGAACGAGATGGGCCGGGCCGAGCATGGCGATCTGCGCGACCAGTTCCGAGCCGATCGAGCCGCCGGCCCCGGTCACCATCACGCGGCGGCCGGAAATGCTGGAGCTGTAATTCGAAACGTCCTTCTCTCCGGAGAGGGGCGTCAACGCTTTCTGACCGAGCGTTTTGACCACGCTGGACGCATCCGCCAGACGAAGATCGGAAAGACGACGTGAAGACATTGCGCAATCTCCGAGTGCATTCTGGACCGCCCCTGATCTGGCAGTGGGGCGCTTGATCCGTTCGGGGCGGAAACGCATTCCTCCGGTCGGACAGGCGAAGCTGGCTGAACAAAGGGCGCGTTCGCGGTCGAACAGCGAATTCAATGATAGGAGCCGTCGCGCTTTAAAAAATATAGTCGCAAAGGGCTTTCGTTCCGCCCACTTTGCGGATGCTCCGGCGCCCCAAAGGCGTAGTTGCGATACAAAAGGCGGTCGGCGACGCCTGAAAGCGAACTAACGCCCGCACCAGGAAACTCGCAATCTGAATCAGATGAAGCAATTTCGGGGCGCCCGCATGTCCGTACCTTTCTTCCGTCCGTCGATCGGTGAAAACGAGGTCCTGGCGGCCATCGAAGTCCTGCGTTCCGGCTGGCTGACCACAGGCCGGAAATGTCAGGAGTTCGAGCAGAACTTCGCAGAATTCCTCGGCGGCGGCGTCGAGGCCATCGCCGTCAATTCCGCCACCGCCGGCCTGCATCTGGCGGCGGAGGCCTGCGGAATCGGGCCGGGTGACGAAGTCCTTGTCCCGACGCTGACCTTCACCGCTTCCGCGGCGGTGTTCCAGCACCTCGGCGCCGAGCCGGTGCTGGTCGATGTCGATCCTGTCACCCTGACCATCGATCTCGCAGACGCCGCGCGCAGGTTGACGCCGCGCTGCAAGGCCATCGTGCCGGTCCACTTCGGCGGCTGGCCCTGCGATCTCGACGCCATTGGGGCCTTCGCGCGCGAACATGGGTTAAAGGTCATCGAAGACGCCGCGCACGCCTTGCCTGCGCATCGGCATGGCCGGCTGATTGGCGCCTGGGACACCGACGCCTGCGTGTTCAGCTTCTACGCCAACAAGACGATCACCACCGGCGAAGGCGGCATGTTGGTGACGCGCAATCCCGAAATCGCGCGGCGGGCGCGCATCATGCGCACGCATGGACTGGACCGTGACGCCTTCGACCGTTTCAACCGCGTTGGCGCCAGCTGGTCCTATGACATCGTCGCGCCCGGCTTCAAATATAACCTCACCGATCTCGCCGCCGCGATCGGCGTCGAGCAGCTTCGCCGCGTCCATGAATTTCAGCAGGGGCGGCAGGCCATAGCGGAATATTATCTGCAATCGCTGGCGGGCCTGCCGCTCGACCTGCCGCCACCCGCGCCTGGCAATGGCCTGCATTCGTGGCATCTCTTTCCGATCCGCGTCCACGCTGGCGCGCGCCGCAGCCGCGACGAGCTGATCGGCCGTTTGGGCGACGCCGGCATCGGCGTCTCCGTTCATTACCGCCCGCTGCATCAGATGAGTTTCTGGCGCGGGCGGCCGGGCGCAGCCGGTGAATTTCCCCACGCCGATCGCTATTTTGAGGGCGCGCTGACATTGCCGCTGTTTCCGACCATGACCCGGGAAGAGGCCGATCAGGTCATCTCGCTCCTGCATGACGAACTTGGGTGACACGCCATGGACGAAGCTCTCGATTCGGAAGCGGGCGAACGCCCGCCATCGCTTCCACCGCAGCCCCGGCGCAGCCTCGCGCTGAAGCGCCTGTTCGACATCTGCGCCGCTTCCTGCGGCCTAGCCCTGTGCCTGCCGCTATTCGCGGCGATCGCGGCGGCGATCAAATGCGACAGTTCCGGTCCCGTGTTTTTCCGGCAGACCCGCGTCGGACGCCATAGCGCTCCATTCCGCATCATGAAATTCCGGACCATGCGCGCTGACGCCGAAGGCGCCGGGCCCAATTTCACCGCCAATGGAGACCGGCGCATCACGCGGGTCGGCGCTTGGCTGCGCGCCTCCAAATTCGATGAGCTTCCGCAATTGTTCAACGTGCTGGTCGGCGAAATGTCGCTGGTCGGGCCGCGGCCGGAAACGCCGGATCTCATGGCGCATTACACGCCGCAACAGCGCGAGATCCTGCTGTCGGTCAGGCCGGGCGTCACCGATTACGCCTCGATCGTTCTGCGCGACGAGGGCGCGCTGCTGGAGGGCGCGAGCGATCCCGCGCGCTTCTATCGCGAAACGCTGATGCCGATGAAATTCAAGCTCTGCCAGAACTATCTGGACGAGATCGGACTGCGTGCGGACCTGAAGATCATCTTTATGACGCTAGGCGCCCTGACGGCGCGCCACGCGCCGCCGGCGCTGGCCGATGCGAAGGCGCCCGCGCAACCGAGCGATCGATTGGGGCTTCTCATCAAATGAGAGCAAGCGAATTCCATCCGATGCGGCTGATCGCCCGTCGAGATCTCTTCGCACGCTTCGGTCCGCTGGCGCGCAAGGCGGCAGGTCTGTCGGGCATGACCGCCGCAGGCCAGCTGACTTTCGTCCTGGCGCTGCCGCTGCTGTCGCGCCAATTCACGCCCGCCGATTTCGGCCTGTTCACGATTTATCTGTCCATCGTCAATATCTGCGGACCCATTGCAGGGCTCAAGTTCGATTCGGCGCTTTACGGCGCTGCGTCGCGAGAACACGCGCGCCCGATCCTGGCTTTGGCGATGGTCACGATTCTGGTCCTGTCGCTCTGCGCCGCCGCCGCGCTGAACCAGTTCGGCGCGCGATTGCCGGGCGCGTTGGCGCCGGCTTCCGCGACCCTTGGCCTACTGACGCCGCTGGGCGTGCTGTTGGCGGGCCTATGGGCGGCGACCTCCGCCTGGGCGGTGCGGTGCAACGCCATGAAAACGCTGGCGCTCGCGCGTTTCATGCAGCCCACGACGATGACAGCGCTGCAACTGGCGGCTGGCCTTGCGGGCGGTTCCGCCGTTTCGCTCATTGTCGCCCATCTGATCAGCCATGTTCTCTATTCCAGCTTCATCCTCCTGCGGACCTTGCGCGCTTCCGAGGTCAGGGAAGTCTTCTGCCCGCCGCTGTCGCAACTCAGGCGCAAGGCCGAGGAAAACCGGCGCTTTCCGCTTTATGTGATGCCGGCCCATGTCGCGTCGCAGATGGTCTCCAATGCGCCGCCGATCCTGCTCGGCTCGCTGTTTGGCGCGGAGATCGCCGGTCTGGTCGGCATGGCCTACCGGCTGGTTCTGGCGCCGGTCGCGGTCATCTCGCTGTCGCTCGGCCACATATTCACCTCCGAAGTCTGCGGCGGCGCCGGAACGCGCGCCGTCAAGGCCCTCGCGCGCAAGATCCTTCTGGTCAGCGTGGTTTTCGTCTGCCTTCCGATCCTGGCCTTCGGCGCGCTGGCGCCATCCTTCGCCGGCCTATTGCTCGGCGCCAAATGGGCGGCGACCGGTCAGATCTGCTTCGCCTTTTCCATCTTCGCCGCGGCGCAGGCGCTCGCCGCGCCTTTCGTCGAGATCACCTCGATCTATCGATTCCAGATCATGCGCTTCACGGCCGAACTGAGCACCTGCGCGCTGGTCTTCGGCGCGATTTTCTTCGGCGCCCGAATGGACATTGGCGCGCTGGCGACGATCTGGCTGATGTCGGCGGCGGGCGCGGCTGGCACGCTGGCCGGACTGGCTTTTGTCTGGGCGGGATTCAAGTCGCGGCTGGCGAAGCGCGAGGCCGAAGCCCTGGATGGCGTCGCGCCGGCGGCTACCTCTTAAGGCGTAGCGGCGGCCTCCTTTGGCGATAGCTGGGCCGTTTCGTCTCCGCCCATTTGGCGCCGCGCAAGCCAAGGGGAAGATTGACCCCACGCCGCTTCGGACCGAGCATTTTTTCGAGCAATGGCGCATTGCGCCACAGAAAAGAGAAGGGAAGCCCCGTGCCTGCGCATCTGCTTTTCATCGGCGGCGAAGATCATTTCATGCGGCTTCCCTTCATGCTCGCACTGAAGGCGAAAGGCTATCGCGTAACGGCGGCGGCCAGCGGCGACCCCAAGCCCTTCGCGGAAGCGGGCGTGCCGTTCAGGTCGATCCATTTTGGCCGCTTCGTCTCGCCGCTGCGCGATCTCGGAAGCATGCGGGAATTGTCGCAGCTCCTGACCAGTGTGGACGCGGATGTGGCGCATTGCTTCGACAGCAAGCTCAGCGTGATGGTCGCGCTGGCCGCGCCGCGCGACCTGCGCACCAATCTCGTGCGGACCATCAACGGACGCGGCTGGATCTATTCGTCGCGTTCCGCGAGCGCCCTGGCGCTGCGCTGCCTCTATCACCCGTTGCAGCGGCGGGCGGCGAAAGCGGCCAGCGCGACCGTGTTCGAGCATAATGGCGATTTCAAATTCTTCGCCGACAATCATCTGCTGGGCGACAGCGAGCCGGAAATCATCCCCGGCGCCGGCATCGACGTCGAAGGGTTCGAGCGCGCCCGGGCCGCGGGCCCCTCGCGCGAGGCTTTGCGCAAGGAGCTGGGGCTGGGCGACTCGCCGGTCGTCATCACGGCGACCCGCGTGACGCGCCAGAAGGGAATTCCCGCGCTGCTTCAGGCGGCGGAGCTGGTTCACGCCACTCATCCGGACGTCAAATTCCTGATCGTCGGCCCGCGCGAGGGCGAAGGCCCCTTCGCCATGCGCGCCGAGGAATTCGAGCGCCACGCCGGCTATGTCGTCGCCCCGGGCTCGCGCAGCGACGTGCCCTCGCTGCTGGCAATGGCCGATATTTTCGCCTTCCCGACCGAATATGCCGAAGGCGTGCCCCGCGCCGTGATGGAGGCGGCGCTGGCCGGCCTGCCGATCGTCGCGTCGGATATCCCCGGATGCCGGGAAGTGATCGAGGACAAATGGAGCGGCCTGGTGACGCCATTGCGCAATCCGCGCGCGCTGGCCGACCGCGTGATCGCATTGCTTGACGACCGCGAGGCGGCCTCCGCAATGGGCGCGCGCGGCCCGGCGCTCATCCGGCGGACCTTCAGTCTCGACAATGTCGTGGACCGCCACGCCGCGCTTTACGAGCGCCTGTTGACGAGGGCGCGTCTGCGGCGCGCGCTCGCCGAGCCGCCCGCCACGGGGCCGACATTCGGCCAGGCCGCCGAATAGAGCGCCAAGCCTGGCCTCGCCGACGACAGGGAAAGTTCAACCTCATGCCCGTCTCACGCTTCGATCGGATTTTGGACTGGACGCTCGCGCTCGGCATGCTGCTGGCGATGACGACGCAGTTCCGGTCGGAAACGTCCTTTGCCGGGCCGGGCGAAATCCTGCTGGCGTCCTGGATCGCCGGAATGTTCGCGTGCAAGTTCATCCGGTCGGAATGGATCGTGACCCGGGCCAGCATGGAGATCTCGGCTTTCTGGGCGATGTTCGCATTCGCTCTCTGCCTCGGGATGATCCGAACCATCGCATCGGGCGTTCATTTCGACGCCTCGCTCGGGTTGCACGACATCGTCGCGGATGGCCTGGTGGCTGTGATCTGCCTGATGCTGACGCTCGGCCCCGCCGCCGCGCAACGCGTGAGGCGCATAGAATGGGCGATCGTGATTTCGGGCACGGTCCTGCTGGTCTTACAGCTCGCCAACGCCGCCGGCCTGTTCGTTTTTACGGAGATCGACCCCTGGTACTGGGACCGCATGCGCGGCTGGACCTCGAACCCCAATCAGTTCGCGCTGCTTTGCCTGCTGATGGCGTTTTTCTCGCTTCACCTCGCCGATGTCGAATCCGGCTCGCGCCGCGCGTTTGCGATCTTCTGCTGCGTCCTGGCAGTGGTCGGCGGCTGGCAGGCCAAGAGCAACGCCTATGTCATTGTCGTCGTCGCGGGCCTGGGCTTTTTCCTGACGGCCAAGGCGTCGCGCTGGCTGCTGCGGCTTGAGCGGCAGCAAATTCCGGCGCTTTCCTTCAGCGCCGCGGCCGGCGCGCTGGTCGTCTATGTCGCGCTGGTCACGCTGCCGGTGATCAGTGAAGGAGGCAATCTTCTGCCCGACGCCAGCGGCCTCGCGCGCGACAGCCGGAACGAACTGGAAGATTCCTCGGTCCGCTTCGAGCTCTGGAAACAGGCTCTGCAACGCGGCGCCGATTCATGGCTGCTCGGCCTCGGGCCGGGGCCGCATCTCGAAATCCCCAATATCGTGCTGGCTGGCCGGCGCTCGGGCAATGAGCCCATGAATATGCAGCATCCCACGGCGGGGCTGGCCCCCAATTTCGAAGCGCATAACACGCTGCTCGAACTCTTCGTGCAAGGCGGCCTGCTCGCGGTATGCGCCTATCTCTGTATCGTCGGCCTGGGTCTTTGGCGCGCCTGGCGCGCCGGAGCCGACGGAATAGTGGCGGCCTTGCTCGCCATCAACGCTTTCGGCAGTTTCCATGTCGTTTTTCGGCATCCCTTTGTCTGGTTTCTGGTTTGCGGCGCTCTCGTCAGCGCGCGGTCGTCGCAACCTGAAAACGTCCTTCGCCGGGCGGCCAGACCTTATTTGACGTCTGGCCTGCGCGCGAGGATGGAAGCATGACAAGGCGACTCAAGATATCGTCGGGGATGAACAGGATTGCAGCCGTCCCGACACAGAGGGCTTTCGAGACCGAGCGTGACGACGGGTTTCCGTCGGGCGAAAGCTCGCGCGTCGATTTCGCTGGCATGATCCAGACCCTGATCGAGCGCAGGAAGCTGGTGCTGATCTGCATCGGCGTCGGCGCGGCGCTCGCCATCTTCTCCGCTCTGATCCTGATGCCGCGCTACACCGCCAAGGCGCTGCTGATCTACAACGACAGCGAAACCGCCGACAGCGCGCGTCGCGCCGATGACAGCGCCATCGACACCCATATCGCCATGCTGACCTCGCGGGCGCATCTCGACCGCGCGCTGGCGGAAATGAACAATGACGAATTGCTCAGCGGCCGCTTCAAGAGCGCATTGGACGTCGAGCGTCACCTCAAGGTGATGCAGGAATTGCGCTCGCATCTGATCTCGGTCAATTTCACCGCCAGATCGCCTGAGGTGGCGGCGCGCGTGGCCAATGAAATCGCCGAGGCCTATGTCGATGAAAGCCTCTCGCCCGACGCCTCGGCGGAAGCGTCGGCGCGCCAAATGCGCCGGATCGACGAGCTTGAAGGCAAATACCGGCAGGCCCTGACCGAACGCAAGGAATTGGATGGACACCCGGACGCCGACGCCGCCGCCCTGAGCAAGGCGGACGCCCGCGTCGCGGACCTTCAGCAGGAGCTTGACGCGGAAAGGCTGAACCAGACGCTGGCGCAGCGTCAGGCCGCCAATCGCCGGCAAGTTTTGGCGTTGTCGCCGCCCATCAAGGTTTACGCCCTGGCCCGCCCGCCGGAGCAGCCCAGCTCCGCGCGTCCGATCCTCATCATCGTTCCGGCGATCATCGCCTCCGCCCTGTTTGGCGTCGCGCTGGCGCTGCTGCTTGGACGGCTCGACCGTCACATTCGCAACGCGGGCGACCTGCGCCGGACCTTCCCCTTTCCGGTCGCCGGATCGGCGCCGCCGAAGCTGTATCAGCCGGGCCAAATGAAATCGTCGCAAAGGAACGCGGCCAATTACGACGCGGCGATCGAAGAAATGGCTGTCAATATCTTCATGGCGCCCGGCGCGAGGACCAAACAAACAGTGGTGGTCGCCCCGGCCGGCGGTTCGCAGCAAAACGATCTCGCCTTCGACCTGGCGCTGGCGGCGTCGCGCATGAAGAGCGTGCTGCTCGCGGTGGCCGACCATGACTCGATGGCCGCGCAATATGCCGAGGCCGCCGATGCGGCGCGGCGCGGCGGCGCACAGATCCATTGCTGCCTGCTGGCCGCCGATCGCGCGGATCTGCTTGCGCAGGCGGCTTCGGGCGCGCTGGCCCGGACGCTTCAAGACATGCGCCGCTGTTATGACTGGATCGTGCTGGCGGCTCCCTCGACCTCGGCGTCGCCGGCGGCGCGGGTGATGGTCAGGCTGGCGGACTCTGTCGTTCTCAATGTCGCGGCGGGCGCGACGGAATACCGGGACGTCGCGACGTCGCTACGGGAAGTCTCGGCCTCGGGGGAAGCGTCGAGGGCTGGCCGTCCGCGCCGCAAGGTTTTTTTTGCACTGACGGATGCGGAAGCGCCATCCGTTCTCGGCCCCATAAACTGGGAAGCTCAGTTTACGCGGCTTACCGCGCTTCGCACGGAATCGTTCCGCGTCCTGCAGCCGTTGCGCAAGGCGGTCGCCCGGCGCTTGCCGGACGGCCAGGAGTGGATTGTCTCGCTGACGAGGCCGGCGCCGGACCAGGCGCTGGAGGCCAGGCCGGAGGACAAGGACGAGCCCAACGCCGCGGATCGGCGCATGATGATCGGGGGGGCGGCGGAATGAACGTTTCCATGGCTATCCCCGACTATGGGGTCGAGAATGATCGGCCCGCGCCCCCGCCCCTTTATGAGCGCCTGTTCGAGGCTTTCGAGCGCGCCGATCTCGCCTGGTGCAGCTGGAAAAGCCCGAGCCGCCTGCCCGACGCCTATGCCGGCCGCTCGGACCTCGATCTGCTGATCGCGCGGACCGATCGCCAGCAGGCGCTGCAGATTCTCGTCGATTGCGGCTTCAAGCCGGCGCCCGACGGGCCTGGCCGGGACGATCCGGCGATGTCGAGCTTTCTGGGCTTCGATCCGGTCAGCGGGGCCTTGCTCCACGCCCATGTCCATTTCCGGCTGATCCTCGGTCCCTCCCTGTTCAAGAACGCCCGCCTGCCGTGCGAAACGGCGTTTCTGGAGCGCAGCCGGCTCCTGCCCGGCCGGAATCCGCGCGTGCTGGCCCCCGAAGACGCGGCGCTGCTGCTATTCGTGCGCCGTCAGCTTGAATTCAGCCGCTTCGATCCGGTCCAGATTGCGCGCCGCGAGCAGATCGACCAGAAATTCCGCGCGGATTTCGCCGAGCTTGCGCCAGCGATCGACAGCGTCGGCTTGCGCAGCGCGGCCGAGGAAGTTTTCGACAGCGATCTCGCCGGGCGTGTCGTCCGCGCGATCATTGACGATCCGATGGGCGCGCCCGCCAGCTTACGCCGGGAAGTCGCCGGCGCCTTGTCGCTGCCGCGCCGTTGTGGCGGCGTCGAGGCGGCGCTGGTCGGCGCGGCGCGGACGGCGGCTTTTCTATTCGGGGCCTTCAACCGGCGCCATCTGCGAACGCCCCGCATCTGGGGGCGGCGCGCGCCGGGTGGCGGCCTCGTGATCGCCTTCGTGGGCGTAGACGGCTCCGGCAAGAGCACGGCGGCGACAACGATCCGCAATTGGCTCGGACCCGAAATCGATGTCGTCAGGGTCTATTTCGGCACCGGCGACGGGGCGCCTTCCCTGGTCCTGGCGCCGTTCAAGGCCCTTGCCGGATTGATCGCCCGCTTCATCAAGACGAAGCCGAAAGGCGCGTCGCATGGCAATATTTCCGATCGGCCTCCGGGCCCGGTCTATTCCGCGCTGTTCGCGGTCTGGGCAATGGCCGTGGCGCTCGACAAACGGCACAAGCTGATCACGATCCAGCGCGCGGCGCGGCGCGGCTTCATTGTCGTCACCGACCGCTATCCTCAAAACGAAATCGAAAATTTCAACGACGGTCCGCTGCTCTATCGGCTGCCCGCCGCGCCCGACTGGCTGCGGCGTTTCGAACAAGCGATCTATATGCGCGCGCATCGCGCGCCGCCCGATCTGGTCGTCAAGCTCCAGGTCGGTCCTGAAACCGTCCAGAAGCGAGAGCCGGACATGAACCCGGCGCTGATCGTGGAGCGCCTGGCCAGTTTGGAACGGCTGCAATTTCCGGGCGCGCAAATCATTCGCATCGACGCCCGGGCGCCGTTGGAAGATGTAACCGGCAAGGTCAAACAGGCCGTGTGGAATGTGTTGTGAGTGGAGGCGGCGTTGATCCTCGAATTTTTTGGCCCGCCGGGGTCCGGCAAGACAACCTTTGCGATCGGCCTCGCAAATCATCTGCGGGCGTCCGGCTATCCGGTCGTACTCAGGCTCAGCGCGCGGCCCGGCGAGAACTCCCCCGCCGGCGCGCCTCCGCCGCAGCCCTTTTCCGACGCCTTTCGCCGGCTGGTGGTTCCAGCCTGTGAATTGATGTTCAATGTGGCGAAGAAGCCGAACGCCGGCGGCTCCGGGCGCGTGGCCAGCGAACTGACGCAGGCCTTGCCGCAGGGAGAAATCTTTCGCGCGCTGCGCATGCGGCAATATCTGGCGCGGCTGTCCAACGCCTGGGCCCAGGCGGCCCGGAATCGAAAAATCTGGATTTTCGATCAGGCCTATATCCAGGCCATCGCGTCGATCGCCGAAGTCCAGCCCGGCATTGACGACGCGACGATCGGCGGGCTGCTCGACGTCGTTCCGCAGTCCGATCTGGCCATTCGCGTCGAAGCGCCGGTCAAGGATATCGAAACACGGATCAGCCGGCGCATGGAGCTGGCCGGCCGCGTGGGCCGATTGTTCGAGGAAAGGCGCTCCGACGCGCCGGAACAGGCGGCGCTCGCGCAACGGATCGACCGACTGCTCAGCCGGCGCGGACGGCAGGTTCTGGCTCTCAGTTCGGGGGATGGCGAATTGCTCGATGACCATGTCCGCAAGGCGGAGCGCGCCATTGTCGCGCAATTCAGCGAAGTCGCCGTCGGAACGGGATGACCTCCGTCCGTTCCGCCGTGGCGAACGACGCGGAACGCTTATTTCGTGCGCGAAATTCCGCGTCCGCATCAGGAGACCGCAATGGAGTCGCGCGAGCGAAAATTATGGCTCGGCGCAATCGCGCTGATCGCCGTGATGGCGTGTGGCGCAAGAAACTGTGTCGCCGGCGACGCCGCGAATGCGCCGCGCCATTTCGCCGTGAATGGCAATTTTGATCCGGGGGGCCGCTTTGTCCCGGGCGATTACGGCTTCAATCTGGCGGATGTATCGAGCGCCGAGTCTTTGGACTCCTTGCCCCGCGATGTGAAGGGGCTGATGTGGATCGGCACGTGCGAAGGCGCAGACGCGCGCTTTCGCGGGCTGGTCGAGTCCGTGATCGATCATCCGAAATTATTCGGCTTTTACCTGATGGACGATCCCGATCCGTCGGGGCGCTGGCGGCGGCCTTGCAAGGCCGAGGGCCTGCGCGCCGAATCCGACTGGATCCATGCGCGCCGCGCGGGAATCGCGACCTTCGTCGCCTTGATGAATATTGGGACCTCCGCCGCGCCGGCTTTCGACGCGTCGCTCGGTCCTGACAACAGCCATGTCGACCTGTTCGGAATCGCGCCTTATCCTTGCCGGCGGGACTGGCGGGAATGCGATTTCGCCATGATCGATCGCTTCGTGGAGGCGGGTCGGCGGATCGGAATATCCGACGCGGCGGTCGTTCCCATCTACCAGACGTTCGGCGGCGGCGAATGGCGATCCGAAGGCGGCGGCTACCGCCTGCCTGACCCCGAGGAGCTGCGCCGTATTCTGGACCTGTGGCGCGAAAGGATCCCTCATCCCGTCTTCGATTACGCCTATTCCTGGGGAACGCAGAAATCGGACAAGGCGCTGGCGACTTCCCCGCCTTTGCTGGATGTGCTCAAGCGCCATAACGGCGAATGAGGCGCGCGGCGTAGCGGCCCGGAGGCTGCGCGCGGAGCCTCGTGGGGCGTTTCGCAGCCCAAAGGCGTAATGCGGCCTACCCCTTCCGCAGGATTTTTCCCCGAATAAGTCTTATTCGGCCGCCCGAATGAGCGGCTGAGGCCGATTTCGAAAAGACGCGATCATCCCCGCGGCGCCATCGCGCCGTGAATTATCCCAGGGAGCGCCTTCATGACCGCCGCGCCGAGCCACATTGTCGTCCTCAACCTTGAAAACAAAGGTTTCGATGAGGTCATCGGCAATCCATTGGCGCCGAACCTGAACCTGCTGGCCTCGATGGGCATGCTGTTCACCAATTACAATGCGGTCGCCCATCCGAGCCAGCCAAATTACATCGCCCTGTTCTCCGGCTCGACGCAGGGCGTAACAGATGACACCGTGCCGTCGACCTATCCGAGCGATGTCCCGACGCTGGCCAGCAGTCTGGCGAATGCAGGACTGACCTTCGCGGGCTATGCGGAGCCGGGCGCCGCGCCCTGGCATATGCCGTGGCAGGAATTCGACAGTTCGGCGGGCGTCGGGCTGCCTTTCTCCGCCTTCCCAACCACTGCGGCCGGTTTCGACGCGCTTCCGACCGTATCCTTCGTCACGCCGAGCGACCTGAATAACATGACGAACACGGTCGCTTCCGGCGACACGTGGCTCGGCGCCAATATCATGGCTTATGCGGCGTGGGCGCAGGCGAATAATTCCCTGCTGGTCATCACTTTCGACGAAGGCGACGACGGACAATATCCGAACCAGATCGCAACCATTGTCGTCGGCGCCGGCGTCCCCGCCGGCGTCCTCAACAGCGAGGCCGCCAACCAATATGCGTTGCTGGCGACGATCCTGGACCTCTATGGCCTCGCGCCGATCGGCGAAACCGGGACGGCCCCGATCCTGGATCTCTATTCCACCACGCCCACCGTCGCGTCTTCCCTTGTCACCACCCGGATCCCCGGCATTTCCGATTCGACCAACTGGCCCCCGCAGAACGCGCTCGCGGTCGGGCCGAATTTCGTGGTGACGAGCGAGACGTCGCGGCTGCAATGGACCAATCTGTCGACCAATGTGACGCAGACGCAAAGCCTTTATTCGGTCTTCGCATCGGCCCCGAATGCGGGCGACGTCAAATCCTTGCTGGATACGCGTTTGACCTACGACAGCGCGTCGGGACTCTATGTCGCGATCGCGCTCGTCTATCACGTGTCCACCGGCAATATCGATATCGATATCGCGACGACGGCCAATCCGGACCTTGGCTGGAATGTCTCGATGCTGGCGACGGGATCGACAGACACGGACATGCCCGGCCTCTCGGTCGACGGAACCAATGTCCTTATCACCGCTCAGGTCAGCGGCGGCACGAAGACTTTTGTGGTTCCGCTCGCCGATGTCGTCAATGGCGCGACGATCACCACCGCCTCGCCGGGCGTCCAGACTCTCACCAATCTCAACAACGGCCATTTCAATTCCATCTCTGGCGACGGCGTCACCTTTTTGGTGGCCTCCTATTCCAACGGATCGCAGACCTATCTCAACTACCAGACCTATGACGCCAGCACCGGCGTCTTCACCCCGATGCAGAATTTCGCGCTCGGCAACAGCGACCAGGGCGGCGGCGGCAGCAACTTCCTCGTGGCCCAGGCCGGGACGAGCGCCAAAATCAACGCCGGCAGCGGCAATATCAGAAGCCTCGCCTATGCTTCGATCGACGGCCATAACTATGTCTATGGCGTCAGTCTGGTCATGCCGGTCGGCGCGACGCAGCCGCAGCTCGAATGGTTCCAGCTCGACGTCACCAACGCCACGGATGGCGTGACCAAGCCCATCCTCGTCCAGGGCGGCAATATTTCCGCCGCGTCGCTCGGCTTCACATCCGATATCGCGCTCTTCAACGCTTCCATCGCCGTCAATGGCGCTGGAGACGTACTGATCAATTTCACCGCCTCCGGCGCGTCGGTTTTGCCGGCAGATTATTACATTGTCGCCGGGCGCAACGATAACTTCGGCGCGCCGGTGCTGTTTCAGGCGAGTTCGGCCCCGGTCACCAACAACCCGCTGGGCTCCGCCGATCCGACGACCGGCGTGCAGCGTTGGGGCGTTTCTTCGTCCGTGGTCGTCGATCCCAGCGACCCGAACGCCTTCTGGATTTCCAACGAATACTTCAGCAATGATTCTTCGCAAGTCAGCATTCCGACGGGATCGAGCGCCTGGTGGGGCACCGCAACCGCGCGTGTGCTGGTGACTCCGCCCGCGCCCGTCATCACATCCCCAAGCAGCGGCGGGCTTGCCCCCAGCAGCGGGCTTCAGGTCACCGGAACGGGCTATAGCGGCGATACCATCAATGTCTTCATTGACGGCGTCGCCGCCGGGACGACGACGGTTGGAAGCGACGGCGGCTGGGTCTTCACCTTCTCGACTCCGGTCGTCGGGGGCGGCCATAGCGTTACAGCGACGGAGGCCAACGCCGCCGGAACCAGCCTGCTTTCCAACGCAGACAGTTTCACCGTCAGCAACGGGCCGGTCGTCGCATCGGTCGTGGCCAATCCTGGCGCCGCCAGTCTCGGCGCCGGCCAATCGGTGATTTTGACGGTGAATTTCAGCGACAGCGTCATGGTCGCCGGGTCGCCATTCCTGGTGCTGAACGACGGCGGAATCGCGACCTATGCGGGAGGCTCCGGCACGAACGCGCTGACCTTCACCTATGTCGTGACGTCGGGGCAGAATACATTCGATCTGACCGTGCTGGGGCTCGTGCCGGACGGCGGCGACATCAAGGACGCCTCGGGAAACCTGGCCATTCTGGATGGCGCCGCCGCCAATCCCGCCGGGATCCTGCTCATCGACACCAATGTTCCGGACGCGCCGTCCATCGCCGGCATCTCGCCCGACGCGGGGGCGAGCGCGACTGACGGCCTCACCAATGTCGCCTCTGTCGCCGTCAGCGGAACCGCCGAGGCCAGCAGCACGGTCCGGCTCTATGACGGAGCGACCCTGATCGCGACGCTGGTCGCCGATTCCAATGGCGCCTGGACGACATCGACCAACGTCACGCTTGCGGAAGGCGTGAACAGTCTCACCGCCACCGCGACCGACGCCGCAGGCAATGTCTCGGCGCCTTCCGGGGCCTTCATCGCGACGCTCGACACGACGCCGCCGGCCCAACCCGTGATCGCCGGGATCTCGCCCGATAGCGGGACGAGCGCCTCCGACGGGATCACCAATGTCGCCTCCGTCGCCGTTAGCGGAACCGCCGAAGCCGGCAGCAGCGTCCAGCTCTATGACGACGGCGTTCTGGTGGCGACGCTGCTCGCGGACTCCAATGGCGCCTGGGCGACGTCGGGCAAGATCACGCTCGCGGTGGGCGTCAACAATCTGACCGCCACCGCGACCGACGCGTTGAACAATGTCTCCGCGCCGTCCGCGATATTCGCCGCAACGCTCGACACGACGGCGCCGGGCCTCCCGGCCATTTCCGGGATCTCGCCCGACAGCGGGAAGAGCGCGACCGACGGCCTCACCAATATCGCCTCCGTCGCCGTGAGCGGCAGCGCCGAGGCCAATAGCACGGTGCAGCTCTATGACGGCGCCATTCTGGTCGAGACCGTCTCCGCCGACGGCGGCGGCGCCTGGACCACGGCAAGCAACATCACGCTGACGCAGGGCGTCAACAATCTCACCGCCACCGCGACCGATGCGGCGGGCAATCTCTCAGCGCCGTCGGCGACCTATGTTGCAACGCTGGATACGGCGGCGCCTGGTCTCCCGGTCATTACCGGGATCTCTCCGGACACCGGCACGAGCGCGACGGATGGGATTACCACCGCCGCCACCGTGGCCGTGAGCGGAACCGCTGAGGCCGGCGGCACCGTCACGCTCTATGAAGGCGCGGCCCTTGTCGCGACCGTCGCCGTGGACGGCAGCGGCAAATGGACCACGGCAAGCAACATCACGCTTGCGGAAGGCGTGAACAGTTTCACCGCCACCGCAACCGACGCCGCCGGCAATATCTCGGCGCCCTCCGCGACTTTCGTCGCCACGCTCGACACGACAGCACCCGCCGCCCCCGCGATTTCCGGCATCTCGCCCGATAATGGAACAAGCGCGACCGACGGGACCACCAATGTCGCCTCTGTCGCCGTCAAAGGAACCGCCGAGGCCAAAAGCACCGTCAAGCTCTATGACGGCGCCAATCTGGTCGCGACCGTCGTAGCCGATGCGAATGGCAATTGGACCACGGCCAGCAACATCACGCTGACGCAGGGCGTCAACAACCTCACGGCCACGGCGACCGACGCGACGAACCACATTTCCGCGCCGTCGGCGATCTTCGTCGCCACGCTCGACACGGCGGCGCCGACCGTGTCGTCAGTCATAACCAACCCTTCCACCGCCAATCTGAATGCCGGCAAGTCTGTGACGCTGACGGTGAATTTCAGCGAGAGCGTCTTCGTCACCGGGGCGCCCACTCTGGCGCTGAACGATGGAGGGGTCGCGACCTATGCCGGCGGCTCGGGCTCCAATGCGCTGGCTTTCACCTATGTCGTCGCGCAAGGGCAGAATACGTCCGATCTGACCGTCTCGTCGCTTCAGGCCAATGGCGGCAGCATCAAGGATAAAGCGGGCAACGCGGCGGTAGTGAGCGGCGCAGCCAGGAATCCGGCGGGCACCCTGAAAATCGACACGACCGCGCCGACTGTCTCCATCAACACGATCGCCGGCGACAATATCCTCAACGGGACCGAGGCTGCCGCGGGCTTCTCGATCAGCGGCAAGACCTCCGGCGCCGAGACCGGCCAAGCCGTCAGCGTCAAGCTCATCGACCGCACAAATGCGGTGGTCGGGAGCTATACGGCGACCGTGGCCAATAACAACTCATGGTCGGTCGCCCTCACCGGCGCCCAGGCCCTCGCTCTCGCCGACGGCGCCTATACCGTCGCCGCCAATGTCTCCGACGCCGCAGGAAACGCCGCCGCCCAGGCGACCCGCGCCCTGACCGTGGACGAGGACAAGGGGCCGGAGGCGCCAACTCTGACCCTCGCCAATTCGGCCCTGCTTGTTGCGGCCGGCGGGTCGGTCGCTTTGGGCGTCACGGCGACGCCCTTCGATGGCGACGACCGTCTCTCTGTGGTCATCGCGGGGCTTCCGTCCTACGAGACCATCAGCGCGCCAAGCGGCTACACCGTCTCCAGCGCGAAACAGGCGGATGGGACCTTCACATGGACCGTCGCCGAGACCACGGCGACCACGGGCTCGGCGATCTCCAACCTCACTTTGGCGTCGACCTATACCGGAACGGGTCAGCCGGTCGCCAATCTGATCATCACCGCGAATAATCTGACCGCCGGCGAAACGGCGAGTTCCGCGCCGCAAACCCTCGTGATGACCGACCCGCCAGTTAGCGGGGGCGGCGAGATTGCGAGCGGACCCGCCGCTGTGGCCGCCCTGCTCATCGAGGGCGGCTCGCCCGCGGCCAATCTCGGTTTGCTCGGCCAATATGCCGGGAGCTTTGCCAGCGGCGGCCAGCTCGCAGCCGATACGGCGCACGGACACCCGTTCATTTATTTTTCCACGGCGACCAACGCCTGAGGAATGTGCGCCCGAAGTGATTTCGGGCCCATCGATACGAGCGTCGACGCCCCCCGTCGGCGCTCGCAATGTTTCGCTCGGCTGAAAATTTTTTCACGCGGCCTGAAGGGAAGTTCTGGCGAGATCGCGACGTCGCGCGTGATCCGGGCGCCCTGCATTCCGCGCATCAACGCCACGGTGATGGATTATCACTCTTTGCTGTATCCCCGGCGCCATCAGACGCCTTATTCTCGGTGTTCCAGAGACCAGCATCGGCTCAAAAATGTCCTGCCCCAACGCCGCGCAGAGCAGGATTTTCTTGTGGTAAGATAAGTCGCGATCGGAACATCCAATCCACTCGCGCCACTAGAAGCGCCACCGGGGAACGCATGCCACGCATCAGCATCGTACACACCACCGCATATGCGTATCGCAACCCGGTCGGGCTGACCCGTCACCGCATGTTGATCCGGCCAGACGACAGCCATGATCTGCGCTTGCACCAAGCCACGCTGACAATTGATCCCCCTCCCGCCAGGATTCTCTGGAAACATGATGTTTTTAACAACTCCATCTGTTTTCTCGAATGGCCCGAAACATTGCGCACGCAACATCTCAGCATCGTCTCGACGCTTGACCTGACCCACCGTCCAGCCGGCGCGACCTTGCCGGCCTGCACGCTGGAGCCGTCGGCCGAACTGTTTCCCTTTTCCTATGCGGAGGAAGATATTCCTCAACTTGCAGGCCTCCTGCAGCGCCAGTCGCCTGACCCGAACGGAATTGTCGACGCCTGGTCGCATCGCTTCATTTCGAACTCCGGGCCTACGCAAACATTGAGGATGCTGGAGGCGATGACGCACGCGATCAAGGCCGAGTTCCGCTATGGGGCGCGTCACGAAGAAGGCACCCAGACCCCGGTCCAGACGCTCACTCTCGGGTCAGGGACATGCCGCGATTTCGCGGTGCTGATGATGGAGGCTCTGCGCAGCCTCGGTCTGGCCGCACGTTTCGTCACCGGATATCTCTATGATGATACCTCGGGCGCGACCCAGGGAGGCGGCAGCACACATGCCTGGTGCAGCGTCTACCTGCCTGGGGCGGGCTGGACGGAGTACGATCCGACCAATGGTCTCGTCGCCGGCGCCAATCTGATCCGCGTCGGCGTCACGCCGACAGCCGAGCAGGCGCTCCCGATCTCAGGTGGTTTTGTCGGCGCTCCGAACGACCCCATAGGGCTTGATGTCTGCGTCGCGGTAAGCGCCGCGCCAATCGTGGAAAGCGATTCGCCACTCGCGGACTAAACACCTGGAGCGAAGGACGATAGTCCCGCCGCGAAGGACGACGCCTCCGGCCAGCCAAAACTTTGTCCCGATCCTTCACCAGACCGACCAAGCGGCAACAGCGACCGCGCTGCTGCCTATCAGCAGCAGATTACCGGCCTACCGCGCGGAACGGCGGTTTATCTGAATGGCGTCATGTCTGATGGTTGCCGGACGACTGACGGGACTATGTCGGAAGCAAAAGGGCCAGGATATGAATTCGCCATGACAGACAAAGGCGGCTGGGAGGATTGGTGCGAAGGGATCGACAAATTAAAGGCCGATTTTATACCCCCGTGGGGTCACCATGAGCTTTGATATTTTTTCAAAGCTTCCAAAATGGTCGAGCGGTTAATCTGCCCGATAAAATAATATCAACGTTGTTCCTGGAGCATTGTGTCGGGAAGTGCTCGGATGTGTTCATCTTGGAATACCCGGACGGCAGCCCGACCGAACTGAGAGTGGGCAAAGATAAACCATCCGCCGGACTTTCCGTCTCGAGACCCCCAGCAAGCTTTGAATTTTGGCGCGCCATCCTCTCCGTCCTCCAACAGACGCCAAACTGCTTATACTGGCCGGGCGGCGGCCCAGTGATCGCTCAAACCTTCGTGCGCAATCACCTTCCCGCGACCATGATCGAAAAGCTCGGCGAACCGATCCTTATCGCAACGCCGGAGCAGATTATCGAGGCGATAAAAAAAGTTGACGGACAAAACTAGCATCTGCAGCGCAAGCATAGGGAAATTTCCCGCGAACGCATGAAAAGAACAGTCAGGAATGGTTAAATCCGACTATTTCGACAACCGTGATCGCCGGCGGACGAATAAATGTCTCTGTTCGGCTCGAAAGCGGCTCTTCGCTGGTATCAGCGAACGACGCCTCCAAGCTGATTCCATTGAAAAACTCTTCGGTTCAGCGACGGCGCCCTGCTGGAGGCATTTTTTTTAAGGTTCGAGGGTCGATGCCTTGGCGCGGCCGTGGCCGCGTGGCCGCCCGATTACTTGACAATATTGCGCCGCCGCGAAATTCAGCGCGGGCGTCGCGCCCTGCTCGTCCGGGCTTCGGATTGAAGGCTCGATACCGGTCTGCGCCCGGGATCCGGTATATTTCAGAGCGATTGTCGATCGCCCAGCAAACGAGTGCAGGTTTCAAGTAAAAAAAGCGTAGAATAATTTTCTTTTTTTTCGATGACTTCAGCACCAGCTGGCTGCGAATGTAGAATTTAAATCTATCCTGGGAGCCGCGACGCTCGGCGACGCCTGACGATAATCTGGAAGGGCCTGTTTTTCCTCATCTTTCTGTTCCTAGAATGTTGTTTTATCGACGGAAAACATCAACTTATCGAGGTGGTGTCATCAAATTGACATGAGAAAGTATTGGCCATATCGGTCAGATGCGAACGATCAAATGGCGTGTTGATCGTCCCCTGATCGCTGTTGGCGCGATCGATCGGCCGACGCCTCCTTTGCAACATTTCAACTTTGGGGGACCCGGACATGACCGTTCAATCGCAGCAGCAAGCCGCTTTTGTTCCGGTCAATGGCCCTGGACTGAAATCGCAATGCCTGAGTTATGTCGAGGTGTTGGCGCAGTCTGTTTCGGTGATCGCGCCTTCGACGGTTCCCGCCGCGGTTCTTGGTCTCATCTTCGCCTCGGCCGGCAATGGAACCTGGCTGAGCTTTCTGTTCGGCATGGTCGGGCTGGTCCTCGTCAGCCTCAACATCAACCAGTTCGCCCGGCGGTCGGCGTCGGCCGGCTCGCTCTACAGCTATATCGTCAAGGGCCTCGGCCCAACCGCCGGCGTGCTCGGCGGCTGGGCCCTGCTGTTTGGCTACATGCTCACCGGCATGTCCACGCTCTGCGGCTTCGTCGTCACCGCCAAAGGCCTGCTCGACGCCGTCGGCCTCTCCATTCCTTCCGTCATTCTGTCGGGCGCCGCCACCGTCGCCGCCATTTATCTGGCCAGCCGCGACGTGCAGCTCTCCGCCAGGGCCATGCTCGCCTTCGAGGGCGCCGCCATCGCCGCCGTGCTGGCCCTCGGCATCGTGGTGTGGCGCCATCACGGCTTCGCGCTCGATCATCAGCAATTGACGCTGCAAGGCGCCACCCCCGGCGGCGTCCTGATGGGCGTCGTGCTGGTCGTGTTCGCCTTCTCAGGCTTCGAAAGCTCGACTTCGCTCGGCGAAGAGGCCAAGGATCCGCTGCGCACCATCCCCAAATCCGTCATCCAGAGCGTCATGGTCTCCGGCGCCGTCTTCATCTTCATGGCCTATGTCGTCATCCTGGGCTTCCGCGACCTCCCCGAAGATCTCGCCAAGACGGAATCCCCGCTGTTCCTGCTGTCGGGCAAGCTCGGCGTCGGATGGCTCGGCGCCTTCATCAATGTCGGCATTCTGCTGAGCTTCTTCTCCTGCACGCTGGCCTCGATCAGCGCCACCTCGCGCATCATCTTCTCGATGGCCCGTCATGGCGTCGCGCCCCGCGTGCTGGGCTCGATCCATCCGCGCAACGAGACGCCCCATGTCGCCGTCGCCTTCGCCGCGCTGCTGACCTTCTTCGTCGCGCTGGCCCCTTCCCTGTTCGGCGTCAGCGAATTCGACAGCCAGGGCTATTTCGGCACGCTCTGCAGCTTCGGCTTCCTCTCGGTCTATGTGCTGATCTCGCTCGCGGCGCCGGCCTATCTGCGCAAGATCGGCGAGCTGACCACCGGGGCGATCGTGGTCGCGCTGGTCGCGGCCGGCTTCATGATCATTCCCTTCCTCGGCGTGATCGGCGTGTCGGGCAGCGACCTGTTCCCGCCGCCCGCCTATCCCAACAATATCCTCGTCTGGGTCTATCTGGCCTTCATGGCTCTGGGCGCGGCCTGGCTGTTCTCGCTGCGCAAATCCAAGCCAGAGGCCATCGACGAGGTTTTTGAAGGAAAGGACGCTCCGCACTGACGGAGCCGAGCGCGGAGCAAACACCCCGGGAACCAAACGGCAAATCCCGCCAAACGGCGCAAAATCACAAGGAGAATGCGACCATGTCCACCGAGCAAGAAGCCACCCTCCAGTCCGACCCGCTCGCCGGCCTGGGCGAGGCCATCGAGAGCGCCGCCGGCTCTCTCAACCATGCCGCGGCCAACGCCAGCGCCTCGGCCAAGGTCGCCGCGCGCAAGGTCAAGGCCACCGCCCATTCCGGCGCCTATCACGCGGCCTACGGCCTCGCCTTCGGGGCGGTGTTCAGCGCGGTGTTCCTGGTCGAGCTGCTGCCGGAAAACAACGTCTTCCGCCGCGGCTTCGAGGATGGCGCCGAAGAGGGCTTCGACGCCGCCATCGCAAAATCGGCCGCGCGCCGCGCCAAGAAGCGCGAACTGATCGAAGCCGAGGAAGAACTCGACCTCGACGACGAGGCCGAAGCCCCCGCAGCCGCCGAGCCCGCCGCGCCAAAGAAAAAGGCGCCGGCGCGCCGCAAATAAGCCGCGCGGTCACGCGTCCGAAACGATCAAAGAAAAGAGCGGCCCGAGGCCGCTCTTTTCAACTTAGCCGGCGAGTTCCTTGGCGCCTTCTCTCGCGTCGCCGCGGCGGCTCGCCACTATCGCCACGCAGAGCACGATCGCGCTGGCGATCGCCCCTATCAATTGTTCGGGAGGCCCCGCCATCAGGCCCAGACGACTCCAGACGGGATCGCCTGCAATCAATTCGCCGCCAGCCCAGCCGAGAACGACGGCGCCCGCCCAGATCAGAATGGGAAAACGCAGCATCAGAGACGCCAGGAAACGGGCGCCGAACATCACCAGCGGCGCCGACAGCAACAGGCCGAACACGATGAGATGCATGGACCCCTTGCCCAACGCCGCCTTCATCGGCTTCACCGGTACGCCCTTGATGGCGGGCGAAGAGAAGACGCGCGACGTCTTCGGCGACTACGTCTCGACCTACACCTACCAGCAATCGACCGAGGACGGCGCGACCGTCCCACTGTTTTACGAAAACCGCATCCCCGAGCTCGAATTCGTCAACGATGCCTTCGCCGACGATCTCGCGGCCGTCATCGAAGAAGCCGATCTCGACGAGGATCAGGAGCACGAGCTCGAAAGGCGGCTGGGCCGGCAATATCACCTGATCACTCGCGACGACCGTCTCGACCGCATCGCCGAGGATCTGGTGCGGCATTTCGTCGGGCGCGGCTATCGCGGCAAGGCCATGTTCGTCGCCATCGACAAGGCGACGGCTTTGCGCATGATGACCAAAGTGCGCGCCGCCTGGGACGCCGAGATTTTGCGGCGAGAGGCCGCGCTGCCGGGCGTGGCCGAGGAGCTGCGCGAGGCCGAGGCCGCCGTCATCGCCTTCATGCGCGAAACCGACATGGCGCTGATCGTCAGCCAGAGCCAGAACGAAATCGCCGACATGGACGCCAAAGGCCTCGACATCCGCCCGCACCGGCGGCGGATGCTCGACGAAAAGCTCGACGAGCGGTTCAAGAAGGCCAGCGACCCGCTGCGCCTCGTCTTCGTCTGCGCCATGTGGATCACCGGCTTCGACGTGCCGACTTGCTCGACAATCTACCTCGACAAGCCGATGAAGAACCACACGCTGATGCAAACCATCGCCCGCGCCAACCGCAACGCGCCGGGCAAGAAGGCTGGCCTGATCGTCGATTACGTCGGCATCTTCCGCAATCTCCAGCGCGCCTTGGCGATCTATGCAGTCTGGTCTGCCCCCTGAAAAGTGGTCCTCCATGAAGTATGGTTTTCGCACCGGCCGGAGGACAGAAGGATGGCAGGGAAGAGACACAAACCGGAAGAGATTGTCGCCAAGCTTCGTCAAGTCGACGTGCTGATTTCACAGGG
>NZ_JAGRPM010000060.1 GCF_019449565.1 Rhodoblastus sp. | reverse complement strand
GTTATATTTGCGGCCGTCGCGGATCAACTCGACCGTATTGGCGGTCGCCCAGATGTCATAGGGCGACGGCTGAACGGGCACGAGAACCACATCGCTGGCCATGATCAAGGAGCGCGTCAGATGATCCAGCCGCGACGCGCCATCTATCACCACAATATCGTAATTGCGCCCCAGGGCAGGGATTTCGCGGTGGAGGATAGGCTCGGCCATGCCCTTCACGTCGAAGGGCGGCTCGTCATCGCGCGCCCCGACCCAAGAGAGCGCGCTACGCTGCGGATCGGCGTCCACCAGCAGCACGCGCGCGCCAGCGCGGCTGAAACAGGCCGCCAGATTGATCGCAATGGTCGTTCTTCCGACGCCGCCCTTCTGATTCATTATGCCCAAGATCATGAAGCGTCCTCTGAAAAGGATTGAGGCTTCAGTGCAGCAGATCATGGTTAATGAATCACTATGAAACGACATCAACTCTTTATATTCCAAGCTAAAGCACAAGTACTTCATGCTGCAGTGCCGAAGGCCTCCAATAAAAAGGATGCGCCGCAGCGCTTTCCCAAAGACTCACTGGCTTGGCAATTGTGGTGACATGATACCATTTCCTATTTTGCTATCGGAACGTCCACTGAGTGTGCGGCAGCCGCTGGCGCGACCTTCTGTCGTAGGACCGCAACAAGCCGCTTCCGGCGAACGCCGATTGGCAGGAAGCGGCGGGTTGCGGTCATGGGCCGGAGGCCTTCTGGACGCAGAACAGAGCGAGCCTCGACGGCAACTTGCGCGATCGAGCCGCCGCACACATTTGGCGCGAGGCGCGCATTTCGCAATATGGGGGGCAACATCAATCGGCGCGTTTGTTCGGCAGCGAACCGCGATGTCGAAAGGTATTATCCGCAAGTCTCGCGGTATCTGCGGCAGTTGCCCGCGCCCTGCTCGCCCAACTCTTCCTTATGCTGGCAAGCCCACCGCAATTGCTCACACCCCCTGCCCCGATGCCGATATTCCTCCCGAGGCCGATATTCTTCCCTAGGCCGATACTCCCCCCGGTCCCGGTCGCCGTCTATGCGGACGCCTCCCGGTCCAAACTCAATCTGTTGAGAATTTGCCGAAATGGGGAAAAAAAGAGCCGCCGCAGCAGCAATGGCGAATGCATATTTGCGCATTGAGAGTTCTCCTTACGTCGAATTGATCGTATTGGCGCGTTATTTTCGTGTTGTTTTTTCATCCATGCAAAACAAAACTCGAATCTGAAAGATTACCAGAAAATGAAGGCGGTTGTCGGCGCGGCTAAAACCAATAATATTGCGACGGTTTATCACGTTTATCCGTGCCTTTAGACCATGCGAGCATGCAGGCGCACATCACGGAATCAAACGACGGTAATTGAGAGCGTCCTGCGAAAACAGGCTCGGAAACTACTCAGACAGGGGCCGTCAATCGCCCGTTTTGCGGGCGAAAGCCCGCGCGGCTTCGACGAATTCGCTTGGCATCATCACGATCGTCATCGTGTTCTGCTCGGCGCCGACTTCGGTCAGCATCTGCATGCGGCGCAGTTCGAGCGCGGCTGGCGAGGTCATCATCTGCTCGGCGGCCTGACGCAATTTTTCCGCTGCTTCCGTTTCCGCTTCGGCCTTGATGAGCCGCGCGCGCTTTTCGCGCAACGCTTCGGCCTCCTGCGCCATGGCGCGCTGCATGGTCGGCGGAATTTCGACGCTTTTCATCGCCACGCGCTCGACCTTGACGCCCCAGGGCTCGGTGACTGCGTCGATGGCGCTTTGCAGCACGCCGGCAATCTGCGACTGCTCCTTGAGGATATCGTCAAGCGTGTGGCGGCCGATCACGTCGCGCAAGGTGGTAATCGCCACCTGGGTCACGGCGTCCTCGACATTGCGCACCTCGAAGACCGAAAGCTCGGCCTTGACGATGCGCCGCCAGATCACCGCGTCGATCTTGATCGGCACATTGTCGCGGCTGATCGCCTCCTGCCCCGCGACGGCCGTGGTGACGACGCGAAGGTCGACGCGGATCGCGACATCGACCAATGGAATGATCCAGAACAGGCCGGGGCCGCGCGTGGCGACATAACGGCCGAACCGCAGCACCACGCATCGTTCATATTGCCGCGCGATGCGCAAGCCGGCCAACAGCACGGCCAGAGCGAAAATGACGATCGGAAAAAGAAACTCCATCGGCGCTCTCCGCGGTTCAAAGCCGCCGCCTCACATCGCCTGGCGGCGCGCGCGCTCCATGGTCGAGAGCGCGTAAAAGCCGCGCGCGGTTGAGACCAGCCGTCCGGCCTTGAGCATGCGATGTAATTTTACAGAGAGGTTGCCCTTTGTAATTTCGAAGCCCATTTCAGTCAGTAGCTCGAAAACGGCGTCGACATGCATGCCGCCGGGCTCGCCTTCGAGCATTTCGACAATCATCGGCTCGATCTCGCTGGCCCGCTCGCTCGGCGGACGCCCCACTACCGACAGATAGGTCTCGCCGCGCCGCGCCTGGCCATCGCCCGCCGCCGCGAGAAACTCGACCGTCGACCGGCGCAGCTCCAGCCCTGCGGCAGGGTCTTTGGCTGAGAGGCCTGCGATGACGATCTCAAGCCGCGACAGCAGGCGGCGCGTCTCGTCGCGGGCTTCGCGCGCCGCCAGGGCAAGGAATTCCGCATTCTGTTCGAAAGTCGCGCTCATGCTGACATCCTTGCCGTCAAACGGGCCGTTCTCGGATTGCAAGCGCGCAGTCCGGAACATACAGAAAACATCCACAGTTTCGACAAAATTCTAGCGAAGCACGCCGGAAATTACGAATGAAATCTTTACATTTCATTCGCTATGATTAACACTCGTTACTGTAAATTAATCACGTTTATTGAAAAGTTTACACATTTCGCAGGCCGCCCGAACCAGAAGGAAAAAAAATGAAAAAAAGGCGATGGTTCCGTACCCAGGGCGCCCCCGGCGCGAGCGATCCCTTTGTCGCCACCCTGCTCCGCCTGCTCGTCGGTTCGTCCTCCGGCAAGCCCGGGACGGCCGCCCTGACGAAGCCCTGCCCGGACCCGTCGGCCTCGCTCGATTCAGGCGCCGAGGCCTGCTGGACCGCCAGCCTGCGCCGTGGCGACGACCTGCCGCCCTGCCGCCTCTCGATTCTCATCGCGTCCGGCGTCAGTTCGGCCATGCGGCTGGAGCCGTTTCGGCGCGAGGCCGAGACCAGTTCGCGCATCGCGGAGCTTTAACCGGCTCGAAGACCGCGCCAGACCAGAGGCAACGCGGCCGCTCTGCCCCGCCATTTTCATGCCACTGCTCTATTTTCAGGGATTCTCAAACGCTGGATTGTGGAGTTCCGCGCCGCGCTATATATAGGCCGCGCAATTCGTTGGGGAGATTTGAACTCATGGCCCCGGCCAATGAAACGGACACATACCGCCCGACTGACGACGAACCGTTCATGAACGAGCGGCAGAGAGAATATTTCCGCCGTAAATTATTGAACTGGAAAGACGAAATCCTTCAGGAGGCGCGCGAAACCCTCGCCGCCCTACAGGCTGAAAGCGAGAATCACGCCGACATCGCCGACCGCGCCTCGTCGGAAACGGACCGCGCCATTGAATTGCGCGCCCGCGACCGCCAGCGCAAGCTGATCTCGAAGATCGACGCCGCCATCGGCAGGATCGACGACGGCACCTATGGCTATTGCGAGGAAACCGGCGACCAGATTTCGCTGAAACGCCTCGACGCCCGCCCGATCGCGACCCTGTCGATTGAAGCGCAGGAACGCCACGAACGCCGCGAACGCGTCTATCGCGACGATTGAATCGCCCGAACTCCGGTTCGAGTCCAAAGCCGCGCTTCCCGGTGAGCGCGGCTTTTTTTCGTCCAGATTTTCTTGTTCGCCCGAATTTTCTTGGGCCGAGCGCCATAAACATTGCGGCGCGAAAGACGTCCCGCCCTTCGCGCCGCTTTTCTCTCAGATAAGTCGCATTATTTTTTCAGCGGACGGCCAAGCAACTTGGCCATTTCCTCTTCAAGCGAATCCAGCGGCTCGAAATCCGGATCTGGCCTGGAGTCCGGCTTGGCTTCGGGAGCGGAGTCCGCATGGGCCTCGGGCTCGCGCTCTGGCCGGGCGTCGGGGGCCGATGGCGGCACGAAGGGCGGCAAGGGCGGCAGCGGCGGCAAATTGGCCAGAGGCGAAGTAGGCGGAGGCGCGCTGGGCGTGGCCGATGGCTGCGGAGCGGCGGGCGTCTCGGCCGGAGGCTGATCGGAAGGCGGAGGCGGCGGGGCGCGACGCGCCAGCGGCGGCATGACGAAGCGCGGCTTGACGCCCGGTTCTCCGCCGCCTGCCGGATTTGGCGGCATGAAGCGCGAAGACGGCGTGAAAGACGGCGGCCGCGAGGGACCGACACGCGGCGGAAGAGGGAAACGCGACGGCGGACGCTCGGGCTGCGACTGGACAGGCGCGGCGGCGGGCGGCGGCGGAACGAAGGGCTCTAGCGGCGGAGGCGGCGGCGCAGGCTCCGGCGGAAGGACGGGCTCGGGCGGAAGGACGGGCTCCGGCTCGGCAATGAATTCGGGCGCGGGAGGCGGCGGAGCATCCGGCTCCGAAGGGCGCGGCATGGAGAGCGCCGGATCGAGCAGCGGATGCGGCGGAGCCGGCGAAAACTCCAGGTGCGGAGGCACAGGCGCTGGCAAGGGCGTTTGAGAGGGCGCGGGCGCGACAGGCTCGGCGGGCGGCGGCGGCTCGACCTGCGCGGCATGATGCGGGATCGTGGGCGGCGGCGCTGGCGGAGGCGCGATGCCCCCGGCGGCCTCGGCCACACGCGGCTGACGGGCCTCGCGCGGCTCGACCCGAACGATGCCGGATTCGACCAGAACATCGTTCGGACCGCCGATCATAAGCAAATGTTCGAGATTGTCCCGGCGCACCAGCAGCAACTGGCGCTCGCCATCGAGATCGAAGGATTCGACGAAGCCGAGCCGCAATTGGCGCGACCGCGACCCGCCCGGCAGACGCCGGCGCAAGTCAACCACGATCTCGACGATCTTGAGGATCAGAACGAACGCGACGAGAAATGCGACGCCCGCCAAGATCCAGGCCAGCATGCGATTGTCTTGAAAAAATGTCGGCATGGCCGCCGCCTACTCCTGAAAACTCCGACCAATTCACTTTTATCTATATCGCAGGGGCCGCGCCGCTGCGCAAGAAAGGTTAAAATTTGGTTAATTGGCATGAACATCCCGCGCCGGACGGCGACAATTCTCCTTTCAACCCGACCACGAATCCTTCAGATTATTGGCGCATAAAGGCGGAAGCGGCGCGCCTTCCCCCAGGCCGCCGCCCGGCGAAGCGTCGCCGGATTGCGGATTGTCCTCAATCGCGAAAATTTCGCGGGCGCCGGACGCGGTTGTTGCACAGGATTACATGAGCCAGACAAACCCCCATTCCAGCGTCGACCGTTCGGAGCGCGCGGGAAGCCCCGGCATGGTGCTGCTGCTCGCCGTAGCGCTCGTCGCGGTCATGGCCGGCTTTTCCTTTCTCCCGCATGATCACGCGACGCGGCTCATCCTGGCTCTGCTGGGCTTTCTCGCTTTCATCGGCATTTCCGCCCTGCTCGCCTATGCGGTCGGCTTCCTGCAAATGGCCGGGGCGCAATCGCGCAACGACGTCACCAAGATCATCGCGGATTCAAGCCCCGACGGCCTCCTCGTGACCGAGGGCGAAAGCAGGATCATCTACGCCAACGAGACCTATATGGCTTTGTCGGGGGCGGCGGACGGCCCGGGCCTGCGCACCGTCGATCGTCTCTTTTCCGGCGCGCCGGAAGTGGCGGAGCCGCTCTACCGGCTCGCGCAGGCGGCGCGCGAAGGCAAACGCGGCGCCGAGGAATTGCGCCTCACCCCGCCTTTGCTCGGCGAAGGCGAATTCGGCTGGTACCGCATCCGCGTCCGGCCCATCGAACGTCCCTCCGGCCCGCCGGCGGCCCTGTGGACCATTTCCGACGTCACCCGCGAGCGCGAGCGCCACGAGAACATCTTCCAGGAGCTGCAACACGCGATCGACTTCCTCGATCACGCCCCCGCCGGCTTTTTCTCGACCGACCCCAACGGCAATATTTCTTACATGAACGCCACGCTGGCGGGCTGGCTCGACTTCGACCTCGCCCAGGTCGGCTCGGGCGGCCTTGCCTTGCGCGACATCGTCGCCGGCGACGCCGCGGCCCTGCTCGACCCCGGCAAGGGGCCGCCCTCCGCCGTGCGCACCGAGCAGATCGACCTCGACCTGCGCCGCCGCGACGGGCTGCGCCTGCCGGTGCGCCTGCTGCACCGCGTCGCCTATGGCCATGACGGCCTGCCCGGCGCATCGCGCACGCTGGCGCTCAACCGCGCGCCCGGCGAGGAGCCCGCCGAGGAGGCCCGCGCGGCCGAAGTGCGCTTCGCGCGATTCTTCAATTCCACGCCCATGGCCATCGCGACGGTGGACCGCGACGGCGCGATCCAGCGTTCCAACGCCGCCTTCGCCAAATTGCTGCCGGGCGCGCTGCAGGACGTTTCCGGCGGCAAGAGGCTGATCGCCAATGGCATCGCCGAACCGCACCGCGAGGCGCTGCTGGCGGCCATCGCGGCGGCGGCGAGCGGCAGCGAGAGCAACGACCCGATTGACGCGGCGCTGCAAAACTCGCCCCGCTCGGCGCGGCTCTTCGTCAATCCCAATGACGAGGCCAACCTGCGCGGCGCCGTGGTCTTCGCGCTCGACACGACCGAAGAGCGCAACCGCGAGGAGCAGTTGCACCAATCCCAGAAAATGCAGGCCGTGGGGCAGCTTGCGGGCGGCATCGCCCATGACTTCAACAATGTCCTGACCGCGATCATCGGCTATTCCGAGCTTCTGCTCGCCAATCACCGCCCGACCGATCCGTCCTTCCAGGACATCATGCAGATCAAGCAGAACGCCAATCGCGCGGCTGGCCTTGTGCGTCAGCTGCTGGCCTTCTCGCGCCGCCAGACCCTGCGTCCGCAAGTGCTCCAGCTTGGCGACGTTCTGTCCGAATTGCAGATGCTCACCCGCCGTCTTGTCGGCGAGAAGATCGAGGTCGATCTGCGCCAGGGCCGCGACCTCTGGCTGGTCAAGGCCGATCTCAACCAATTCGAGCAGGTCGTCGTCAATCTGATCGTCAACGCCCGCGACGCCATGCCGGACGGCGGCAAGATTTTCCTGCGCACCAAGAATGTCTCGGCGTCCGAATGCGCGGCCTATGGTGAGAAACTGCTGCCCCCGGCCGATTATGTGGTGGTTGAGGTCGAGGACACCGGCACCGGCATTCCCGCCGACATCCGCGACAAGATCTTCGACCCCTTCTTCACCACCAAGGAATTCGGCAAGGGCACCGGCCTCGGCCTGTCGATGGTCTATGGCATCGTCAAGCAGACTGGCGGCTTCATCTTCTGTGATTCGCAGGTCGGGCGCGGCACCACTTTCCGCATCTTCCTGACCCGCCACATCCCGGTCGAGGCGCCGATGGAGGCGCCCAAGGTCGAGGAGGAGAAAAAAGGCTCCGCCGACCATACCGGGCGCGGCGTGGTGCTGCTGGTCGAGGATGAGGAAGCGGTGCGCGCTTTCGGCGCCCGCGCGCTGACCTCGCGCGGCTATACCGTGCTGGAGGCGGAAAACGGTGCCGACGCCCTCCGCGTGGTCGATCAGGCCCAGGACAGCATCGATCTCGTCGTGTCAGACGTGGTCATGCCGGAAATGGACGGCCCGACCATGTTCGGCGAATTGCGCAAGCGCGGCATCAAATGCCGCGTGGTCTTCGTCTCGGGCTATGCCGAGGACGCTTTCGCGAAAAACCTGCCCGAGGGCGAAGAATTTGGCTTCATGCCCAAACCCTTCACCCTGAAACAGCTGATCGAGACGGTGAAGGAGAATATGGGGACGTGAGGGCGGGCGCTTCCGCGCCTTCCATGCGCCCCTCTTCCATGTGCCCCTCTTGCGCCCCAGCCTTCAGCGCCCCGCTCAAAACCTCGCCCAATTGCCGGAACATGGCTTTGCGGCTCGATGACAGGCGCCAGGCCAGCGCGATGATGCGCGGCGGGCTGTCATCCTCCAGCGGCGTGGCGGCGAGGTTCAGGCCGCGCAGGATGCCGGCGTCGATGGCCATTTCTGGCACGAGGGTCACGCCCAGGCCATTGGCGGCCATCTGCACAAGAGTATGAAGACTGGTGCCCTGGAAACCGCTGTTGCGCCGCGCGCCCTCCAGCGAACAGGCGGCGAGCGCGTGCTCGCGCAGGCAATGGCCGTCCTCCAGCAGCAGCAGATCCTCCGCCGCCATATCCTGCGGGCGGATTTTCTTGCGCCCCGCAAGGCGGTGATCGGGCGGGAAGACCACATAAAAGCGGTCGCGCGACAGCTCCATCGTCTCCAGCCCCTCGCAGGGATAGGGCAAGGCGATGATCGCGGCGTCCGCCTGCCCGCTTTCGAGCCGGGTCAGAATGGGCGCCGATTGCTCCTCGCGAATGTAGATTTTCAGTTTCGGGAAGGCCTCGCGTAAAACCGGCATGATGCGCGGGATCAGGAACGGCCCGATGGTCGGGATCACGCCCAGTTGCAGCGCGCCAGAGAGCGGATCGCGCGCGTCATGCGCCGCCTCGACCAGCTCCTCGGCGGCGCGCAACAGGCTTTTCGCACGATCGGCGAGGTCAAGGCCCACGGCGGTCGGAATGACCACGCGCTTGGTGCGCTCCAGCAGCTTGACGCCGAGCAGCTCCTCAAGTTCCTGGATCGCGGCGCTGAGCGCGGACTGGCTGACGAGGCATTCCTCCGCCGCAGCGCCAAAATGGCGGCGCTCGACCACGGCGACGAGGAAACGCAATTGGCGAAGAGTGGGAAGCGGTATCATGAAACCGACATTAATCGAAAAAATAGATCAATAAAAATTATTTTTTGAATTTTACTCGATCAAGGGAGCCGTCTAGGTTCCGTTCGTCGAGGAATTGACGCGCCGCACAAAACGGACCGGCGGGTCTTACACCGGAGAAAAAAATGTCGCTCATCAATACCGAGATCAAGCCCTTCGCCGCCACGGCGTTGAAGCAGGGCAAATTCATCCCGGTCACCGAAGCCGATCTGAAGGGCAAATGGTCGGTGGTGTTCTTCTATCCGGCCGACTTCACCTTCGTCTGCCCGACCGAACTCGAAGACCTCGCCGAAAATTACGCCGCCTTCCAGAAGCTCGGCGTTGAAATCTACGCCGTCTCGACCGACACCCATTTCTGCCACAAGGCCTGGCACGACACCTCGCCGGCCATCGGCAAGATCGAATATACGATGGTCGGCGATCCGACCCACGCCATTTCGAAGAATTTCGAAGTCCTGATTGAAGAGGCCGGCCTCGCCGATCGCGGAACCTTCATCATCGATCCGGCCGGCAAGATCCAGACTGTCGAAGTCAGCGCCGGCGGCGTCGGCCGCGACGCTCTCGAGCTCCTGCGCAAGATCAAGGCCGTGCAATATGTCGCGAGCCACCCGGGCGAAGTCTGCCCGGCCAAGTGGAAGGAAGGCGAGAAGACCCTCGCCCCGTCGCTCGACCTCGTCGGCAAGATTTAATCCCGCCCAAAAGCCCTCTGCGGCGGCAAGGCTCCGGACCTTTTGGCCCGGAGCCACCTCCTTCGGAGCGGCCCTCCTCGGGCGCGTTTTCTCCCTCTCACCCGGAGCCCTTTCGCCATGCTGGAAGCCGCCATCAAGACGCAGCTGCAAACCTATTTCGAACGCATCGTCCACCCGATCCAACTGGTCGCCTCGCTCGACGACGGAGAAAAGTCGCGCGAGATGCTGGCCCTGCTGGAAGATATCGCCGCGCAATCGCCCAAGATCACGCTGTCGCGCGACGGGACCGACGCGCGCAAGCCCTCCTTCGCTATCAAGCGCGCGGGCACGGACGTCAGCGTGAGCTTCGCGGGCCTGCCGATGGGCCATGAATTCACCTCGCTGATCCTTGCCTTGCTGCAGGTCGGCGGCAATCCGCCGAAGGAATCCGCCGAGACGATCAAGCAGATCGAGGCGATCGAAGGCGAATATCATTTTGAGACCTATTTCTCGCTCTCGTGCCAGAACTGCCCGGACGTGGTGCAGGCGCTGAACCTGATGAGCGTGATCAATCCGCACATACACCATGTCGCGATCGACGGCGCCCTGTTCCAGGACGAAGTCGAGGCGCGCAAGGTCATGGCCGTGCCCGCCGTCTTCCTGAACGGCGAATTATTCGCGCAGGGCCGCCTGGGGCTGGAGCAGCTGCTGGCCAAGATCGACACGGGCGCCTCCGCGCGCGCCGCCGAGAAGCTTAAGGACAAGCCCCCCTTCGACGTGCTCGTCGTCGGCGGCGGCCCCGCCGGCGCGGCGGCCGCGATCTATGCGGCGCGCAAGGGCATCAATACGGGCGTGGTGGCCGAGCGTTTCGGCGGCCAGGTGCTGGACACAATGGCCATCGAAAATTTCATCTCCGTCAAGCATACCGAAGGCCCGAAAATGGCCGCCGCGCTGGAGCAGCACGTCAAGGAATATGACGTCGACATCATGAACCTGCAGACTGCGGTGGAGCTGATCCCCGCGTCGCAGCCCAATGGACTGGCGCAGGTGCGGCTGGCCAGCGGCGTGACGCTTTCCGCGCGCACGGTCGTCCTCTCCACCGGCGCCCGCTGGCGGCAGATGAACGTGCCCGGCGAGGACCAGTATCGCAACAAGGGCGTGGCCTATTGCCCGCATTGCGACGGACCCCTGTTTAAGGGCAAGCGCGTGGCGGTGATCGGCGGCGGCAATTCCGGCGTCGAGGCGGCGATCGATCTCGCCGGCATCGTCGCCCATGTGACGCTGATCGAGTTCGACAGCCAGCTGCGCGCCGACGCCGTGCTGCAGGATAAGCTGCGTTCCCTGCCCAATGTCCGGATCATCGTCTCGGCGCTGACGACCGAGGTGCATGGCGACGGCGACAAGGTGACCGGCCTGTCCTACAAGGACCGGACGAATGACACGTCGCATCGCGTCGACCTCGAAGGCGTGTTCGTCCAGATCGGCCTGTTGCCCAATACAGAATGGCTGAAGGGCGCGATCAAGCTCAGCCCGCGCGGCGAGATCGAGATCGACCGCCGTGGCGAGACCTCGGCCCATGGCGTGTTCGCCGCCGGCGACGCGACCATCTCGCCCTATAAGCAGATCGTCATCGCCATGGGCGACGGCGCCACCGCCGCGCTCTCGGCCTTCGACTGCCTGATCCGTCAGGCGCCTCTCGCCGCCTCGCAAGCCGCCTGACGACATCTCTTCTGGACCGCGATGAGTCGCGGTCTAGGAATCCCTCGCATAAGCCAAAAGGGCGTCGGATGACGCCCGTATCACGACGGGCTTTTGGGCGCAGTCGCGCCTAACCAATACTCACAGGTTCTCACCTGTGCGTCTTGGTATAAGACTTGGCCTGGCGGACCCAGCGTCCGCCGGGCTCCCCCTCGCCGGGGAAGCCATTCGCCTCTATGGTGTCGGCGCCGCCACGGGAGGCCCCGCCTTGGACGAAAAGCCGCGCCGCAAGACCATATTGATGTGCCCGCCGGACCATTTCGGCGTCGCCTATGTCATCAATCCGTGGATGGAAGGGCAAACGGCCCGCACCGATCCCACAGAAGCCCGAAAACAATGGCTCGGCCTCAAGGCCCTGATCGAGCCGCTCGCCGAAATCGCCGTAATGGCCCCGCAACCGGCTTTGCCCGATCTCGTCTTCACCGCCAACGCCGGATTTCCCATCGGCCGGCAGGTGGTCGTCAGCCGTTTCCGCTGCCCGGAACGGCGCGGCGAGGAGCCCTTTTTTCGCGCCTTTTTCACCGAGCGAGGCTTTGACCTCATCGACCCGCCGGACGAGCTGCATTTCGAGGGCGCCGGCGACGCGCTTCATGACGCCGCGCGCGACCTGATCTGGGTCGGCCACGGCTTTCGCTCACATGAGGACATCGCGCCCTTTCTCGAAGCGCGTTTCGCGAAACGCGCCATTTCGCTCGCCCTCGCCGATCCGCGTTTCTACCATCTCGACACCTGCCTCTGCCCCCTGCCCGACGGTTACCTGATGTATTTCGCGGGCGCCTTCGATGCGGCGTCGCGCGCGCGCATCGAAGCGATCGTCCCGGAAGGCAAGCGCATATGTGTGGAGGCCGCCGACGCCGAAACCTTCTGCTGTAACGCCGTCGCGCTCGACCGAAAAGTCATTCTCAATCAAGCCTCGCACGCCTTGCAGGAGCGTTTGCGCGAGGCCGGACTGACGCCCGCGCTCACGCCGCTATCCCAGTTCATCAAGGCTGGCGGCGCCGCAAAATGCCTGACGCTGGAACTCCAGTGAAGCGGAACCGGGACGCTCAAGCGTGATCGTAATGTCCGAAGGCGACGTCGGTGGACCAATGGCTGCTCAGCGGCTGGCCAATCTTTCGGGCGATTACGCCGCTTAAAAGCGGGGCGGGATCCTGCGTCATGCGGCTCGCTCCTGACCAAACAGGCGACGATGGCACGACAGATGCCTGGCCGAATTCACAGACATCGATGATTTCGAATCCAGTGCCTCGATTGAGGAGCCCCTGCCAGCCGTGCTGGCTGATACGCCAGAAATCCCAAGGTTCGGCATGGAGGGGCCAGATCGTCGGAACCCTTGCGATAAAGAGCCCCCCTTCCGCCAGAACGCGATTGCATTCGCGTATGAAATCAATGGGCGAGACGAGATGCTCCATAACTTCGGAGGAATAGACCGCAGCGACGGAGCCGTCGGCGACCCCCGGTCCCATTCGATGGGCATCGCCGACGATGTCGACATTTTCATGCGCCAGAATATCAAGTCCCAGATAGCGCCATCCGGAGGCGGAGACGAGCCTCCGCATCTGGACGCTCGCCGTTCCTCGCGCGCCAGCTTCAAGAAAAGGCATCGATTCATTCTTCAGGAGCGTCACGGATTCCAGATGGCGCTCGACGAGCGGAATCCATGGATCCTCATCGCTGGTGTTTGCCAGTTGCCGCAAAACATCGATGGCATGCGAAGATCCATCGTCAAAATGCGCCAGGATTTCAATCTGGCACACCTTGTCGGATTCTTCGACGTTCATCCGGGAGAAGTCCAGCAAATCAGCGAATAGCAGTGTAATGGCATGGCCTTCGTGAGCGAAATCAAAACCGAGCACATCGATCAGCGCGGGCGAAGGCACAGGGGCGCTTGGCTTCTGGGCCTTGAGGCGCACTGCATCCGGCGAGGCTGGCGTTCCTCGCATTCTCGTCAGAGGCGGGCTCCACGTCCACCACTGCGCATGCGCCACCGGATGCACGCTTATGAGATCGAGGCCGGCAAGCTTTGCGCCTGGCTTATGTATTTCGAATTGTACATGGATGTAATTGCGCAGGACGACTAAATTCTGGCACGCTACGATGACGCCGCCCCCGATGCTTGCCGATGCATGCGCCATGCTGCGGAACTTCAAGGGCGCGGGATTGGCAAGGAGCCTGAATGCGCCGATCGAGAACAAGACTTCGTCGGTTTCGTTCTCGGGCTCGCATCGCTCTTCGACGGCGAAAACATAGAACCATTCGACCAGCGAGCGGAAAGGGACGAAGCTCATGCGGATGTCCATCGTTCCATCCGCGCATAGGTCTATTTCGACGCCATTGACCTCCTCCGCCTGTGAAAGAACCGAGCCGTCGGAAGCGATCGTCACAACGGCTTTGTGCATCCGCGTCGCCTGTCCATGAACCTCCAGACGAATGGCGCTCGCGCTCCCGAGCCTTAATTTCATGCACGCGGTGTGGAGCGCGCCTGCCTTGAACGCGGCCAGAAAACCCACGCCGCGCTGGCCGGGCGCTGTCGAATAGACAGCAAGGAGATTTTCCGCTCCATAAGCCGGTTCGATGCGCGTATTGATGACCGCGGGTTGCGCCGAACGGGCAAATGTTACTTGGTCTGCGGCGATACCGGTGATTCCGCGGGTGGTCGAATGATAATATTTCATTTCTTCCGCTTCACCGTCTCGCAAACCGCAAATGTTCAAGGGCCGATGAGAAGTCACGCCCGTTTTTGCTCACCGCGGCCGCGACCTTATGCAGACCGGGGACGGACAGAGGATTCTGGCTGAGGAGATCGCGCTTCAGAAGAGGCGCCTGGAAATCTTCCAGCAGCCCCTCCCAGAACACATGAGCTGGATTGACGGGGCGCGCGGTCATTAGGGCATTCTCTATTCTTTCCACAAAGTCATTCTCGCTTCGGCTATCTCCATATCTTGGCCGGCGCCGATCAAACCAATCGTCGACCAAAGCTTCATATGGAGCGAGCGCGCCAACGCGGAAACCGTTGCGCAGAACGCTTTGGGTCAGTCCAATTTCGCCATGGCGAATGACATCAACCCTTTTACTGTGAATTGGAAGTTTATTCCAATATTTCCAGAATGACGCCGCCTTGAATAAGCTCCTGGAAATGAGCACAAAATAACTTTGTATGTGATAAGCGTGCTCGAACGATTCCGTTAAGCCCCATAAATCCGCTTTGCCGTCACCGACGTGAGAGCAAACTTCATCGATATTATTGCAAAACCCGTAACAAGAATCGTTCATCAGCAAAACCGCGCCCGGATCTGGGTTCAAGCGCCTGATGAAACGCAATCCATAGCGATAGGCCCCAAAATCGTGACCCAGATTTCTCCGGTGTATGATTTTCGCGCAATGCGGCAGCAACGCATCGAATCCGCGCGATTTCGGAGAATGCGAAATGAAAATAACGCGGAACCCCGCGTTAGCCAGCGCGGCAATCTGCTCGACGACATATCGGTGCACGACGCCGAATCGATCGTAGCTCACATAAACCGCGAAATGAGCGCTCGAATGTTGCGGGTCGACTCCGTCTAATTCGCGCCTTACTTCGCCGAGCAATAAGCTACTTCGCCCGACAAGGCGTGGCACGAATTCATCGAGCGTCATGAACCGTCAACTCCGATGGCGCTGCGAGAAATTGATCCAGGACCGATGTCAGCCCTTTAAGCGTGTGGCGCAAATCGCCTTCGCTGGTCCCCTCCGCACTGCACAGACTTACCGTGAGCGCTTCAGAAAGAGCAATGACATATTGCCGCTCCGCGAATGGAAGAAAATGCATCGCCTCTTGCCCAAATTGGCGATCGACATCGGCTCTGCGCGCCAAAACCTTGAGAGCCGCATCGAGCATCCGGAGCTTGGTGCGTCGGTCGTTACGAGAATGCCCAACATGGAGACCGCCGAAGAGAAGCGCGCCGCCAAGCCAGGAGGGAAAGCGATTCAAACCCGAAAGCGGTTTACGCATTTCGAGGAGCGCGCCGATTTCAGGGTTCTCGAGATCCAGTCCGTAATAATCCAACGCCACCCGCGTTAATCGATCATAGGCCGCCGCAGCCCACGCCTCATCGCCCGTATTCAGCGCATCCTTAAATAATCGACTCAAGGCGCCCGCGGACAGGTGCGGATTTTCATTGCCCGATAGCGTCTCTAGATAGTTGAAATAATCTCGCCAGGAGAATTTTGACGGATCAATAGCGGGAAGCGGCTTTCGACTGGCCCAGCACAAGGTTTGGTTCTCATGCTCCAGGACCCGGCAATACAGGCCGCGGCGCGTGAAAAAGCCCTTCAGCGCTTCGGGCGAGATGATCCCGAAATGAAACCCTGGAGAGAGCGCGGCAATCATGGCGCCCACGTCCGCATTGGCGTGAATGGCTGAGATCGCGGGAGTCGTCACCACGATGACGCCGTTGTCGGTGACGGCTTCAACCAGCGATCCAGCGTAAGCGTCAGGATCAGGCGTGTGCTCGATCACTTCACTGCTATAGACAATATCGAACCGTGCTTCTCGATTTTCGCTGAGAAATTCATCAAGATATTGGGAACGGACATCGATGCCGAGCTTCTCGCTACCAATTTCTCCATAGTTCGATGGCTCCAAACCGGTCGCCTTGCCGCCCCGCGACGCCCAAAAATCGACGACAAAGCCGAAACCGCACCCCGAATCCAAAAGGCTTCGATAGGGCGCAAGATCAAAAGCGAATAAGGGAGTCAGCATGTTGCTGATGCCTGCTCCAGCCTGCACATAGTCGAGCCACAACTCGTCCCGCATCTCCATTTCCGTGTATCTGAGGGCCGGATCTGCTCCATCAAAGAAAAATGAACCGCAGCCAGGGCATTCAAAAAGTTCGAAGGTGCGGCCTGGCGTCACGGCGTCAAGTAGATGGAGGCCGCCATGTTGACCGCAAATTCGACAAGCGAATTTAGCGCGGCGATTGCGGTCAGCGGCAAACAGCACGTCAAGCACGGGAAACCAGCCTTGGGTTAACGTGGCCGACACCGATCGGCACGGCGAACGGTTGCACGCGGAACAAAGACGATCCATGTCGTATAAGGATCAGATAACTCAATGCTAATTTTCTCGACGAACGTCAAGTCATGAATATACGACAACCGGCTAGCTGGTATACTCTTTCAAATGTCATTCTGCACATTGCCGACTGATTCCATTCTATAAAAACATCCTCACCTCTCTCGACCTCATCAAACGAAAGAGAGTCGCATCATCTCAATTGCAGCTCATACGCCAAGGGGTCGAATTTTCAGGGAATGACCTGACCTCGATGCGGAACAAAAAGGGGTACAGTGACGTCCCAAAAAAATACCAGAACACTCAAAGAACGTCCGACAAGAAGCCCCCCAAGACTCCGTCGATAGCGCCCAGATCGATCATGCAATAACATTTAACTCGGACTACCTCTTTGGCTGGCCAATCTACGAAACGGGCCCGACGGCCCCAACTCCGGAGATCCGAGCACAAGTCATCGACCTCTTCAATGGTTTCGGCGGCTATTCCAGCGCAGCGGCGGCGGTCAGCGCGTTGACGAGCGACGGGTCCCGCGGCAGCCTGCTATCGCTTGGCTCCTTCGGCGCGATCGACTTCGTTGGCATCGCGCCGTCATTAGTGCACGCTGGCTATTTCAAGATCGGGTGACCCGGTCTCAAGAGGGCCGCCCCAGTCTGTTTGCCGTCGATGAGCCCATTCGGACCATGCCCGTTGAACTTCACCACCCAGTCGCGAACGATTTGCCGCGTCACGCCGCCGATCTCGGCCGCCTATGCTTGGGTGGCGCCGTCATAGATCGCAGCCAAGGCCAAAAGCCGGCGCGCCTGGGCGCCATCCTTCGACCGTTTGGCCGCAGCCCTCGTCATGCGCGCATCAAAATCAACTCGAAGCGGAACAGCCACGGCGAACCTCTATCGTTCGCCTCTTGAATCAAACAAACGCTGATTCGGGAATTCCCCGCCGAGTCATGATTTCGAAGACTTGGTATAAGCCCTGTTTCCAGGGAGATAAGGTGCAGGAAAACTCGCAACGCGGTTAACAATTTGAGCGAATAACTCAATTTGTCTTGTATCTCTCAATCTGAACGCAACACTTTGCGTAATAAGCTTTCGTTAGCCAAATAAGAGAATGTCGGTCACGACGGAGTCGTTGCGAGGCCTAAGCTCGGGATGGGCCTGGATACAAATTTCTTCCGCGATCACCAACGCCCCGTGGAGAGCGTTCGTAGCCAGAGCGCGCGAATAATGGCGGGTCTGGCAGGTCCGATTCTCATTTTATCGCCCTGTGGGCGAATAGCATGGTTCTGCACGTTCGCGGGCTCACTTCATCTATGAGTTGGGCTCATTAGAGGTTTTGCAAGCGAAGTGGAAACCGGTAGGCGTGAAGAAAACGCGTAAAAACAAAAACTAGAGCCTCGATTCGATTCTAAGATGAACAAAATCTGAGGCGCGGGTTTCAACCTTCGCCGTGAGCCCGGGGCCGCCAGCGTCGGTTGTTCGTCATTGATCGCGCCCGTAGGCGTTGGTCAAGAAAGAGGGATCAGGCCAGTGATTTTCATGCCGCACGGACTCGGCTCATGCGGCCGTTTTTGCTCTCGCTGACGAAGCCCGAGCGCGGCGTGGTCAACGCCGTTGCGCGACGCGCTGCCGATGACGTGCAGACCCTCTCTTTTCGGGGAGTCCTCCAATGGTTGCGTCGTTTGTCAACTGGAGCCTGAACGGCATTTCCGACGCGGGCAATTATCCGCCGCAGAACGCGTTGGCGGTCGGGCCATCCTACGTGGTCACCGCTGAAAGCTCGGAGCTGGAATGGACAAATTTGTCCACAGGCGTCACTTCGGCGCCGTTGAGCTTCTATTCCTCCGCCTTGTTCGGAAGCACGGGCGTCACCTCGATTTATGACGCTCGTCTCGCCTATGACAGCTCCACCGGCTATTACGTATTGAGCGCGGTCGTGCTGAACAGCGACGGCAGTTACGGCCTCGATTTCGCCGTCGCAACGAATCCAAACGCCACCTGGACTGTCGCCAATCTCCCGGTCAGCCCGTCTGTGGCGGGAAGCCCAAGTTCACCCGACATGCCGGATATTTCTGTCGGCGGCGGCAAGATTTATGTAACGACGGCTCAGGTTTCCACAGGTCTGGTGGGCACCGCGCAGTGGGTTGTGCCCGAAAGCAGCGTCGCTGCCGGCGGCTCGATTACCGGCCTCACCGCGAGCGTCGATCCGGGCGCCAACGGCATCATGCGCCCGGTCACCGGCCTCTCGGGATCGACCTACACGACCTATTATTTCGGAGCTTATTCGAACGGCTCGCAGGTCGAACTGTCCTATCAAACCTACGACGCTACCAATGGCTTCAGCGCCGTGCAGACGCTTTCGCCCGGCAACGCCAGCATCGGCAACAGCGGCGGCAATTTCGCCGCTCCGCAGAATGGAACGACGCTACAACTCGACGCGCTGGACTCACGCATCCAAAGCCTAGCCTATGGCACAATCAACGGAAAGAATTACGTTTTCGGCGTCAGCGAAGTGCAAGCTTCGTCCACGTCGCAACCGGCAGTGGAATGGTTTCAATATGACGTCAGCAATCCCTCGTCGCCAGTGCTTGCCGGGCATGGCGAAATCACCGGCTCATCGACCGGGCTTGGCGCAGGCGTGGCGATCTTCAACCCTTCCATCGCCGTCAATGCCTCCGGTGACGTGCTGATCAATTTCACCGCTTCGTCGAGCACGACGTTTCCGAGTGACTATTACGTGGTCGCCGGGCCGGCCCTGATCTTCGGCGCGCCGACGCTGTATCACGCCAGCACGTCTTTTTTCGAATCGTCGGCAACCGCGACCGGCCTGCAGCGCTGGGGAACCTATTCGTCGGCGGTCGCGGATCCGAACAATCCGGACGGGTTCTGGATCTCTAATGAATATGTCAGCAACGACCCGAATCTGGTCAATATTCCAACCGGCTCCGGTGTGAATGCCTGGTGGGGTACGACGACTGCGCAAGTCATCGTCGCTACGCCGCCGAGAGTCGCCGGGGTCGGCGACTTCAATGGCGATGGCATGGCTGACGTACTTTGGCGCAACACCAACGGCGCGCTCTACGATTGGACCATGAACGGTTCGCGAATTGTGTCCAGTCAGCCAATCACCTACCAAGGCGCGGCGGTTATCCTCGACGCTTCCTGGAGCGTCGCCGGGGTCGCCGACTTCAATGGCGATGGCATGGCTGACGTTCTTTGGCGCAACACCAACGGCGCGCTCTACGACTGGACCATGAATGGTTCGCAAATCGGGTCCAGTCAGCCAATCACCTACCAAGGCGCGGCGGTTATCCTCGACGCTTCCTGGAGCGTCGCCGGGGTCGCCGACTTCAATGGCGAT
>NZ_JAGRPM010000059.1 GCF_019449565.1 Rhodoblastus sp. | reverse complement strand
TTGCGCAGGTTCTGGAGCTGCGCGACGGTCAGGCCGGAATAACGCGCAACCACAACCACGCCCGTCTTCGAGAAGACGTCGTGCAGTGTGGCTACCGCTTCTTTCTTTTCCGCTCTGTCCACAGTGCTCTCACTTCAATGGGCGAAACCCTATGGGCTCCGCCGGTTGCCGACATGCCGCAAGACCAAAGCCATGCGGCGCCGAAAAGCCTGTCCCCACGAAGGCTGCGCCGAGCGGCGCACCCCTGTGGATCAGAGGGTTCGAACCAAACACGCCGAAGACTTGAAGCCTCCGGAAATCCGGTCTTTCCCCGTCTATGCTGGCCGCTCGCCCCTCCTGAATGAACAGGGGGGCGGACAATTAAGCTTTTGCACAGGGCAAAAGCGCCGGCAGTCTCGGACAGGACATGGCCGGAAAGGACAACGCCTCACCCCCAGGGGCGAACCGAAGCCTCCGGCCTATCCACCGCCAAAACCCGGAACGTGAAGGTCCCGAGCCCGACGGAAGCTGAATTTCTTTGAACATGGCGCGAAATTGAACCGGTCGGTCAATTCGTGAAGCAGTGCATTTCGCTGACGAACGGACCTAAACGGTCAACGCGTCCCAAATTCCCTTTCAACACATCATCTTTCCAAATCGTGGAAAATGATCGCGGCGTGCCCAAAACAGGCGACGAATCCGCCGCCAGGAACGTGTCTTGTAAACACTCTCACCCCGCCTGCCAAGAGGGGCGACAACATATTTTTTAAATTGTCAAGCGGCGCGACCAGAAATCGCGCCGCTTGCTCAATCAGTTCTGAGCGATCGCGATGGAGCTCGGCTCGACCTTCACGCCCGGACCCATGGTCGAGGACAAGGCGACGCGCTGCAGATATGTGCCCTTGGCGCCAGCCGGCTTGGCCTTGACGACCGCATCGACGAAAGCAGCGATATTTTCCGCCAGCTTCTCTTCGCCGAACGAGGCCTTGCCGACCGAGCCCTGCACGATGCCGGCCTTTTCGACGCGGAACTCGACAGCGCCGCCCTTGGAGGCGGCCACTGCGGCGGCGACGTCCATGGTGACGGTGCCGACCTTCGGGTTCGGCATCAGGCCGCGCGGGCCGAGCACCTTGCCGAGACGGCCGACCAGCGGCATCATGTCCGGCGTCGCGATGCAGCGATCGAAGTCGATCGTTCCGCCCTGAACGGCGGTGACCAGTTCTTCCGCGCCGACCACATCCGCGCCCGCCGCCTTGGCTTCGTCAGCCTTGGCGCCGCGCGCGAAGACCGCGACGCGCAGGGTGCGGCCGGTGCCGTTGGGCAGGTTGACCACGCCGCGCACCATCTGGTCCGCATGCTTGGGGTCCACGCCGAGGTTCAGGGCGATTTCGACGGTCTCGTCGAATTTCGCGCTGGCGCGTTCGCGGACCAGCTTGATGGCGTCACCGACCGGATACAGCCTGGTGCGCTCGATGCCCTCGCGGGCCTTGACGATTCTCTTGCCGCTCATCGTCTTATCCCACGATCTCAAGGCCAATGGACTTGGCGGAGCCTTCGATCATGGCCATGGCCGATTCGATCGAGTGCGAATTGAGGTCCGCCGCCTTCTTTTCCGCGATTTCGCGGATCTGTTCGCGGGTCACCTTGCCCACGAAGCCACGGCCTGTGGTCTTGGAGCCGGACTTGATATTGGCCGCCTTCTTGAGGAAGAACGTGACCGGCGGCTGCTTCATCTCGAAGGTGAAGCTGCGGTCGGCATAGGCGGTGATGATGACGGGGATCGGAGTCCCCTTCTCGATCTGCGCCGTCTTGGCGTTGAACGCCTTGCAAAATTCCATGATGTTCAGGCCGCGCTGACCCAGCGCGGGGCCGATCGGCGGCGAAGGATTCGCGGCGCCGGCCGGGACCTGAAGCTTCACGTAACCCGTGATCTTCTTTGCCATAATGGCTGCTCCCATTGGGTTTTTTCGTTTCAGCCCCGCTGGAGCCAAAACGAAAACGCGCGGTAGACGGACCATCCGTCCCGCGCGGGTTGCAGTTTGCGGTGCGGCCCGGAACCCGGCTGGCGACCGGAGAGCCTCCCGCAGATGCGCCTTCAGTATGAAGGTTGCGGGTGTCTATACGGATTCATTATGCTTGGCAAGGAAAAGACGAGGAAAAACGCCGCCCCTCACGCCGGTATCGCGAGCGGCTGGCCCTTCTCGAGAATATAGGTCGAGATGATCCGGGTCGGCTTGTCGCCGTTCTTGAGCATATGCGGCCGCCGCGGCGGAACCATCGCCACATCTCCGGCCCTGATCTCGCGCGATTCTTCGCCCTCGACCGAGAACAGCCCCCCGCCCTCGACGATATAGGCCGATTCGATGCCGGGATGGATGTGCCGCGGCACGGTGAAGCCCGGCGCGATCTCGGCGGAGGCGATGATCGTCTCGTAGTTCGGCGTTGGGCCGTCCATCCTCTTGAGGATTTCCCTTTTGATTCCCGCCGGCGCGGGGCCCTCGGCCTCGACCGGCGTCGCGGCGAAGGCGGTCAGAGCGCACAAGGCGCAGGAAGCGAAACCGCGACGCGTCAGCATGACTGTCCTCTCTTGCCGGGTTTGGTGTGCTGCCCCGCCCCGGAAATTTAGCAAATCAAAAGGATCGCCGCGAGGGGCGCGCATTTTTCCTCGCCGATCAGGCCCGACTTTCGCCGGTTCCCGCGAAGGACTCCTGCTCGCCGGCCGGCGACCAGCGAGCGACAAGCTGCGCCCATCGACTCAGGGAATCGGCCATGAGGGCAGTTTCGGCGGCGCCGGGAAAATTCCTGGCGACTGCCAGCATACGCATCTGCATCGCTAGGTAATGCGCTGACACGACGGTCTCCAGCAGGAAATTCTCCATGGTCTCGGTCTCAAGCTTCACAGGCGCCCCATTTTTCATAAATGTTAACCCTGTCAGGGAAATTTCGCGCGTGAAGAACGTAAACTCCTTAACTGCCACGTTAAGGACGCTTTTCTCGCCAATCGTCGCAACTTAGTCCAGCGCATGGAACGGCAATGGCGTGGGAATGACATTTACTTGGATTTCCACCCTTTCTGTTTTTCATGGTTACCCGATTTAACTAAAAATTGAGCAATGAACACAAAATCCATTGACGTCCCTGGCATATTGAGATCTTGCACGGTCTTCGCGAGCCTGAGCGAATCTCAGCTCCGCGAATTAAGCGGCAAGGCGCGCATCGAGCATTTTTCCGAACGGACTTTGCTGACCCTGCGCGGCGAGAAGCCCGAGCATCTGCGCTATATCGTCAGCGGCTCCATAGACCTCGTATTATCGACCGCCGAGGGCGGCTTTTCGTGCCTCCCTGTTTTCGAAGGCCGCTGGGCGACCTGGCTCGGCTGTTTCGGATCAGAGCCGCTGGTGCATGACCTGTGGAGCTCCAGCAACGCGATTGCCGTCGCTTTCCCTTGCCGCGACATTCTGAAGGCCGCGAGTGACAATCCCGAAGCCTTGCGGCAAGTGATCGAGCATGTCGGCGAATGGACCCGATTCCTGACCGGCTGGATGCTGTCTTTTTCCGCCTTTCGCGCCGAAAAACGGCTCGCCTATCTGCTGCTGCTCGCCTCGTCCAGCGCCTGCGGAATCGGCCGCGAAGGCCAGCCCACCGCCCTGACGCAGACTCATATCAGCCAGTTTGGTTTCGGCTCGCGCCAAAAAGTCGGCCGCCTGTTGCGCAGCCTCGCGGAGAAAGGCCTTGTTTCCACGCGTTACGGCGGCGTTGTCATTCCGTCGCGCGCCCGGCTCGAAGATTATATCGCCGACATTGGCGCGCATTCGGCGGAGGGCGCGCGCGAGAAGGCAAAATTCAGAGCATGATCGCCGCCTGCGCGCGGGGAAGACGGCGGAACGATCAGGTCAGATCATCCCGCTTGGTTGCGCCTCGCGACGCCGGGCTTCCTCCATCCGCTCACCATTCTTCGCCGCGGCGAGCCGCTTTTCCTCGCGCGCGAGGATCGAGCGGGCGTCGAGCCCCGCGATCGGCTGCGCGAGATCGGCGGGGATGTCGCCAGCGAGCTGCAGCATGAGATAACGGGCGCAGCAGACCCGCAGGAAAGAGGCGAAATTCTCGACGACCCCGTGGGTTTCGAGCAATTCCTCGTAAAGGCGCGCGAGGATTTCAGCGACGCTCAAACCGTCGCGGCGCGCGATTTCCTCAAGCAGCATCCAGTAGATTTTTTCCAGCCGGACGCTGGTTGCGAAGCCGTGCATGCGCACGGAGCGCAGGCGCGTTTCCCACATTGTGGGGTCGGCATTCACGAATAACTGGCACATGGCGCCTCACGCCCTCCGCGCGGCGGACTGGCCACCCGTCGCGCAAAACCGGGCTTCCGGTGAAAAGATAGGCGCGGGCGCGGATCTTTGCAATCAGCGCCCTGCCGAAAGCTCAAGCCGCCGCCTTGTGCTTCTGCTGGGCGACCGGAACGCCGATTTGCAGCAAGAGCTGGCCAAGCCAGGCGGGATGGGCCGGCCAAGCGGGCGCCGTGATCAGATTGCCGTCGGTCACGGCGGCGTCGATTGCGATATTGGCGTAGACGCCTCCGGCAAGCTCGACCTCAGGCTGGCAGGCCGGATAGGCCGAGCAGGTGCGGCCCTTCAGCACGCCTGCCGCCGCCAGCAATTGCGCGCCATGGCAGACGGCGGCGACGGGCTTGTTGGCCGTGAAGAAATGGCGGACGATCTCGAGCACCTTCGGTTTCAGGCGCAGATATTCCGGCGCGCGGCCGCCGGGAATGACGAGGGCGTCGTAATCCTCGGCGCGAATCTCGGCGAATGTCGCGTTCAGTGCGAAATTATGGCCGCGCTTTTCGGTATAGGTCTGCTGGCCCTCGAAATCATGGATCGCGGTGGCGATGGAATCGCCCGCCGCTTTGTCGGGGCAGACCGCATGGACGCGATGGCCGACCGCCGCCAGCGTCTGGAACGGGACCATGATCTCATAGTCCTCGCCGAAATCGCCGACGATCATCAGGATATTCTTGGCGCTCATCAGATTCTCCCTGGAGCAAGACTGCGGCTCGAGCCGCTATTCGCATGCGGGAGGGATTATGGCCTGCGGCGGGGCGCGCGGGTGTTACCCGGTTATCGCGCCCAAAAGCAAAGGGCCGGAAAACTCCGGCCCTCGCATAAAATGCATGATGCGGCGCAAGCTTGTCGACTTAGGCAAGCTTGTCGACTTGCCCATATTCCAGCTCGACCGGCGTGGCGCGGCCGAAGATCGAAACCGCGACCTTGACGCGCGACCGGCTCTCGTCGACTTCCTCGATGAGGCCCTCGAAACTGGCGAAGGGGCCGTCGTTGACGCGAACCTTTTCGCCGACCTCGAAGGAGATCGAGGTTTTCGGGCGGTCGACGCCCTCGGCCACCTGGCCCTTGATTCGATCCGCCTCATGTTCGGGAATCGGCATCGGCTTGTTGTCGGAACCGAGGAAGCCCGTGACCTTCGGCGTGTTCTTGATTAGATGGAAGACGTCGTCGGAGAGGTCGCATTTCACCAGCACATAGCCGGGAAAGAACTTGCGTTCTGAATTGAACTTGCGGCCGCGTCGGACTTCCACCACCTGTTCGGTCGGAACAAGGATCTCGTCAAATTTGTCGCTGAGTCCGCGCTGCGCCGCGCCTTCCTTGATCGCTTCGGCGACCTTCTTCTCGAAGTTGGAATAGGCGTGGACGATATACCAGCGTTTGGTCATGAATTTTTCCGCGAAGGATCTGGATGGACAAATCAGGTTGGGAAGCCGGGCCAGCTCGCGCGTGGCGAGCGATCAGCGTCCGAAACTGAGAATGAATTGAATCGCGAGACGGATGACCTGATCGACCGAAACGAAGAACAGGGCGGCCATGAAGACCATCAGGGCCACGAGCCCGGTCGTGATCAGGGTTTCGCGGCGCGTGGGCCAGGTGACCTTATTGGCCTCGGCGCGCACTTCCTGCAGAAAATTGAACGGATTGGCCATGTTCGTCCCGATTCGGCCGCCAGGCCAGCAATTGAATAAGACTTGGCGCGGCAGGTTGCGAAAAGAAAGGGGCGCGGGACCTTTCGGACGCGCGCCTCAAGAAAGGCTTATAGCGAAGGCTTGCGGCCGCGCCAAGTTTTTTTCTTGACAGGCCTGATTTCAGCTGTCGCCGCCCGCCTTTCGGCTGCGGCGCGCCCATTGGTTCAGCCCCTCCACGATCAGCGAGAAGGCGATCGCCGAATAGATGAAGCCCTTGGGGATCTCATAGCCCGCGCCATCCGCGATCAGGGTCATACCGATCAGCAGCAGGAAGGCAAGGGCCAGCATCTTGACGGTGGGGTTTTCCCGGATGAACCGCCCGACCGGCCCGGCGGCGAGAATCATCATGCCCACCGCGGCGATGACCGCCAGCGCCATGATGATGAATTCATCCGCCATGCCGATCGCGGTCAGCACGCTGTCGAGCGAAAAGACGATGTCGAGCACGGCGATCTGGAAGATGGCCTTCCAGAAGCTTTTGCCGCCCGCCTTATGCTCGCCTTCCTCATGCGGGTCGATTTCCTCATGGATTTCAATCGTGCCCTTGTAGAGCAGGAACAATCCGCCCAGCGTCAGAATGATATCGCGCCCCGAGACGTCATGGCCCCAGACGGCGAACAAAGGCGCCGTCAGGCGGGTGAGCCAGACCATGCCCGCCAGCAAGCCGAGCCGAAAGAACACCGCCATGCCAAGGCCGAGCCGGCTTGCGACGACGGCGCGGTCAGGCGGCAGGCCCTGGGTTGCGAGCGCGACGAAGACCAGATTGTCCACCCCGAGGACGATCTCCAGCACGGTCAAGGTCAGGAGGCTGGCCCATGCCTCCGGATGGGCGAAAACGGCAAGGTGTTCCAAGCAATATTCCCAGACATTGCGCGGCGCGCGCGCTCGAACGCCAACATAGGCGGTCGCAATATAGCCGAACGAATGTGAAGGGAAAGCGGCAAAGCCTCAGCCGCCGACCGGAAGCCGCAGGGTGAACTGTGCGCCGCCGTGCTCGCGGTTGACCGCCGAAATGGAGCCGCCATGCTCGCGGGCGATGGCGTAGGAAATCCACAGGCCGAGGCCGGTCCCCTCGCCTACCGTCTTGGTGGTGAAGAAGGGCTCGAACATCTTGTCGAAGGCGGCGTCGGCGATCCCGGCGCCATTGTCGGCGACGACGATCTCGACCTCCCCGCCCGAGAGCGCTGCCCGCACCTCGATCTGCTGGTGCTTGCGCCCGCGCACGGCGTCGATGGCGTTGTCGATCAGATTGACCATGATCTGGTGGATCTGGCCCTCATTGCCCCAAACCGCGAGCCCGGGCGCGACCTCCACGTCGATTCGGGCGTGATTCTTCTTCGCCCGCGCCGCCCATTGGGTCGCCGTGGTCAGAATGCGCTCGACATCGATCTTGTGCGCCTCCTGGGTGCGGTTGAAGGAAATGCGGCGCAGGTTCTTGACGATTTCGCTGATGCGCTTTGCGCCTTCGAGCGTGCCCTCGATCAGCGGCTCCAGATCGGCGAGGATGGAATCGACGCGATATTTGCGGCGCAATTCGCCGCCCTCGCCAGCATCCTGCCGCTCGTCCTCGGCGAAATAATCCGCGAGCGTCTTGCGATAGCGGTCGAGCACATGGACATTGCCATAGACGAAAGAGATTGGATTGTTCAGCTCATGCGCCACGCCCGCGACAAGGCGGCCGAGGCTGGCCATCTTCTCCTGTTCGATCAGCTTGCGCTGCGCCTTTTGCAGCTCCAGATGCGCGCCATGCAGGGCCTGATAGGCGCGGCGCAACTCGCCGATCGGCCGTCCCGTGAGCACCGAGCCGACGCGGCGCCGGGAATGATCGAAACGTCCTGAAAAATTGATCGCCATGACGTCTGACGGCCCGTGCGCCGTGAGGAAATGCAATTCGCAATCCGTCGCCCCGGCGTCGGAGTCGCCGCGCGCGCCAGCGAAAAGATGGCGGCGAGCCTCGTCATGATCCGGCGCGCCGATGAAATCGAGCAACGGCCGGCCCACCAGCTCCGACTCGGCCTGCCCGAGCAGCGCGACAAAGGCTGGATTGGCCTGAAGCACCAGCCCATTCTCGTCGCAGACGACCAGAATGTCCGAGACCGAGGCGATGACGCTGGAAATGAAGCTTTGCGCCTCCTCCAGCTCGGCGTTCTTGCTTTCGAGGTCGGCCTCGTAGCGCAGGAGGTCGGAATAGACTTCGTCCACCCGTTTGACGACGTCGCGCCAGACCGATTCCTGATTGTCGGTCAGTTCAGTCTCAAGCCCCGATCCTGTGAGAGCGAGAATATTATCGGGGCGATCGCGGCGCTCACCCGTCATGGCTCACATCCTTGCGCAGGTCATAGCGCTCGATCTTGGCGCGCAGGCCGACCCGCGACAGTCCAAGCCGCTCCGCCGCCCGGCTGATGTTGCCGTCAAGCTCCGCCAGCGCCCGCGCGATGATCGTCCGCTCCAGCGCCTCGACCTGATCCTTCAATACGTCAGCGCCATTGCCCTCCCGCGAGGGGCGCGGCCCTTCCGCCGCGCTGATGCGCCGCGAAAGCAGTTCCGCGCCGAGCGGGGCGTCGTCGTCGGACATCGCCACCATGCGCTGAATTTCATTGCGCAACTCGCGGATATTGCCGGGCCAGCCATAGGCGCGCAACCGCGCCATCGTCTCGGGCGCAAAGCCCGGAACCTTGCGGCGGAAGGCCTGATTGACCTCGACGAGAAGATTGGCCGCAATCTTGGGAATGTCGCCGCCGCGCTCCGCGAGCGATGGCAAATGGATCGGAAAGGCGTTGAGCCGGTAAAACAGGTCGCGGCGGAAACGCCCCTCTTCGACCTCGATTTCCAGATCGCGATTGGTCGCCGAAACGACGCGGACATCGACCTTGCGCGACCTTGTCGCGCCGAGCGGGCGGATTTCGCGCTCCTGCAGCACGCGCAGCAATTTCACCTGGAAGGCGGGCGAGGTTTCGCCCACTTCGTCAAGAAAGATGGTGCCGCCGTCAGCCAGTTCGAACAGCCCGATACGGTCCTGATAAGCGCCCGTGTAAGCGCCCTTCTTGCAGCCGAATAATTCGCTTTCCAGCAATTCATCCGGCAAGGCGCCGCAATTCTCGACCACGAAGGGTTTGTCGCCGCGCGCGGAGCCGAAATGAATGGCGCGCGCCAGCAATTCCTTGCCCGCGCCCGAGGCGCCGGTAATGAGGACGGAAATGTCGTAGCGGGTCGCCCTGCGGGCCAGCGACAGCGTCTCGACCATCGGACCGTCCGGCTCATGGACGATGCGGTCGAATTCGAACATCCGCCGCTGCTCGCGCCGCCGGTCCGCCAGCACGCGGTTAAGCGTGTCATGCGAGGGCTTGGCGTCGGCGCCAAGTCCCCCCGGCTCCTTCTGCATGCGGTAGAGCTTCACCGCGTCACGCACGCAGTCGATCAGCTTCTCGGGATGCCAGGGCTTGGTGACATATTGATAGATGCCGGCCTCGTTGACGCCGGCGATGATATCTTCGGATTCCGAAAAGCCGGAAATGATCATCCGCACCGGATCGGGCCAAGTCTCGCGCACGCGACGCAGGAAATCGACGCCCGTCTCGCCCGGCATGCGCTGGTCGCACAGAATGACCTGAACCAGATCGCCCGCGAGAATGGCCTCGGCCTCCTGCGCATTCTGGGCGCAGAGCACGTCGAACTCCTCGCTGAGCACACGTTGCAGGCTCTCGCGCGAGCGCAATTCGTCATCGACGATGAGGACCGCGCCGGATGGATTCATGATGTCGATCCCCTGCGAAGCGCCCGCGTCGAGCGATGCGGCGCCAGATGCAATGGCGTGCGGGACTTGACGACTTTTCGGATGAAATTATGCCGCGCGACGTGATAGCTGGGATCGAAGCCCCAAAAATTGCGTCGCATTCTTTCAAGCTCCTCGGCTCGATAGGCGGCCAGAGGTTTGACGGCCTCGTCGCGCGCCCGCATTGCGTTCTTTTCGTCCAGTCGCCGCTCGAAATCTTCCGAAGCGACAAGCGACTGCGCGAAAACATGCAAGGACGCCTCGGCCTCGGCCGGGTCTTCCGGCAAGATTTCATCGATCAGTTTCAGCCTCACCGCCTCCCGCGCTCCGATGGGCAGGCGGCCTTGCGAAATAGCTCGCGCATGGCCGGCGCCGACGCGGCGAGGCAGCAGATAGGTCCAATATTCCGAGCCGTAGAGATTGCCCATGTCCTTGTAATGCGGATTGAGGATCACACCCTCGCGCATCAACACGAGATCGGCGGCGAGGGCGAGAAAGACGCCGCCGGCGCCGGCGTTGCCGCGCAAGGCCGCGACGACCAGCCGATCGTCGATTTCCAGCAGAGCGCGGACGCAATCATTCATCGCCTCAATATTGCGCCAGGATTCATCCGCCGCGCTCGCCGCAGCCTCAATCAGGCCCAGATGAAGGCCGTTCGACCAGTAATCCGGGCCTCCCATCAGCACAAGCGCCCGGGCCTTAGCCTGCCGCGCTTCGACGATGGCCGCTTCCAGCGCGCGGCAATCCTCGACGCCCATCGCGCCGTTGTGGAAAGAAAAATACAGATAGCCGACGTCGCCGACCTGCTCGTAATGGACGTCCGGCTGGCGGCGGGCTTCGGGCAGGCCTTCCGCCCGCGCGGACAGCAGAAATGCGGCTGGCAGTTTCAAGGCGCCGACCCGCGGCTCGCGCAAATGGCCAATCCACAAGGCGCCGTCGCGCGCGGCGACGGCCACCGCCTTGCCGCAGCGCGCCAGCAGCTCGCCGGGCTTTCCTGCGAGATCGGGCGCGGGATGCGCGTCGAAGCACAGAAATTCACTGCCGCCAATTTTCGCCAGCGCCCCGGGAGAACCGTCGGCCGAACGGATTTTCCGCAGCGCGTCCGCGACATTATCCGTGGTGAAATCGATCAGCCGGTCCGCGCGCAGGCACAGCGGCCGCATCGGCTCAATCCTTTGCGGCGGCGCCGGACGTTTGCCGCAGCGGAGGAGGTCGAGCGCCTCGAACAAGCATTGGACCGCGCCCCGCGTCACCTCGTGCCTGTAAAGGCTGGATTTGGTCGCGGCGCGCATCGGGAATTTTCTGAACGCCCAGACAGGGCCGGCGTCGAGTTCCCCGGTCGCCTCGAGCAAGGTGACGCCCCACTCCTCGCGGCCTCCCAACAACGCCCAGTCGAGCGCCGAAGGCCCTCGATCCCCCGGCGGACCGGGATGGACCACGAGGCAAAGCGTCTGCGTCAAGACGTCGGGCGGAATGGTGCGTTTCAGGAAGGGCGCGACGATGAAGTCTGGCGCGAAAAGCGCCACCGATTCACGTAAAATATCGTCGGAAATGTCAAATTCGACGCTGACTTCCTCCCCGCGTTCGCGCAATTCGACGAACAGCCTTTGCGTCAGGCTGTTGAACGAATGGCAAAGCAACAGGATCCTCATTTTCGCGCCCGCTCAACAAATACGCGGCAATTGTTCGCCGGACAGCCAGTCGACAATGCGCTCGCCGCCGAAACTCGTCGTCATCTGCACAAAACAATGCGCGTCCTGCACGACATGGCCGATGATCGCAGCGTCGCCGCCGAGCCGATGGGCGCGCATGACGGCAAGCAGTTCGTCCGCCGCCTCCGCCGCGACGAAAGCGACCAGCTTGCCCTCATTCGCCACATAAAGCGGATCGAGCCCAAGCAATTCGCACGCCGCCGCGACTTCCTTCCTAATCGGCAGGGCGTCTTCCTCGATGCGGATTCCGACGCCCGATTGATGGGCGATCTCGTTCAGCGTCGCGGCGAGGCCGCCCCGCGTCGGGTCGCGCATCAGGCGCAAATGCGGACCGCAGGCGGCGACCATATCCGCGACCAGTCCATGCAGGGCTGCGGAATCGGACAGGATTTGCGTGTCGAATTGCAGGTTCTCGCGGCTCGACATGATGGCCACACCATGGTCGCCGAGCGAGCCGGACACGAGAATGGCGTCGCCGGGCCGAGCCTTTTCGCCGGAGAGAAGCAGGCCGTCCGGTACCGCCCCGATCCCCGCGGTGGAGATGAACACGCCATCGGCCTTGCCGCGCTCGACGACCTTGGTGTCGCCGGTCACGATCTTCACCCCCGCCTCGCGCGCCGCCGCGCCCATGCTCTGCGCAATACGTTGCAGGTCGGCAAGCGGGAACCCTTCCTCCAGAATGAAGCTGGCGGAGAGATAGAGCGGCCGCGCGCCGGCCATGGCGAGATCGTTGACCGTGCCGTGAACCGCCAGCGAGCCGATGTCGCCGCCGGGAAAGAACAAAGGCGAGACGACATAGCCGTCGGTGGTCATGGCGAGGCGGCCAGCCGGAATATCGAACACGGCCTGGTCATTGCCCTGCGCCAGCAGTTCATTGTCGAAGGCGTCGCGGAAAATATCGCCAATGAGCTGCGCCATGGCGCGCCCGCCTGAGCCATGGGTCAGATCGACCCGTCCGTTTTTCAAATCGAGCTTTCTGGACCTGAGACGCGGCGCATTCATGACGCTTGCCTTTCCTGTTTGGCGTCGCGGAAGCGGCCAAAGGTCCAGTGCGCGGCGCAGGAACCTTCCGACGACACCATGCAGGAGCCCATCGGCGTTTCCGGCGTGCAGAGAGTGCCAAACAATTTGCAATCCGTCGGCTTCTTCACGCCACGCAGGATTGCGCCGCATTCGCATGCCGGATTATCCTTGGCGGGAACGGTGCGGATGTCGAAAACCTTCTCGGCGTCGAAGGCGGAAAACTCCTCACGCAATTTCAAGGCGCTGTAAGGAACCTGCCCCAGCCCGCGCCATTCGAAGGTATCGCGCAGTTCGAAAATGCGACTGACCATGTCCTGCGCCTTGAGATTGCCCTCCGGCGTGACGGCGCGGATATATTCATTCTCAACCTCGTAGCGGCCGTCGTTGACCTGCCGCACCAGCATCAGCACGGCATGCATCACATCGAGCGGTTCGAATCCCGCGATTACGACCGGCTTCTGGAACTCCTCCGCGAAAAATTCGTAAGGCCTGGCCCCGATCACCACCGAAACATGGGCGGGACCGATGAAACCGTCTATCCGGATCAAGCCCAACTCGCGCACATCCGGGCTTTCCAGAATGTTCTGGATCGCTGCGGGCGTCAGGACATGGTTGCAGAAGACAAAGAAATTTTTTAGCCCTTCGCTCTGCGCGTTCAGCAAGGCCATCGCTGTCGGTGGCGTCGTGGTCTCGAAGCCGATGGCGAAGAACACCACCCTGCGCGCAGGCTCCTCGCGCGCGATGCGCAGGGCGTCGAGCGTGGAATAAACCATGCGGATGTCAGCGCCCTCCGCTTTGGCTTTCAGCAGGCTCATGCCGTTGGAAGACGGCACGCGCATCAGATCGGCATAGGTGCAGAGCGTGACGTCCGGGCGCTGGGCCAGCTTGATGGCGTCGTCCATGCGCCCTACCGGCAACACGCAGACCGGACATCCTGGACCGTGGATCATGCGCACATTGTCCGGCAGCAGATCCTCCAGCCCATAGCGTGCGATGGCGTGGGTGTGGCCGCCGCAGAACTCCATGAAGCGATAGGATTGGTCGGGCCGGGCTTCGGCGCGGATCGTCGCCGCTATGGCGCGCGCGAGCTTGCCGTTGCGATATTCGTCGACATATTTCATGCGCCCGCTCCCTGAAGTTGACCGGCCTCCGCCAGCAAGGCGAGAGTCGCTTCCGCCTCCTCGGGGTCGATTTTATTCAGCGCATAGCCGACATGCAGGATGACATAATCGCCCGGCTTCACGTCATCGACCAGAGCCAGCGAAATCGTCTTCCGCACACCGTCGAGCGTGACGCGCGCCATGTCGCCTTCGAGCAATTCCGTTACTTGCACTGGAATGGCCAGGCACATTTTTCCTCTCCCCTTTTATCCGCGCCGCCGTCTCAGCCCACCGTCAGGACAGCCCGCGCCAAGGCGGCCTGACCCAGCGACAGCCCGCCGTCATTGGGCGGGATTTTTTGCGCCAGCAGCGGCGTGAAACCCTTGTCCCGCAAAAAGCCGGCGAGGCCTTCCGCGAGAATTCTGTTCATCAGGCAACCGCCGCCAAGCGCGATCTTTTCGCCCGGCTTGGCCGAAGCCGCGATCCAGGCGCCCAGACCTTCGATCAGCGTTCCGTGCAGCAATTCCGCGCCCTCGCCTGCGTCGGGTCGCGCATCGATAAAATGCGCGAGCAGGGGCGCAAAATCCACGTTTCCGTCGCGCAGATTATAGCCGCCTTCCAGCGCGCGCGGCGCACGGACGAGAGCCTCGAGCCGCATAGCCGCCTGCCCTTCGAAATCCTGCCGTTCCGCAAAGCCGAGCAGCGCGGAAGCCGCATCGAACAAGCGACCAAGACTGGTCGTGGCGGGCGCGGGACGCGCCGCGAATATCTTCGCGAGCTGAGCCGCCTCGGGCTTGCCTGCGAAATAGCTCGCCGCCTCATCCAGCCGTCCAAGCGCGGCGAAAGCCGCGATCCCCATGCGCAAGGGCTCGCGCGCGGCGCGGTCCCCTCCGAACAGTGCCAGAGGCGCAACATGGCCAAGCCGCGCAAAGCCGCCGCGCCCGTCGAGGCGCAAAGCCTCGCCGCCCCAATTGCCGCCATCCTCGCCAAGACCGTGGCCATCAAGCGCAGCGCCGAACAGCGCGCCTTTTGCGCCATGTTCGGCGCCGACAGCCGCGACATGGGCGCCGTGATGCTGAAACCGCAGCACGGGCGCGCCACTTTGCTCGGCGAAGCGCGTCGAGAGATAATCGGGATGAAGGTCGCAGGCGGCGGCCTCGGGCTTCACGTCCAGCAGCCGCAGCAAATGCGCTGCGCTCTCGCCATAGAAGCGAAAAGTCTCTGCGTCGGAGAGATCGCCGACATGCTGGCTGACAAAGGCCTCGCGCCCGCGCGTGACCGTTAGCGTGGCCTTGAGATGGCCGCCGCAGGCCAGCACGCTGGGACCGTCCGCGCCAAGGTCGATCGGCTCCGGCACAAAGCCCCTCGCGCGGCGCAGGAAGGAAGGCGCGCCATCGACGAACTGCATCACGCTGTCGTCGGCGCGCACGACAATGTCGCGGTCATGGGTGACAATCAGATCGGCGATGCGCGCAAGTTTTTCGCGCGCCTCGGCATTGTCCTTGATGAGCGGCGCGCCGCCCGGATTGGCCGAGGTGGCCACGAGAGCGAAATCCAGCGCCGCACCACGCGCGCCGCCCGCCGCATGAAACAGAAGGTGATGGACCGGCGCGTAAGCCAGCATCACGCCCAGCCGCGCCATGTCGGGCGCGACGGCGCCGGGAAGGTTCCTGCGGCTCTCGATGAGCACGATGGGATGGGCGGGAGACCGCAGCAGGTCAAGCTCGTCCGCGCACGGGTTGACGAAAAGTGCGACCGACGCCTCATTTGCGACCATGATCGCGAAAGGCTTGGCCTCGCGATTTTTCCGCGCCCGCAGCCGCGCAACGCTTCCGGCATTGCTCGCGTCGCAGAGCAGATGAAAACCGCCAATTCCCTTCAGCGCCACGATCTGCCCCGCGCGCAAGGCCGCGACGATTTCCGTCGGCTGATGCGACAAGCGCGGCCCGCAATGCGAACAGGCGATCGGCTCGGCGTGGAAACGCCGGTTGGCAGGGTCGGCATAGTCGCGGGCGCAATCGGCGCAAAGCGGAAAGCCCGCCATCGACGTCTGCGCGCGATCATAGGGCAGGCGCCGCGTCAGCGTATAGCGCGGGCCGCAATGGGTGCAGTTCACGAAGGGATAGAGATGAAAGCGGCTTGACGGATCGAACACGTCGTCGAGGCATTTCTCGCAGGTCGCGGCGTCCGCCGGAATGCGAGTCCGGGCGGAACCGGCGCGCGTCGCCTCGATGACAAAAAGCCTGTCGCCGCGCGGCGCGACCGGCTCGATCTCCATCGCGTCGAGGCGCGCAAGCGGCGGCAATTCGCGCCGCAGCGCCGCGACATAATGGGCCGTTTCCTCGCCTTCAATTTCGAGCATCACGCCCTGTGCGTCATTGCGCACAAAGCCGCCGAGGCCATAACGCGCCGCCAGCCCGAAGGCGAAAGGCCGGAAGCCGACGCCCTGCACCGCGCCGCGCAGGCGCAGACGCAAGCGCGTCATTTCCGTCTTCGCCTCGGCCGCGGCGGCGTCCATCATCCGGCCTTCCGCGCTTCCGCCTTGCGGCGCGCCAGATCGGAACGCGCCTCGACCCAGGCGTAGAAAGCGGCGAGGCCTTCGCCGGTCTTCGCCGAGACGATCAGCGTCTGCAGGTTGGGATTGACCCGCAAGGCGTGGGCGATGCAGGCGTCGGTGTCGAAATCGAGATGCGGCAGCAGGTCCGACTTGTTGAGCAGCATGAGGTCGGCGGCGGCGAACATGTCGGGATATTTCGACGGCTTGTCCTCGCCCTCGGTGGTCGAGAGCAGCACAACCTTATGCGCCTCGCCGAGATCGAAGGCGGCGGGGCAGACCAGATTGCCGACGTTCTCGACGAACAGAAGCGAATTGTCAGCGATGTCGAGCGTCTCCAACGCGTGGCCAACCATATGGGCGTCGAGATGGCAGCCCTTGCCGGTATTGACCTGGATCGCCTTGGCTCCGGTGGCGCGAATGCGCTCCGCGTCATTGGACGTTTGCTGGTCACCCTCGACCACCGCGATGGCGTGCTTGTCCTTCAGATCGTTGATGGCGCGCACCAGCAGCGAGGTCTTGCCCGAACCAGGGCTGGACACGAAATTCAGCGCCAGCACGCCCTTCCGGGCGAAATAGCCGCGATTTTCCTCGGCATAGGAGCGGTTTTTGGAGAGGATATCGCGCTCAATTTGGACGATGCGCTCCTGGCTCAGGCCGGGCACATGCACGCCCGCGAGGCCAGCGCCATAATCCAGCGCCTCGCCGCCCGCGCCGTGGGCATGATCGTGGTCATGGTGGTGGTGATCATGGTCGTGGTCGTGGCTGTGGCCGTGGCCGTGGTCATGATCATGATCATGATCGTGGTGGTGGTGGTCGTGATCATGCGCATGGGAATGGTCATGATCGCCATGCGCATGGGAATGCGAATGGCCGTGCTTGTCGCCGTGGGCCTTGTCGCCTTCTAAAGTCGCCGTCCCGCATCCGCAAACCGTGCACATTATTCGACCTCCAGTTCCTTGACGCGCATTTCGTCGCCGCTGGTCATCTGCACCTTGTAGCCGCCGCACTCCGGGCAGGCGCCGAAGCGTTCGGAGAGCGCAACGCTCTTCTCGCAATCCAGGCACCAGCCCTGCCCCGGCGTGCGGACGATTTCCAGCCGCGCGCCCTCAGCCAGCGTCCCGCGCGTGACCACATCGAAACAAAATTCCATCGCGCCCGGCTCGACCCCGGACAGCGCCCCGATTTCCAGCCATACGGTCTTGACGCGCGCAAAACCCTGGCGGCGGCCCTCCTCACATAAAATTTCGACGACACTTTCGGTCAGCGACATTTCATGCATGGTTTTCGTCCAAAACTTCGGCGCAAGCGCGAATGCAGGGGTCGAAGACGAAAGCCAGCCGCTCAATCCGCTTTTTGGCCGCCGCTCCCGCGCCGATCCGCGCGCCGCGCAGCAGTCGGGCGAGAGGCCCTTCGGGATGAAAATTCCATTCCGTCGGCGCGACGATGCGATAATCCGCTATCCGCTCCGCGCTGTCGAGCCGCAAGGCGTGATAGAGCCTCCCGCGCGCGGAATCGACCGCCGCGAAGCCCCAGCCTGACGCCTCTCCTTGCGCGGACAGCAGCCCTTCCGGCGCCGCGCCGCCAGCCAAAAGCGCCCGAATGGCGTCAAGCGTCGCCGCCAGATCGGCCCGGCGCGCCGCCAGCCGCGCCGCCAGCCCACCGCCTGACGCCTGCTGCCGCGCGGCGGCGCCGGTTTCGGCGCAGCGGCCCGGCAAAGCCGGCGCGCGGGAAAAGGCCGGATCGCGCGTCATGGCCTCAAACACGGCTGCGTCATCCGCTGAGCCCAGATAATCCGGCGCTTGCGCGGCCAGCTCCCAATTCGCCTCGTCCGCATGGACCGCCGCAAGCTGGCGCAGGAACATATCGTTCAGGCCGAGCATGGCGGCGGCCAGCGCCTCGATCTGTTGGGGCGCCTCGTCCGTCTGCGGCATTTCCCGCACAGCCTTGAGCGCCTCGCGCAATTGCAAAATATCTTCCGGCGCAGGCGGCGCCTCGCCCGGCCAGTCGAGCAGGCTCGCGCGCAGCATTTCCCCAAGGCGCTCGCATAGCAGTTTCAGCGCGCGCTCGCGGCCTCGCGCCGCGTCGACCTCAATGCCCAAGGCTGCCTCGCCGGCCGCCCGTGCGGCCAGGGATTGCGCCATCGGGCACAGCGAGAACAGCCGCCCCGCCAAAGTCGCGGCTTCGTCCGGCGACAGGCCGATGAAAACCGGCGAAGGATCGGCGCGCGGCGAAACAATGTCGATGTCCTCGACCACGCCGTCGCGTAGCTTGGCGCGCAGAATCAAATTGGCCGGGGCCGCGCTCACGACGCCCCCTCCGGCGCGCGAACGCCACCGCGAAAGAAGGCGCGACGATCCATGCTCCGCACTGGCGGCTCCGGCGGCGGCGCGGGTGGCGTCAGAAGAAGCTCAAACGCGGCCTTCGCCGTCGCCAAAGCCGCCTCCTGATCTTCAAAATCCTGCATCGGCGAAAACAGCGAGCACATCAGCAGCCGGTCGAAGCCATCAAGCTTCGCCGCGAGACATTCGACCATGCCGGACGGCAGGACGAGGCTTTGCGTCTCGCCCGGGAGCGCGGCGACGGGAGCCGCGCCCGCAAGTGGCGCCGCGACGATATTCATGAACCAGGGCGTGACGACGATGCCCAAGGCCCAGTCTCCGCAGGGCCGGAACCCCGTGCTGGCGACGGCGAGATTTTCATTGCAGATCGGCACATCCCGCATTGCGCCCGCGTGGACGCCGCGAAAATGCGCCTCCAGCTTTTCGGCGAGCCGCGCGCATTCCTCCATGCGCGCGCCTTCATTCATTTTCGCCAAGCCTCATGAAACGTGATTGCGCCGCGTCGCAATTGGGGCAGCGCCAGTCTTCCGGCAGAGCCGTGAACGGCGTGCCGGGCGGGATCTGCCAGACGCTGTCTCCCTCCGCCGGGTCATAGACATGCCAGCACACGCCGCATTCCATTTTCGCATCGTCCTCGACATTTCGCTGTTTGCCGAAATTCTCGAAACCGGTCATGCGAAATAGGCCTCCTCGATCTCGCGAAGGCGCTTGGCGCTGTCACGGAAATCCTCTTCCGCCGCGCGGGCCGCCGCGGGCGCGTCGCCGATTTCGAGCGTGTCGAGAATGATCTCGTCCATGGCGTTGAAGAATTGCACCGACCAGACATTCATCGTCCCGGTGGAGAGGATGCGGCAGGAGCCATATCCCTTGGAAATCAGCCGCACCGAACCAGCGCCGAGGCATTGCTGCAAATGGCTCATGTCTTCCGGCGACATCGGCAGCAGCGAAAAGGTAATCGTGTGGGTCGGCTCGCCGGTCTTATGCGCGGCGGAGCGGCCCGCGATCTCGGCCAGCAGCGGCATGACGTTCATCGCGCCGGCGGGCGGCTCGCCGGCGTCCAGCGGCTGGCAATTAACCAGGGCGGCGCGGCGCGCAATTTCCGGCAGGCTCGACACTTCAAGATAATCGGCGAAAAGCTTGCCCTGCGTATCGGTGAAGCGCACGCGCCACAGGCCCGCCATGACGGATTCCTGGATCTGCGCGCCGACACCGTCGGGCAGCGACACCACTCCCGCCACCTCTCCCTCGCCGATCACATCCTCGATCAGCAGGATTTCATCGGCCGAAAATTCGGTGAGGTCGAACAGGCGGCCCGCCGCGTTCTCGTCCTGCGTCTCTAGCGCGGCCACGATTTCGGGCAATATCTTGCTGACGCGCGGGCAGGCCAGAATCAGGTCCTCGGCCCTGCCGGTCGCGAGCAGCGAAAGCTTGCGGCGGCCTGGCGCCTCTTCAAGCAGATCGCCGCCGATCGGCATGACGGTCATGGCGTCTTCGGCGCCCTCGGGCGCAACCCAAAATCCCGCTTTCATCGCTCAGGCTCCCTGCGAAAAGGTGAATTGCGTCTTCGGCTTGGCGGGCGCGCTCAGGACCGGCGCCTGCGGATCCAGCGCGGCTTCGATTTTCTGGACATAGTCCGACCAGTCGAGAATTTTCGGCAGTACGCCCACCGGCTCAATCGCGCGCGTAACGCAGAGCGAAGGCAGGACGAAAATCTGGAAACGCCCTTTTAACTTCGCCTCGGCCTCGGGCGCGACGATCGCGCCGCGCAGCCGTCCGGCGAATGCGCGAAGGATTTCAGGCAACACCGCGGCCACATCCGAGCTTTCCGGGCGCGGAGCGCCAGCGCCCGAGAAGAACAGCAGAGCATTGGGGCATTCGCCCGCCGCCGGAGCAAGAAAGGCGTCGATATTGGTCTCGTCGACGACGGGAAGGCCGGTGCGCTGAATCAGCGCGTCCAGAAAGGGCGCAGTCATGGCGTTTCCTCTTATCCGCTTTTTTCGCCGCTTTGGGCGCAGTTCCGTTCAGTTCCGCAAAAACGGCGCCAAATCCGGAGAAAAGGAAATGGCCAGCAAATGGCAGGTTTTCTTGCGCTTGCGCCGCTAGTTGCGACTGTCACATGGCAGGTAAGTTTGCACAAGTGTATGGAAGCTTTTCAGCTTCTCAGCGCAAATGTTCCGGCAATTGCGGCTCGCGGTCGATGAGATCGGCAAAGGCGGAATCGAAATCCTCGCCGCGCATCGCGGCGGCAAGGCCATCCAGGGCCTGATCGATCAGCGCAGCCTCGTCCGCGTCGAGCACGCGGACGGCGGTATCTATATGGATGAGAACCTGGGCGCCGACGGGCTGCGCGCCGAGCAACAGCATCGAGACGCGCCGCTGCTCGTCGCCGCGCTGGCAAAGCGCCGAAATATCGTCGCCTTCCAGAATGCGCATCGGAACGCCCAGGCACATGGCTTTTTGTCCCCTGCCCGCTCAGGCGGAGCCGAGCATCCAGGCGCCGCTCAGCGCAACCAGGCCGCCCGCGAGGCGAGCAAGAGTCTTGCTGTGGCGGAGCATGGACAGGCCGAGGCCGACGCCTTGCAGAATGAGGCTCGCCGCGATGAAGCCGCCGAAGAACAAGGCCTGGCTCGCGGCGGCGGGCGCCTCGGCGCCATGCGCGAAGCCGTGGCACAGGGCGAAAAGGCCGACCAGAGCCGCAGCAGGCGCGACGGGCATTCTGACATCGAAGGCCAGCAGAAGGCCCAGAACCACGACTGAGGCCGCAATGCCATATTCGACCAGGGCGGGCGCTTCGGCGTGGTAGCCGAGCGCGGCGCCAATCGCCATCAGGCCAGCGAAAACGCCCGAAAGGACGAAGCGCGCGCGGCCCGCGAACTGGCCGGCCCAATAGCCGACGGCGATCATGGCGAGCAGGTGATCCGCGCCGGTAAAGGGATGGATAAAGCCATCCTCGAAGCCCGCCGCGTGCAGGCCGGGATGGGCCGAAGCGGCGAACGGAAAGGCGGCGAGCGCGGCGGCCAGCGCGGCGGTTTTCAGCAAGGTCTTCATCTCATCCTCCCGTGCGGACATTGGCCATCCGCGTCTCGTAATTCTGCATATCGATGTCATTGGCGAGCAGCGGCTCGATCGCCTCGCCGGGCGCGCGCAAGCGACAAGGCGCGCCCCATTGTTCGAGAATGACGGCGGCGAGGTCCGCCGCCTGCACGAGGCGGTCCCGCACCGGCGGGGTGAGCGGACCGCCCCAGTCTTCGAGATCCAGCGGCTGGCAGCCGATCAGGGCCAGTTTCTCGGGATAGCCGCCCATCAGGTCGGCCGCCGAGAGCACTTCCTGGAAGCCGGTCTGATGCAGGCTCATCTTCTTGGCGCCGGTGAATTTCGGCACTTCGTCGCCCTGCACGATCTTCAGAGTTCCCGGCTCCAGACCGTAGTCGATGGCGTCGAACACGAGCAAATGATCGGCCTCCTGCACGAATTGCACGAGGTAGAGCCCCTGCGTGCCGCCGTCGAGCAAGCTCACGTTTTCCGGCGCGGCGTAGAGCGTGTTGAAGGTCTCCAGCACGCGCACGCCAAAACCTTCGTCGGCCCAAAGGATATTGCCAATGCCCAGAACGAGGATTTTTTTAGGAGCAGCGTCCATCTCAGATGTCCTCGTCGCGGAACTGGCGCTCGCCAGAGATCATCGAGGAGATCATCGACTGACGCGACATGATGTCCTCGCGGACCGCCGCATAGATGTGCAGGATGGTGAAGCACACCAGCGCCCACATGCCGAGATGATGATAGGTGTGCACATCCTGGCTGTTCGGAAAGATCGAGAACACCCAGCCGAACGCCTTGTATTGCCACGAACTGCGACCTGCGCCTTCGGAATAGAGCGCGAAGCCCGTCACGATCATGAACAGCGTGCCCAGCGTGAAGACCAGGAACATCATGGTGTGGGCGAGCGGATTATGCCCGACATACTGCTTGGGATATTTTTCCAGAAAAGCATACCAGCGAATTTCGTGCAGCACGCCCTTCCAGAAGTCGCCGCGCCAGAACGGGATATAGAAGATCTGGGCGGAGTGGGCGTTGCCGACGAAGGCCCAGTAGATGCGCAGCAGGAAACCGACCGCCATGATCTGCCCGGCCGAGAAATGGGCGAAGCGGATATAACCCATCTGGAAATGCGCGCTGGCTTCGCCCGTGACGCTGTCCGGCGGCGTGCCGATGAGATAGCCCGTGACAAACAGCGTCATCATGGCGAGCGCATTGATCCAATGCCAGATGCGGACGGGCGCCTGATAAACATAGACGGTGCGGCGCGCGACCGTCTTCTCGCCATGCGAGTCCGAAATATCATTGACCTGCGTTATGACATTCATCGCGGCCTCCCCAACTTATAATGTTTTTGCTATCTCCCTTCACCCCTTGCGGGAGAAGGCGGCTCGCGCCCAAGGCGCGAGACGGATGAGGGGTGCATGCGCGGGAAGTCCCCTCATCCGGCGCTTCGCGCCACCTCCTCCCGCAAGGGGAGAAGGGGCATTCCGTCAGCGGACCTGCACCTTGGTCATTTCCTGGCCGTCCTCGCTCATGACATGGGTCGAGCAGGCGAGGCAGGGATCGAAGGAATGCAGGGTGCGCAGGATTTCGACCGGCTGGTTCGGGTCGGCCATGGGCGTGTCCATGAGCGAGGCCTCGAAGGCGCCGATATTGCCCTTGGGATCGCGCGGGCTGCCGTTCCAGGTGGTCGGCACGACCGCCTGGTAGTTCTCGATCTTGCCGTCCTTGATCTTGATCCAATGCGCCAGCGCGCCGCGCGGGGCCTCGGTGAAGCCGACGCCCTTGACCTCGGAAGGCCAGGTCTTCGGATCCCACTTGTCGACATTTGCCGTGGAGCTGTCGCCGTTCTTGATGTTGGCGATCAGCTTGTTCTGGAAATGCCGCATCTTGTAGCCGGCCCATTGCGATTCCAGCGCGCGCGCCGCCGTGCGGCCGAGCGTCGAGAACAACGCGTTCAAAGGCAGGCCTAGATCTTTGAGCAGCTTGTCGACCGGCTCCTTGAACTCCGCCTTGTTCTGGGCGTAGCCGACGGTCCAGCGCGCGAGCGGCCCAACCTCCATCGCGTTGCCTTTCCAGCGCGGCGATTTGATCCAGGAATATTTGGCGCTCTCGTCAAGGCTTTCGATATTGGTGCGTGTGCCCTTGGTGTTGGGGCCAAGCTCGTAATGCGGGTCCGTTATGCCGTCCCAAGGGTGCAGCCCCTTGGTCTCGTCGGGATATTTGTACCAGGAATGGGTCACGAATTCCTGGATCTCATTCGGGTCGCGGTGATTGACAGGATGAATCTCATTGAGATTGCCGTTGATGATCGCGCCCTGCGGCAGCAGCAGATTCGCCGGCGAATAATCATTGGCGTTTTCCGGTAGGTCGCCATAGGCCAACACGGATTTGCTCGACAGGCCGCCGCCATAGAGCCAGTCCTTGTAGAAAGAACCAATCGCCATGACGTCCGGAATGTAGACCTGATCGTTGAATTCAATCGTCCGATCAATGATTTCCGTGATGTAGTTCAAGCGTTCCATATTGATCGCGCTGGCGCCGCCGATCCCGTCCACATTGATCGGGCACGGCACGCCGCCGACCAGCCAGTTCGGATGCGGGTTCTTGCCGCCGAAGATGGTGTGGACCTTCACGATCTCCTTCTGGAAATCGAGCGCTTCGAGATAATGCGCCACCGCCATCAGATTGGCCTCGGGCGGCAGCCGATAGGCCTTGCTGCCCCAATAGCCATTCTTGAACGGGCCGAGCTGGCCGGATTCCACGAAGCGCTTCAAACGGCCCTGCAGGTCGCGGAAATAGCCCGGCGAGGACAAAGGCCACGGCGAGAGAGACTGCGCCAGCGCCGAGGTCGCCTTCGGGTCGGCGGAGAGCGCCGAAACGACATCGACCCAGTCGAGCGCATGGAGGTGGTAGAAATGCACGATATGGTCATGCACCTGCAGCGCGAGCTGCATCAGGTTGCGGATCGAATTGGCGTTTTCCGGGATCTTGATCTGCAGGGCGTCTTCAACCGAGCGCACCGAGGTCAGGGCGTGGGTGCCGGTGCACACGCCGCATATCCGCTCGGTGAAGGCCCAGGCGTCGCGCGGGTCGCGGCCGCGCAGGATGACCTCGATGCCGCGCCACATCGTGCCGGTGGAGACGGCGTTGCGGATGACATTGTTGGAATCGACGTTCACTTCGACGCGCATATGGCCTTCGATGCGCGTAACCGGATCGACGACGATGCGCTTGCCGGAATTATCGAGATTGAAACCGTTCGGTGTCTGGACGCCCATGGATGTTTCCTCGGATTTTCGTTGTTAGCCGGCGCGTAGCCCGTCGCGAGACGGGCGTCTGGCCGGCGGAAGCGGGGGAGATCGCCTCCGCCGGCCCGCAATGACGACCGCGCTCAAGCCTTTGGCGGCGCCTTGTCGTCATGCTTGACGGTAACGCGGCCGAGCGCCGTGGCGGCGGCATGGGCCGCGACGCCGACGCCCACCACCGCCGCGGCGGCCAGGCCGATCTTGTCGGCGTTGGATTCGACGCCAAAATGGTTGATGTTGGAGAGGCGCTCGTAAAACGGCCCCTTGTCCCAGAAACCATCCTCCGAGCAGCCGATGCAGCCATGACCGGACTGGATGGGGAAGGACACGCCATTGTTCCAGCGCACCGTCGAGCAGGCGTTATAGGTGGTCGGCCCCTTGCAGCCCATCTTGTAAAGGCACTTGCCTTCGCGCGCGTTCTGGTCATCCCATTGCTCGACGAACTGGCCGGCGTCGAAATGCGGCCGGCGGTAGCACTTGTCGTGGATGCGCTGGGAATAGAACATCAGCGGCCGGCCCTGCCGGTCGAGTTCAGGCAGGCGGCCGAAGGTGGTGATGAAGGTGACGACGCCGGTCATGACCTCGGCGATGGGCGGGCAGCCCGGCACCTTGATGATGGGCTTGTTCGTGATGACCTTGTCGATCGGCGTGGCCTGGGTCGGATTGGGCTTGGCGGCCTGCACGCAGCCCCATGAGGCGCAGGCGCCCCAGGCGATGATGGCCGAGGCGTCCGCCGCCATTTCCTTCAGCTTCTCCACGAAGGGACGGCCGCCATCGATGCAGAACATGCCGTCTTCATTGAGCGGCGGATTGCCCTCGACGGCAAGGATGTATTGACCCTTGTACTTTTCCCGGGTCTCCTTGAGGATCGCATCGGCCTGATGGCCCGCCGCCGCCATGATCGTGTCGTCGTAATCGAGCGAGATCATCGACAAGACGACGTCCTTGACCAGCGGATGCGCGGAGCGGATGAAGCTCTCCGAGCAGCAGGTGCATTCAAGGCCATGCATCCAGATCACCGGCACGCGCGGCTTGGTCTCCAGCGCGTTGGCCACGTTGGCTGCTCCGGTCGCGCCGAGGCCCATGCTGGCGGCGGTCAGGCTGCAGAATTTCGTGAAACTCCGGCGCGTGATTCCCTGTCGGCGGATTACATCGTAAAATGTCTCGGCAACGGACATATAGCGCCTCCCCTTTCCCGTCGTCTTATTCGCCGCGCCTTTCGAGACGGGCGGTTGGGGAGAGGTTGGCAAGAAGGGCGCCAATCGTAACGAAAACAGGACTATTTCTATTTTTCGTATTTATTTCAATTTGTTGCGCAGGTTTTTCGTCACGACCTCCAGCCGCGGCTCTGGTGTCGGTTGGAAAGTCCTTTTCCGCTTTGAAAAAACTTTCTTTACACCCTGCCGCTCAATGCGCCGTGCAGACCATGCAGGGGTCGAAGGAGCGCACGACATGCTGGATCGCGGGCGCCTTCGCCCCCGCCGCGCCCGTCTCGACGCCGATTAAGGCCTGCTCCAGAGGGCCGGGAACGCCGCGCGCATCGCGCGGAGAAAAGTTCCAGGTCGTCGGCGCGACGATCTGATAGCGCTGGATCACGCCTTTTTCGACGCTCAGCCAATGACCGAGCGCGCCGCGCGCGGCCTCGACCATGCCGATGCTCTCGCCGTGAAGCGGCGTCGGACCATGTTCGGAAAAGCTTTCCTTGAGCCGGATCTCGCGCGCCCAGCCTTCCGCCGCCAGCGTCAGCTTCGCGATCTCGATCACCCGCGCGACGACGCGAACGAAGACATTGGTTCCGCCCGCCGCTTGCGTGATGAGCGCGCGGATCAGCGGATCGCCCGCGACCGCCTGCCGCGCGACCGCGCCAGTCTCAGCCGGCTCGCCGGAAAGGCGCGGCGCCTTGGCCCAGGAATAGGCATTTTCCCGATCCGCGTCCGGCTGCGTCACGGATCGCGCCGGATCCGCCGCGCTGTCGCGCATGTAGGAAAAAGCCACGTCCTCGCCAATCGCCCCGATTGGCAGCGGCCGAGCCTCAGCCGCGCGCGCATCATATAGCCCGGCAGGGAACAAGGCGCCTTGCGCGCTGTGATAGGCGCCGAAGCTGATGAGCGGCAGGGCTACGCCGCCGAGCGTTTCCAGCCGCAGGCTCGCCGCCAGCCGCAGGAAGGCGGCGAAATCGCCCTGCCCTTGCGCGAAATTTGCCAATTGCTCCGACGTCTCAATGGCCGCCACTTGTTCGAGCGGCGCCGCGAACAGGCTCTTTTCGAGAAAGGCGCGGAAATCGCTCAGGATGGCGATCAACCGCATCTTTTCGCCGAGGTCGAGCGCGCGGGTGACTCCGCCGGGCTGGATCGCCAGCGAATGCGGCCATTTTCCCGCGATCAGCCCCATCACGTGCAGAAGCCGCGCGCGGGCGGGCAAAACCTCCTGCGCCGCCGCACCGGAAAGCGCCGTGAAACGCGCCGCGACCGGCGCGAACCAGCTCTCTCCCGCATAAGCCGCGCGGGCGAAATCGGGCATGAAGAACAGATAGAAATGCGTGAGATGATCGGCGATGTTTTCCGCCGCATGGGCGATATTGGCGGCCAGTTCGCCATTGGGCGGGGGCTGCACGCCGCTGATCCCGCGCAATGCCGCCGCCGCCGCCATGCTCTGCGACAGCGAGCAGATGCCGCAGATGCGCGGCGCGATGGTCAGGGCGTCGGCGGCGGGGCGGCCGACCAATATTTGCTCGAAGCCCCGGTAAAGGGTTGTGGCGACGCGCGCCTCCGCGACGCGGCCTTCCGCGATGTCGAGCGTCAGTTCGAGATCGCCCTCGACGCGGTTGAATGGCCCCACGATGAGACGCGTCATTTGCCGCGTCTCGGATTTTCGACAATGCGGTCGGCCTCGGCGTTCTTCCGCACGCGCTCGGGCGTCGCGGATTTCGACAAAGCCGCGAGTGTCATGAACCAGGCCTTGGGCATGTCGAGCGGCAGGCCAACCGGAATCCCCGCCACCTTGGGCGTGACGTGGAAATTGCGCGTGTTCTCGAAATTCGGCGCGGTGCAGGAGATGCAGGCGAAACCGGCATGGGTGCATGAGCCGCCGCCATTCCAGGCGCGCTGGTTGCAGTCGCCGATGGCCTGCGTCGCCTTGCAGCCCAGATGCTCCATCATACAGCCGCGCTCGGAGAGAACGCGGGCGCTGGCCTTGAATTCGTAAAATTCATTGCGCGAGCAGCCGTGATGGGCGAGATGCGCTGCGAAAAACTTGGGCCGGCCCAGAGCGTCGAGATCATCCGCCGCGAGATCGCCCAGCGCCAAAGCCTGAAACGTCTCCATCATCCAGCCCGGATGAGGCGCGCAGCCCGAGACATTGATCACCGGCAGGCCGCGGCCTGAGCGATAGTCGCGGCCGAGCGCCCCGCCCGGCTCGGCGCCGTCATAATGCAAGCCGCAGGCGTCGGTCGGGTCCGGGTCGCCAGCCGGAATGCCGCCAAAAGCGGCGCAGCTCCCGACCGCCACGCAATAGTCCGCGCGCGCCGCGAGACTGCGCGAAATGTCGAGCAGGGTGCGGCTCGTGCCGGACATGCGATTGAATTTCCCCGTTCCATTGGGCCCGCGCAGGATCGAACCCTCGATGCACAGGATATCCAGCGGCGTCTCGCCGCTCTCGACGCGGGCGAGAATATCCAGCACTTCGTCGCCAGTCTCTTCGCTCACGCTCGGGTGCCACAGAAGGTTGATGCCGAAGCTTTTCAATTCGGCGAACCAGCCGGCGGCGCCATGCTCCAGCACGGCCATGGTGCAGCCGCCGCAAGAGCCGGCCTGAAGCCATAGAAGATTTTTGGGTGCGGGGCTCATTCTGCTGACCTTCGCCGGAATGTTTCCGGATTACAATAGCCCCAGAGGCGAAGGAATGTCGCCCCATTCGAGGGGGAGGAAAAACATGGACCCGAGGAGCCTGCTGCGCCGCATGTTCGACGCAGCCATCGCCGCCGCGCAGCCCGCGCTCTGCATTCCCCCGCATCTGCCCGCGCCGCCCAAAGGGCGCACCATCGTCATCGGCGCCGGCAAGGCCTCCGCCGCCATGGCGCGGGCGCTGGAGGATAATTGGCCGGGGCCGCTGGAGGGCCTCGTGGTCACCCGCTTCGGCTATCGCGTCCCCTGCGACCGCATCGAGATCGTCGAGGCGGCCCATCCCGTGCCGGACGAAGCCGGGCTGAAGGCGGCGGAGCGCATCGCAGATATGGTGCGCGGCCTGACCGAAGACGATCTCGTTATCGCTTTGATCTCGGGCGGCGGCTCCGCCTTGCTCGCCGCTCCGGCGCCGGGCGTGACCCTCGCCGACAAACGCGCCTTGAGCGCGGCCTTGTTGAAAAGCGGCGCGACCATCTCGGAAATGAATTGCGTGCGGCGGCATTTGTCGTCGCTCAAGGGCGGACGGCTCGGCGCGCTCTGCGCACCCGCACGGGTCATGGCCTTGCTGATCTCCGACGTGCCCGGCGACGACCCCATCGACATCGCGTCTGGCCCGACCGTTCCCGATCCGACCACTTGCGCCGACGCCCTCGCCGTACTGGCGCGCTATGACATTGCGCCGCCCGCGCACATTACGGCCATGCTGGAAAGCGGCGCGAGCGAGAGCGTGAAGCCCGGCGACCCGCGCCTCGCGCGCAGCGAAGCCGTTCTGATCGCCACCCCGCTCGCCTCGCTGGAGGCAGCTGCAAAAATCGCGCGCGCGGCGGGCTATGCGGCACATATTCTCGGCGACGGCATTGAGGGTGAGGCCCGCGAAGTCGGCAAGGTTTTCGGCGGCTTCGCGCGCCACGTCGCGCTGAAGGCCAAGCCCTTCGCGCCGCCTTGCGTGCTGTTGTCAGGCGGCGAGACCACCGTGACCGTGCGCGGAAAAGGGCGCGGCGGACGCAATGTGGAGTTTCTTCTCTCGCTCGGCCTCACGCTCGGCGGTCTGTCCGGCGTTTACGCGCTGGCGGGCGACACGGATGGGGTGGACGGCATGGAGGACATCGCCGGGGCTTTGCTCGCGCCGGACAGCCTGGCCCGCGCCCGGGCGCGGAAGATCGATCCGCTCGCGGCCCTGGACAATAATGACGGTCACGGCTTTTTCGAGGCCTTGGGCGACAGCGTCGTCACCGGCCCGACGCTGACCAATGTCAACGATTTCCGGGCGATCCTGATCGACAAGGCCTGAAGGCGTTTGGCGGGGCGGGAGGGAAAGCCCTTCCCGCCCCTTTGTCAAAATGAGAGCATCAGACCGGAAAGGCTTCCGGCGAGACGCCGCAGGTTTCAAGGAACTTCCGGATCTGAAGCACCTCGGCTTTCGGCAAGCTGTGATTATTGCGATGGAACGACGCCTTATGCCCATTGAGGGTGACGTCGATCTTGCTGCCGTTCTTGGTTTCGACATCCGCGCCAAGTTCGCCCAGCACATGGCTGACGTCGTTGACATCGATATTCGTGCTCACGGGATGAGCAAAGAGCGAATGGAGAATTTTACGATGATGATGATTCACGCCCAGCCTCGGTTTGTTGAAAGCATGAGCTGAGTCTACGCCGGGAGGCCAGGGCGGCCATGACCCACATCAATGTGATTTCCCCGTGAATACAGCGCCTCGAAATCTCATCGCGCGCCCTCACGAACATCGAGCTCTGGAGGGCGCCTCGGCGCAAAACGGGTTCGTGGGGCGCTAAAAAAATACGCCGAGGACACGCCCAACGCGCCGGCAATTTCTGCAAGTAGCTCGACGCCGATGCTCTCTCGTCCCGCTTCGAACTCCTGGAGACGGGCCTCAGTAATTTTCACGCTCGTCGCGAGCGGTTTGGTCTTAATTCCGAGTTGGATTCTTCGGAGACGAATTCTGCGGCCAATGAGTGTATCCGCCTTTTTAACCTGCGTCATGACTCCTCCCGGGTCGGACTGGTTCTTGAGGCTACGTCTTAGCAGCCCGAACTGATGATAACCGCCACAATGGCGATTTTCGGGCGTGAAGCAGGCGGAGTCCATCACATTTGAGCGCCAAAACGCCGGTGGTCGCGGCAGATGGCGGCGTCGCGAAATTGCCATAAGCGCGAACTATGATGTTCTCAATTCAAAGGCGAGCTCGGATGTACAGCCGCCAAGGATTTGGCCCCGCACGGTGAAAACCGGTTGCGGGGTTTTTCGTTTGAGGGTGGCCGTCGACGGCGCCAAATCCAATCCAAGCTGGGCCTTCAACCCGAGAGCTGGCCGTCCTTAGCGTCAGCCAATTTCGAAATACCTGTTCGATTACATTGAGGATGCCTGAATATCCGCGCGGCCGCCTACCGACGGGCGCGGTCCCTGCTTGGACTCTGAAGACCAAACCACCAACAGAAAGCGAAGCCCATGAGCGAGCGACTTGCGACATTGATAAAGGCGCGCGAGCGCATGACCGCCGACCGCGACGCCTTTGCCAAGACCCTGGCCGCGCCGTTCGACCGGGACACCGCAGAGCGGGCGCGACTGAAATTCATCGAGACCCAGGTCCTTATCGACGCCATCGAGCGCGCGATCGCCAGCGAACAGGCTTAGACCGGCCGCTACGCCACGGCGCACCCTTGTCGCGCGGAGAGGACGCCCCACATCGAATTCAAGCTGATGGTTCCTCCCAAGGGCTGAAGCTAACTGACGGGCCGCCGCGGATGTACCGGCGGCCCGATTGTTTTTGGCTATCGGACCTGGAGCAAAGTCCAAGACGACGTGAACCGGGCGCCGGCAAGCGAGCTATTTCAAATAACCGACATAGTAAACTCCGATGACGCTTTTCGACATGTCTCGGATCGGCTCGTATCCGGTAATGTACGGCTTACCGAGGATATCCACTTCTCCATAGAAAGCTTCATTCTTTTGGATTGACGCGATTGCTTTGCCTTTGGGATCCAGAATGGTTCCAATGGCTCGCGAACCGTCGTCCTTTTTCACGTTCGTGGCGACGCGTACATAATCATCCCCGCTTTTCACGAAGATTGTGGCTGTTCCACCAGCTTGCTTTACGACATCATCAACAAGTTCGAAATTGTTATTCATTTTAGTCGAGCCAAAATAGATAGCGGGCACTTGTTTGCCTGATACGGTATCCGTCCCTTCTATTTTTGGCGGGCCGAGTTTGGCAGCGTTCGACTTCAAAACATCCATCGCCGCTTTAACTTTCATATCCTGACTAAGGCCAGTGTTCGGCAGGAGCGTGCCGGCGGCAACAAAGGACGCGACCATCAGCAGGCCGACAAATGCGTGTTTGACGTTCATGGCTTTACTCCCCTGGACAAGCGCCGGGGCGTTTGGCCGCCGCCATCGTTTCGCAGACAAAAGAAGTTTGTGGAGCGTTTTGGCCCCGGCGACGCACCCGCTTCGCGGACAATTGCGCGACTGCGGAATTTTGAATTTTCAACGCTGTCCAAAATGTTCAACGTCGTCCGAGGCGGAAAGTTGCTCTGGATAGTCGCAATTCCGGAGGCGCCCGCAGGTAGCGCACTACGGCGCGATCACGCGCTCCGCCAGAATGCTGGCAGACGCGGCAGACCGGACAGACGCCGGTCAGGCCTGAGCATTCAAACTGGCGATCAATGACCGCAAGAATCGCGGAACGGAGGGCATTCCGACCGCGCAGAGCGCCCGAACCGCCAGTTTTGTCACCCTAGGAGTGACCCGAAAAAACAGGCCGCCCGTGAGACGACCGACTTATTTCGCCAATGCTTTGATTTATATGTGAAATGAATGGCAGGAGTGGCAGGGTTCGAACCTGCGACACCCGGTTTTGGAGACCGGTGCTCTACCAGCTGAGCTACACTCCTGCATGCGCGTCTTTCGACGCGGCCAGCGATGTTCTCTTAGCCACAATGAACCCGCTCGCGCAAGCCCGCCAGACGACAAATGAACCAAAAAAGCGCGTCTCCATCCCGTCGGGAGCTGGCGGCTGAAAAACAGACCCCGCCAAATTGGCGGGGTCGTAGAAAGGCATGGGCCCAAGCCCCTTGCGGGTTCTGGCTAGTGATGGCGCTCCGCGCCTTCCGCCCCCGAGGGCAGCCCGATCGCGTGTATGTCGCCGCCGATATAAGCCTGCACGATGGCGTGCGTGTCGAGATATTCCCGGAAGGAGACCACCTTGCCGCCGGTAATTCGGAAAAAATGCGCCCATTCATCGTCAAAACGGCCGCCGGAACGCTTCATGCGCCCCGTCGAATGGCCGAGCACGACGACGAAATTGATGCCGGCGTAAAAGTCGCGCGGCGTGAAGCTCTCAATTTCGACATTTTCGGCCAGTTGGGAAAAATAGGCCCTGATTTCGCGCAGGCCTTTGCGATCGCCGCCCCAGGGGAGAAGCGCCGGATCGGCATTGGACGCCCACTCGATGTTGGGGTCCGCCCCGGCCAGGATCTTGTCGATGTCGCCCTTCAGGAAGGCGGCGTAGAGCGACTTGACCAATTCGACATGGTTCATGGCGATTTCTCCCTGGTTCCTGGAAGGCTCTCGCAAGCTATCACCCGAGCGATATATCGCCCAATCAAAGCGCCGTGATGGCGGCGCACAAAAAGAAAGGGAGCCAGAAATGGCTCCCTTTCCAAAGACTTACGACTAGGCTTTAAATGGTCACTCGATGATCGAAGCGACGACGCCCGCGCCGACGGTGCGGCCGCCTTCGCGGATCGCGAAGCGCAGCTTTTCTTCCATGGCGATCGGAACGATCAGCGCCACGTCCATCGAGACGTTGTCGCCCGGCATCACCATTTCCGTG
>NZ_JAGRPM010000058.1 GCF_019449565.1 Rhodoblastus sp. | reverse complement strand
CAAGGTGCAGCGGAAAACCGCCGCGTTGGCTTTGTCAATCACGGCATGGACGAACACGTCCTGCCCGAACCAGGGGTGAAGCGCGTACAAGACCTTCCGGCTAACGGTCCCGTGGGTCTTCTCAAATCGGGTTGTACAATCACGAGCGCCCCCATTCCGCGCTCGCCTATCAAACCCCGGCGGCCTATGCCGCCAATCTCTCCGCAACGGGCGATCGGCTGCGCAACCCCGACCAGCTCCGCCGATCGCCTGTTGCTCCCACCGCGCCTGACGGCGTAAAACCCGCCGAGACTCTAATCGCCGCTGGATGAAAGTTCGGGGGCACGTCACCGTCGGCGAATCCGGAAGGCTCCGATCATTTGGTTTTTCAGCCCCATTTTTTGGATTGCATAACCGAAATCAAGGACATGGCCAGAAGCATCCTGCTGAAGTAATGCGCTTGGCGTCAAAGCGGGATAAGTAATGAAGAATTTGCCGCCCGCTTATTTCGCTTTGACGATGGCGACTGGAATTATATCCATCGGCGCCTGGAATTTCCATTTCTTCTGGCTCGCGATCAGCCTTTTCGTTTTCAATCTAGCCGCCTACGTGGCGCTATCCGCGATGACTGTCGCGCGCGCGGTACGTTATCCGAGCTTGGTCTTCGCCGACATGACCGATCACCGCATTGGACCAGGGTTTTTCACCACGGTCGCCGGTTCGGCCATCGTCGGGACGCAATTCTTCCATTTCATGAGGGAAACCGGCGTTGCGATGGCTTTTCTGGGGCTGGGGGCCTTGTTATGGATCGGCCTGACCTATACCATTTTCACTGCCTTCACGGTTAAGCGCGAGAAGCCCTCGCTTGAAAAGGGCATCACCGGAGGTTGGCTCATCGCGGTTGTCGCGACACAGTCGATCGCCGTGTTGACGTCGCTGGTTTCGCGGGATACGCCGCAACCATACCGGGTCGAACTCAATTTCGTGGCCTTGTCGATGTGGCTTTGGGGCGGAATGTTCTACTCTTGGATCATCTCCCTGATCTTCTATCGTTATACATTCTTTCCCTTTTCGCCCGGCGATCTCGCGCCGCCATACTGGATCAATATGGGCGCGATGGCGATCTCGACTCTCGCCGGCGCACAGCTCATCCAGAACACGCCGGATGCGCCTTTCCTTTTGTCGCTGTTGCCGTTTCTCAAAGGTTTCACAGTGTTTTATTGGGCCACCGCGACCTGGTGGATTCCGATGCTTTTTGTCCTTGGCGTCTGGCGTCACCTGTATCGAAAGTTTCCGTTCCAGTACGACCCTTTATATTGGGGGGCTGTGTTTCCGCTGGGGATGTACAGCGCCGCAACGGCGCAAATGTCCATTGCGCTCGATCTGCCCTTTCTAATGCCGATCTCGTGGATAATGTTCCTAGTGGCGCTGGTGGTCTGGATAATCGTCTTCGTCGGTCTTCTGTCGCAACTGCTCAGTGATTTTCGTGTCCGTTGGGCATAACTGATAAGATTGGGAGAGCGTTGATTGACGGCTTATCGGCTCCAGGCCGTGCGGACGAATTTGAAGGCGGCGACATTTTTGGGATTCGCCGAAGCCGCCGAATGTTTGACCGCGGACAACTTCAAAGGCCACGGCCCTGACTAAAAGAGGTGCGCGATCCTTCCCTAGGAGCGACTTCTGCTGTTTGTGGCCACATCAAGGGCGGCGTTCGTGTGCCCGTCCGGACTCCGCCAGGAAGCTCCCAGATCGAACGTCGACGACCTCAAGACAAATCTGGACCGACCATGACGACTAATACACTTTCGACCATCACCTGTCCGTCTTGCGGCCATCGGGCCACCGAGATGATGCCGACGGACGCATTCATATTGTCTTATGAATGCAAGGGGTGCGGCGCCGTGCTCCACCCCAAGCCTGGACATGACTGCGTGTTCTGTTCCTATGGCGACATTCCCTGCCCGCCGGTTCAGGCGCGGCGCGCGGAAAGCGCCAAAGAAGGATCGTGTTGCGGCGCTTGCGGCGGCTGACCATGCTGGCGCTCGCCACCGCCCGCGCCTTTCTCCAGGAGGCGGCAAAAAGTCGGCGAGTGGTGACCTACCGGGATATGGCGAGCGCTTTGCGGGTAACGCCGCCCAACACAATTCATCAGGTGACGGTCGCGCTGGAGCGTCTGATGGAGGAGGACGCCGTTGCGCATCGCCCTTTCATCGCGGCGCTCGCGATCAGCGCAACGCTTGGCGACCTTCCCAGACGGGGTTTCTTCGACTGCTCCAGCCGCCTCGGCCGCTTCGCGGGCGATCCTGACGGTCAGGACGCCAGGACCTTTCACGCGAAGGAAGTGAACGCCGCGTTCGCTTTTTGGGGCGGCGCCGAAGCCGGATGAGAAAGACGGCCCCGATTGATTTAGAACCCAACGCCGCAACCATTCCTGCAAGAACGCGGATCAGGCCCGTCGATGCCAGGAGCGGGCGAGCATCGGACCATAGGCTACCGCAAATAAGCCGAAGGCCAGCGACCAGCAGACAGCCGATAACGCCAGAAGCTCCATATAGGCCGGCATGACGAATGGAGCGATGACCCGGGTTAAAGCGGCGGCATTGGCCAGAGCGTAGATCAGCAGCGTGACTCCGTCGGCGCGGCGTTCCCGGCCGGTATGGCTACGGCTCGTGCGCGTCATCACGGCCAGCGTCATCACGCCGATGGCGCCGGCGGTCAGGGCATGGATTGCGGCGGTTTCCGGGACTTGGGCTGGCGACAGGATCGAAGCGCCGAGCATGGCGAGACCAAGCGCGCACCAGAAATAGGCGAGGTGGAGAATGAGCACCATGCCGTCGCGGGCGGCAATCCATCCGCGCCAGCGCAGGAGGCGGACAAGCAAGCCTATGCCAGCCGCCGCCAGCAAGATGCCGCTCGGAAGCGAAGCGGGCTGGAGAACCCACGATGCGAGTCCGGCTCCGGTCAATGTGAGAACGCCCATGTCGAAGCGACCATAGGATGCAGGCTCGGTGCTGATCTTGCGCTGCGCCATCCAGTTGCGGGTGAAGCTTGGCACAAGGCGACCGCCCATTAACGCAATAAGAAACGTGATGAGGCCAACCGTTGTCCGCTCAGATGCAGCGCCGAGGTCCGGCGAGAGCGTGCGCATGTGAAAGCCGACATTCGCAATCGCCAGCAGCGATATGATGACGCAGGGGGCAAGGCTGCGCCAGTTTTTCGCCGCAAGCTGCTCCCGCCAGAGCGCCAGAGCGAACAGGATGAGAAAAGCGGCATCAATCAGAGCAGCAAAGGCGCCGAGGACGAGATAGGCCAGCATCGCCGCCCGCCCAGCAATCCACAGCGCTACCAGAGCCATGACGGGCCGCCCCGCGACCGGATAGTTGCCGGTCCAGTTGGCTCCGGCGATAATCATGTAGCCGACGATGACGGCGCAGGTGTAGCCGAACAGCATCTCATGGACATGCCAGTCGCGGGTGAACACCGCCGCCATATCATTGGCGACGCCGAAAAGGGGCAGGATCCAGAAAGGCGCCGCCAGTGCTGCCCAGACAGAGGCCAGAAGGAAAAAGGGGCGGAAACCAAAGCTGAATAGAGCCGGGCCACGATAGTCGCGAATGATCTGGAAAGTGGTCTTCACTGGCTCACCCTATAGAAGATGCGCATCGCCAACCCATTGGCTCGTCGATTGGCGGCCGCGTCGCCATAAGGTATATCACAAATATTTCTTTCTTGCTGCGATATGGACTATCGAATGAGGGAAGCCTACCAATCTGTCGTCCGACAAGACAGGCGTCCAGCAAAACCGTGCCGAGGTTTCCCATGCCCTTTAACGAACGCTCCAGGCACATCACGCAAGGCGTGGCTCGCTCACCCAACCGCGCCATGTATTATGCGCTGGGTTACGAGAAGTCCGATTTCGACAAGCCGATGATCGGCATCGCCAATGGCTATTCCACGATCACGCCCTGCAATGCCGGATTGCAGCCGCTGACCGATGCGGCTGCTGCGGCAATCAAGGCTGCCGGCGCCAACCCGCAGATATTTGGCGCGCCTACCATCTCGGACGGCATGTCGATGGGTACGGAAGGCATGAAATATTCGCTGGTGTCGCGTGAGGTGATCGCCGACTGTATCGAGACTTGCGTGCAGGGCCAGTGGATGGACGGCGTCGTCGCGTTGGGCGGTTGCGACAAGAACATGCCCGGCGGCATGATCGGCATTCTACGCGCCAACGCGCCGGCGATTTACGTCTATGGCGGCACCATCAAGCCGGGCCACTGGAAAGGCCAGGACCTTTCCATTGTCTCCGCCTTCGAAGCTGTCGGCGCATTCATGGCCGGCGCCATGAGCCAGGACGATTTCGAAGGCATCGAGCAGAATGCCTGCCCCTGCAATGGCTCCTGCGGCGGCATGTACACCGCCAATACAATGAGCTCCTCCTTCGAGGCGCTCGGCATGTCACTGATGTTCTCCTCGACGATGGCAAGCCCCGATGGAGAAAAGATCGCCAGCGCCGCCGAATCAGGGCGGGTGCTGGTCGAGGCGGTAAAGAAGGATCTCAAGCCGCGGGACATCGTTACGCGCAAGTCGATCGAGAATGCGGTGGCGCTTATCATGGCGGTCGGCGGGTCGACCAATGCGGTGCTGCATTATCTGGCCATCGCGCACGCTGCCGAGGTTGAGTGGACGCTCGACGATTTCGAGCGCGTGCGGCGCAAGGTTCCCGTGCTGTGCGACCTGAAGCCGTCCGGCATATACATGGCGGTAGACCTCCACGAGGCCGGCGGCATTCCGCAGGTGCTGAAACTTTTGCTCAATGCCGGCCTTCTGCACGGCGACTGCATCACGATAACCGGACGGACGCTGGCAGAGGAACTGGCCGATGTGCCGGACGAGCCGCGTCCCGATCAGGATGTGATCATGCCGATCTCGAAGGCCCTCTATCGTGAGGGCCACCTCGCCATCCTGAAGGGCAACCTCGCCGAGGACGGCGCCGTTGCCAAAATAACGGGGCTGAAGAGCCCCGCAATCACCGGCCCAGCCCGTGTCTTCGACGATGAGCAATCGGCCATGGAGGCGATCCTGGCTGACCGCATCAATCCGGGCGATGTTGTCGTGCTGCGTTATCTGGGGCCGAAGGGCGGACCGGGCATGCCGGAAATGCTGGCGCCAACCTCGGCGCTGGTCGGCCGTGGCCTCGGCGAGAGCGTCGGGTTGATCACCGATGGGCGCTTCTCGGGCGGCATATGGGGCATGGTCGTGGGTCACGTCGCTCCGGAAGCCTATGTCGGCGGCAATATCGCGCTGGCGCAGGAGGGAGACACCATCACCATCGACGCCCACCGGCTCTTGCTCCAATTGGAGGTGGATGAGGCCGAACTGGCGCGCCGACGCGCTGCCTGGAAACAGCCGGAGCCGCGCTACAGACGGGGCGTGCTCGCCAAGTTTGCCGCGCTGGCCCGCCCGGCAAACGAGGGCGCGGTGACGGGATAACCAGCGGGCCAGAGTTTGAGGAGGATTTGATCGCTGGGCTCGAAAGCGGTTTGGATGCGGCGGCGGGAGTTGGCTAGTCAGTCGGACAACGGCCGAAGCGTTGCGCGAAACTGTTTGTGGCAACTCACACAGCCCTGGGCAAGAGAGCCGAATGCCTTGGCCGCTCCGACTATGTCCTTTGCCGCCGCTCGTCTGGCGAGGTCCGCCGCCGCCCGATGGCTTTCTTCATCAACTCGTTCAAACCCGTGAAAACTCTTGCCGAGCTTGTCCTTTATCGCTGCGATGATCTCATCGGGAAGCGGATGACCTTCAATTGCCTTTGCCGATTCCTGGAGAGCCTTGAAGTCGTCGATGAGGAGCGCGTTGGTCAGCCGCAGGTATTCAGCGCCAAGGTGCGACATGATGGCGCGCAGCGTCACCTTCTGCTCTTCATGTTCTTCCTTCTGCGTTTGGGCGGACGCAGAGCTTGCCGACACGAGCCCAGCCGCGAGCAGGAGCGACACAAGCGTTGTTCCACAAGCTAGCTTGGCCGTTCTGTGTATCATCAGAGAACGGAGCCGGAACAACTGTGACGGAGCGTCCCATGAACCGAAATCAACTAGCGGTCAAAACTGCACGGTTTCATTTCTCCGTTTGTCGAAGCTGACCCGTCATCACCAGACCATGCTACCACATTGCGGCGAGTTTCCGGGAGCGACGTTGGGAACGCAGGAATCCTCACATTTCTGATCATTGGACTATGGGAAACCCCTTTCGATTGCGCGGCAAATTGAAACAACGCGCGGGCCAACGTTCTGATATGCTTGTCGCCCATAGCATTAACCCGGGGATCGCGCATTCGCCCCCCAGGATCGTCGGCAGGTCCTGAACAGCATCGCGCTCGAATCCGGCACGCTCAGACCAAACGCGACCTTGATTTTTCTGCGATCTTTTGCGATTCGCTTGCCATCGACCGTCCGCTGAGAGCACCTCATGAGCCAAGACCACCCGCAAGATTGGGATCCTCGTGCGACGCCGGTGCTCGACGATCAAATAGGCGCTTATGACCAAATGCGTCGTCAGTGTCCGGTCGCATTCAGCAATTACCTGCAGTGGTCGCTGTTCAGACATGACGACGTTCAGCGCGTCTTGCGGGATCACGAAACATTCAGCAATGCCGCATCGGCGCATCTCTCGATCCCCAACGGAATGGATCCGCCAGAGCACACCCCCTTTCGAAAAATCATCGAGCCCTATTTCCTCCCATCGGCGATGAGCCACTTCGAGCCTGTCTGTCGCGGCATTGCCGTGAATCTGGTGGCGCGGCTGCCCGTCCGGGGCGAGGTGGAATTGATGCGCGATTTCGCTCAGGACTTCGCATTGCAGATCCAATGCGCATTCATGGGTTGGCCCGCGACCTTGCACGAACCGCTGCGCGACTGGACCCGTCGAAATCGGGAGGCGACGCTTGCTGCCGACAGGGAGGCGATGGCCGCCGTCGCCTTGCAGTTCGACGGTTGTATCCGAGAGCTGCTGCACGTCCGTCGGGCCGCGGGCGCGACGGCGCCAGACGACACAACGACGCAGTTGCTGCGCGAGCAGGTGAACGGCCGGCCGATCGCTGATGAGGAGATAGTCAGCATCGTCCGTAACTGGACGGTCGGCGAACTGGCGACCATTTCCGCTTGCGTTGGCTTGATTGTCGGATATTTGGCGGCGCGCCCCAGCCTCCAAAGCCATTTAAGGAGCGAACGGAAGCTTCTGCCTGCCGCCATCGACGAAATTCTGCGAATAGACGCCCCTTTGATCTCCAATCGCCGCAGGACCACGAGGGCGGTGGAAATCGGCGGACAAAAGATCGAGGCGGGCGAACGCCTGACCTTGATCTGGGCGTCGGCCAATCGTGATGAGGCCAAATTCGGCGATCCGGACGAGTTCCGGCTGGATCGGAATCCCGACGACAACCTGCTTTATGGCGCTGGTATCCATGTGTGTCCGGGCGCGCCTCTTGCCCGGCTGGAATTGCGCATCGTCATGGAAGAGTTGCTGGCGCGCACCCAAAGTTTTTCGCTTTTAAAAGACAAGCCGCCCTCCCGAGCAGCTTATCCGGCCGGCGGATTCGCAACGCTTCCGTTATGGGTTGAAGCGGAGCCGCCTGCAACGTCGACGTCGCTGCAGGCGTGACAGGATCCATCTTGACCGCCTCACGCCCGCCAGTAGTTGTTCGCTGCGGCGATCGTTTGAAAATAAGTGGCAATAACCTGCGAAACGGCAATCAACTGCTGGGCATCCTGCTCGTAAGAGGCCCGCAGCTTGTTACGAACTTCGTCAGACGGCTGGGTTAGCCCGGATATCTCACGCCTCTGAAGCGCATCGGGGCCTCTGACGGTGTAAACTTGTTTTGCGAGAACGAGTTGCGCCGATTCGAGGGGGCTCCCCGATGCAGACGGAGTGTAGCGCGAGCGAGCTGGATTTTGGAAGGGCCGGCGGGCGCCGCGTGGTGGCGGATTTCGACGGCGGGATGGTTTCCTCGGACGCCGGGGCTCTCCTGCTCGGCGAGGCGGACAAGTCCATCAGGCTGGTCGAACGTTTCGCCGCCTGCTTCCAGGATTTCCGCAATCCCCTGTATGTCGTTCATCCGGTGACGACGCTGGTCGCCCAGCGCGTGTTCGGCCTGGCGCTCGGTTACGAGGATCTGATCGACCATGACGAACTGCGGCGCGATCCCGTGCTTGGCGTTCTGCTCGGCTCGTTTGATCGCGGGTCGGCGACGCCGGAGCCCCTGGCGGGAAAGAGCACGTTGAACCGGCTGGAGCATGCGCCGGCGGCCAGGCCCGGCCGCTATCACAAGATCAAGCATGACGGCGCCGCGATCGAGCAGCTTTTCGTCGATGTGTTCGTCGGCGCTCACGCCAGGCCGCCACGCGAGATCGTGCTCGACCTCGACGCCACGGATGATCCGTTGCACGGTCATCAGGAAGGCCGGTTCTTTCACGGCTATTACGACTGCTACTGCTATCTGCCGCCCTACGTTTTCTGCGGGCGCCATCTGCTGCCCGCCAAACTGCGGCGCTCGAACATCGACGGCTCCGCTGGCGCGGTCGAGGAGATGGCGCGGATCGTCGCGCAAATCCGCGCGCGTTGGCCTCGCGTGAGGATCGTGCTGCGCGCCGATTCCGGTTTCGCCCGCGAGGCGCTGATGGCCTGGTGTGAAGCCAACAAGGTCGACTACGTTTTCGGTCTGGCTCGCAACGCCCGGCTTGAGGCGCGCGTGGCGAACGCGCTCGCCGAAGCCCGGCGCCTGTCGGAGGCCCAAGCCGGCCAGCCGGCGCGGGTTTTCCGCGACTTCCTGTGGACGACGAAAGGCAGCTGGTCGCGGCGTCGCCGGGTGATCGGCAAGGCCGAATGGACGCGCGGCGAAGCCAATCCGCGTTTCCTCGTCACCTCGTTGAAACCGGACGCCTGGCGCGCCCGCGCGCTCTATGAAGACCTCTATTGCGCGCGCGGCGAGATGGAGAACCGCATCAAGGAGGCGCAAGCCGATCTGTTCGCCGACCGCACCTCCGCGGCGACGATGCGGGCGAACCAGTTGCGCCTGTGGTTCGCCTCGATGGCCTATGTCCTGCTCTGCGCCTTGCGCCGCATCGGCCTCGCCCACACCCAATTCGCCACGGCGACCTGCGGCACGATCAGGTTGAAGCTCTTGAAGCTCGGCGCCCTGGTGAAGATCAGCGCGCGCCGTGTGAAAATCGCCTTCGCCTCGGCCTGTCCGTGGGCCGACTAATGGCGCCTCGCCGCCGCACGGCTCTCTCACGCGCGCGGCTCACCCGCCTGAGAGCGCCGCCGCGGCGCTTGAAAACGCGGCATCGCTCAAAACCCACCGGAGACGCACAAAAATCAACACAGCTCGACAGCCAGGCCGCGTTTCTTGCGCCACAGATCTCGACGTCCGCGCCGATGCTGACGCCCAAGGACAGCCTAAAACTCACCGCAACGCTAAAGTTGGTGAGAAATGCGGGTTAGCTTCACACCCATTCTGGCAAGCTTTATTGCGAGTTCAAAACCAAGCTGCGGCGTCGCGGCTTCAAGGGTTGGTAGCCAATTTTCCGCCATTTTTAGGTCTCCTGCATTACAGGCGGTGATCGCCCGGCCTCCCTAGGCGATCAATCATTGCTCGACATTTTCATATTGTATAGGGGCGCGAGGGCGGACGCTTGCGCAGGCTGTTTGCCTCGATTGGGCGGCGCTTTGTCGCGCCGCGGAATCCTCGGCTGCGGAGCCAAACGCCAAACTGGCCGCCGCGTGACAGATAGCGGATAAAAGAGATATTATTGATATTGCTTTTGTCGCTGACGTGGCTTAAAAGATATACACAAGTTATCGCTTTTGTGGAGCGCCGACGGATAGGCTCGCAATTTCTGGAAGGAATGCCGATGGCCCATGTCGTCACCGACAACTGCATCAATTGCAAATACATGGATTGTGTCGAGGTCTGTCCAGTCGACTGCTTCTATGTCGGCGAAAACATGCTCGTCATCAACCCGGACGAATGCATCGATTGCGGAGTCTGCGTGCCCGAATGCCCGGCGGATGCGATCTTCCCGGACACGGACCCCCAGGCCGAGCCTCTCTGGCTCGACCACAACCGCAAATATTCCGAACTGTGGCCAAACATCCTGAAAAAGGGCCTGCCGCCGCCCGACGCGGAATCGTGGAACGGCGCGCCCGATAAATTCGGAAAGCATTTCAGCCCTGAGCCGGGCGAGAAATGAGGCGGCGTCGACGCCAATCTCGGCCTGTAATCCCGTTTCAACGCGTCGCAACGGCCGCCCGCGCGTCGATCTCTCCTAAAGCGGCCATTGGAGAACCAAGAATGTCTAATTCAACCGCCGACGCATCCATTGTCGACGTGCGCGCACTGCCGCCTGCGCAGCGCCACGCCACGATTTTCCGGCTCGTGGACGAATTAGAGGGCGGACGCTCCTTCACGCTTGTGAACGATCACGATCCGAAGCCGCTATATTACCAGCTCGAAGCGGAATATCCGGGCCAGTTTTCGTGGACCTATGCGGAGCGCGGACCGGACGTGTGCCAGGTCGAAATCGGCAAGCTGGCGCAGGCCGACTGACGACCGCCCGGAGGGGAGCGAAGCGCTGCGCCTTCGCTCCCGTCGTTCAATCAGTTAGCCGTGTCAAGAGGACAACACATGAACGGGGCGTCATTGTCTCGCTGGACGCTGAGCTATTTCGCATCAGGGCTTGCCGCGCTGCTCGTCGGCGAAATTCTCTTGGTCGCAGGCTTCGGATTTCCAAGCCACGCTCTCGATTCGCCCCAAACGCTCGTCCTCGTTCATCTCGTTGCCGTCGGATGGCTCAGCCTGCTCATGTGCGGCGCGCTCATCCAGTTCGTGCCGGTGCTCGTGGCGAAGCCTCTTGCCCATCCCGACCTGCCCGCCATCGCTTTGCCGTTAACGATCGCCGGCCTTGCGAGCGTCATTCTTGGTTTCCTCGGCATGGCCGGCGCCGGTTTTGGCCCCTCTCCCTGGCTGCAACTGGGCGGGATCGGCCTTGCCTGCGGCTTTGCGCTCAATATCTGGAACCTCGGCCGCACAATGTGGACTGCGCGCCCGATCGGCCTGGCGGCTCGTTTCGTTGCGCTAGGTCTGGCGAGCCTTGCGGGCGTCATCGCGCTTGGCCTCGTCTTTTCGTCCACCATCGGCGGCTGGTCCGCGAATGACGTCGTCGTCCGGCTGACGTCGCAAGCCATTCCCATCCACGCCGCCCTCGGGCTCGGCGGCTGGCTGACCGTCACGGCAGTCGGCGTCAGCTATCGGCTGCTCGCCATGTTCATGCTCGCGCCCGAGGCCGAGCGGCGCACGAGCGCCGTTGCCCTATACGCTGGCGGCGCGGCCTTTCTCATCCTTCTCGTCGGCGGCCCAGTCTGCATTCTTGTCTTGAACCGCGACCCCACGCATCCGCTTGCCGCCGCTCTCGTTCTCGCGACGCTCAGCCTCACATGTTACGGCTATGACGCCGTCGGCCTCTATCGCGCCCGCAAGCGCAAAAAGCTCGAACTCAACACAAGAATGGCGGCATGGGCGCTCGGCTGTCTGGGGCTCGGTTTACTACTGACTCTCCTTGCGACGGCTTCGGGGGAGATCAACCGCAGCATTGGCGCCCTCACCTTCCTGTTCGCCTTCGGCTGGCTGACGGGGCTGGGGCTCGCCAAGCTCTATAAAATCATCGCCTTCGTCACCTGGCTGGAATGCTATGGCCCATCGCTTGGCAGGCGCCCGACGCCGCGCGTGCAGGACCTCGTCGACGAGGGGCGCGTCCTGCCCTGGTTCCTGCTTTATTTCCTGAGCGTCGCCGTCGCTTCGGCCGCGGCGTTTTTCGGCGCGCCATTCGTTTTCCGCGCGGCCGCCGCAGCGATGCTCGCCGCCACGGGCAGGATCTGCGTCGAATTTGTGCGGATCCGCACCTTGCGCTTCGTGTCGAAGCCGCTGCTGCCGCAAGACGCCGGCGCGTGGCCGAGGCTGCTTCTTACCAAACTGCAACCTTTAAAATCCTGAGGAGATGTCGATGGCGCCCAAACCCTATGAACTCGACTTGCGCCCGATCCTGCGGGCCGGCGGAGAACCCTTCGCCGACATCATGCAAGCGGCCGGCGGACTGGCTCCCGGGCAATCCCTGAGCCTATTGGCGACCTTCGAACCGGTCCCGCTCTATCGGACGCTCGCGCGGAAAGGCTTCGATCATGCCGCCCGGGAAATCGGCGGCGGCGACTGGGAGGTTCTTTTCACGCGCGCCGTTTCTGAAAGCGGCGCTCGCGCGGACGAAAACATCCAGGCTTCGACGGTGGGAATTTCCGCCCAGGCGTGGCCGGAGCCGCTGGGCCATGAGGATTTTCGCGATTTCGATCCGCCCGAACCAATGGTGCGCATCCTTGCGGCGCTGGAAGAAATGAGGCCTGGCGAGGTCTTGTCGGCCCTCCTGGACCGCGAACCGCTGTTCCTGTTTCCCGAACTGCGCCAGCGCGGACACCACTGGCGTGGCGCCGTCGAGCCGGATGGAACATCCTACAGGCTTCTGGTCCGCGCCGGACTGTCGAACGAGGCCGCGGCATGAGAGAAGCGAACGACCTTGCAGAGTGCGTGCATGAAGTGCTTCGGGAAGTCATCGACCCGGAGATCGGCATCAATATCGTGGACGTTGGGCTCGTCTATGACGTTTCTATCGACGAAGCCGGAATCGCTAGGATCACCATGACGACGACGACGAAAGGCTGTCCGGCGACAAGCTACCTGAAGGATGGCGCGCGCGAGGCGGCGCGATCCGTCGCCGGCGTTCAAGGCGTCGAAGTTCAAATCACTTACGATCCGCCGTGGACTCCCGGCATGATGAGCGACGTCGCGAACAATTTGTTGGGGTTTTGATACTGACGCAGAAGTTGCAATCAACTGCGGCAGCCTCGCCGCCGACGGCGCCTTGCTCCGGACAGTACGCCGTCGTCGGTCTGCTGCTCGACGCGGTGCAGAAGCTTGCGGACGCCGGCGAAGTCGATCAGGCTTGCAGAATCGCCGGAAAGGCTTGTGTCATTCTGCGTCATTGCGCGCCGGCGGCCGAGCATCGCTTCAACGCGCTGCTTCATCGTCTTGCCCGGCGGCTGACAGAGTCGGATTGATGTCGTCATTCGTTTGTCTGGCGACGTCGCCAAAAACCAAGGAGCGCTGAAATGTCCGAGTCCCTGTATCCTCCCTCATCGCGCGAGATTTCCGAAAGAAGGCGGGCTCTTGCGCCCGAAACCGAGAAAGCCTTCCAGGCCTTCAGCCGCCAGGTCTTCGCCGACGGGGCGCTGCCCGCCAAGACCAAACAGCTGATCGCCGTCGCGGTCGCACATGTCACCCAGTGTCCATATTGCATCAAAGGCCACACCAAGGCCGCGTTGCGCCATGGCGCGACACGTGAGGAATTGATGGAGGCGATTTGGGTCGCTGCGGAGATGCGAGCCGGCGCCGCCTATGCGCACAGCGCGATTGCGCTGGCGACGATGGACGAAGCTGATCAACCGCGGGGCGGCTGAAGGCCGGCTGCTTGGCTGCCGTTTACCATTCTGACGAGCTTGCAGAAGAGATATTATGGATATATTTTTTTGCAAAGTGTGCAATGCGTCACAAGATGATGGCCGTTGCCACTCTCGCAAGGAGCAACCATGCGATTGATGAGTTTCACCGACTACGCTCTTCGGCTGCTGATGTATGCGGCGGCGCATGAGGACCGCCTGATCACGATTGAAGAGACGTCCAAGGTCTTCAATATCTCGTTCGGCCATGTCAAGAAGGTCGCTTACACGCTGGCGCGCGCCGGCTATCTAAAAGCGGTGCGCGGCCGGTCGGGCGGCCTGACGCTGGCCCAGCCCCCAGAAAAGATTCGTCTCGGCGACGTCATCCGTGCGACTGAGCCTGATTTCGCCATGGTCGAATGCTTTGCTTCAGGAAACCAGTGCATCATCACGCGCTATTGTCGGATGCGCGGCATCCTTCATGAAGGCCTCGACGCCTTTAACGCCGTTCTCGATAAATATACGTTGGCGGACTTGATGCTCAGGCCAAAGGATTTTGGCGTCCGACCTGCCGCGTGATTTTGACCGTTTTCCGTCGCCAGATGCTCACAGTCTGTCGAGGAGCGCTGATGGGCGACAATGGCGGCGCGAACGCGATGGAGGCTCGCGCCAATTACGATTGGCGCGGCGGGCTATTTAACGCTTTCGGCCTTTTCCCGAAATGACGGTTTGGATTGAACGGCCTCGGCACGGGCTGCGGCAAGCTCCATCCATTCACGAAGAATCCCCTGGTCGTCCCTGGAAAAGGGCGCCCGGCGCTTGACGTCATCCAACGATTCACCGGGGTGACAGCGTAAGAAATCATCACGGATCAGAGATTCGAGGTAAGCTCGTTCGGTTTCGTCGGTGGGGCGCGAATAATCGTGCGAGTTGGTCAGCATGGCGGCTTCTCCGTGTGGATCTTTGGATCGTCGTCCTTCGACTTTCGCTTAAAGGCCACAAAGTCTTTTTCCTTCACGCGGGTTGCGGGCGGGTCGCGGTAGATCTCTGGTTGCTCCCGCACGATCGTCCCGACCTGCATCTCAGCAATCGCAGACGCACGCGCCACACGTCCGGTCCGACCTCCAGATATGTCCAATCGCAGCGACCGGCATGGTGGGCTTCCAGTTGGAGTCGAAGGGGTTTTGGATCATGATCGACCACGAGCTGAAACGATTGGTCCGGCTCTAGGTGCTCGAACAACTGAAAAATGACCGTATGCCGATAGCGTGGATCGATATCGGCGACCTTGATGACACGTTCGTTTCGGTCACGGTTCAACATGCCTTGATTGCCCGTAGTTTGGCCTCCATGGCCTCACGGGCCGAAATACCGACGCCAAGATAAAGCGCCCTCACGCGCCGGATTGTCCGTTCGGCGAGCTCTCGTTCCAGCAGCCCGCGCACGAAGGAGAGAAAGAATGGCTTCAGGATGCGGCCGGTGACGCCGCGCTCGGCGCATATGAGATCAAGGATATTGCGCGCGAGACCGGATAGACTGGCGGGAGCGGCCGTCGGATCGAAAATGACGCGCAATTCCTGCTCGACGCGCTCCCAATTACCACCCGATATATGCGTCAAGACGTTATTGATGTGCGAATGGCTGCGAAAGGCGATGAGGGTGCGGTAGGCCAGTTCGTCGACGGCCATTTCCGAGCGCGCGGTCCAACTTTGCGACGTTGGCGTCCGGGACGAGATTTGCGACCGAGGGATTGCGCTGGACAGCAGCGGGGACGCCAGCTGCCTGCTGAGATTCGGTTGGTGAAGCATGGGCGCCTTCCTTAAAGAGATATCATTAATATCTCTTACCACAATTCCGGCGCGACGCAAGGGAAGAGAGGTCACGAAGCGCAGCCGTCCAGCGGCTTGTCAAAGCAGTCAGGAACGCCTCATTCGGGACGATCCGCGGCGCATTCGCTTGGCGGTCCTTTCTCGGTTCGCTTGCTATTGCAACGGCGCGCTGTTCGTTATAAGATATATTAATAATATCGCTTTTAGGCTAACGTTCTTCGGGGAAGGCACAGACATGCTCGAGAATTTTGAGACAGCGGCTTTCGAACTCGCGGCGGCCATAGAGGAGCCGGAGCCTAATTTTTGGGAAGCTGCCATGAAATGTGGCGTTGCGGTAGAGACCGCGCGGGAATTGTTTCCGTCGAGCTACTGTCTTGCTTCCGTCTCAATGGCCAGTGGCGAAAAGCCGGCCGCGATAATCGACGCGCCGATGCTGGAAAATCGCAAACAAGAGGGCGGCCTGGCCGACGACGGAGCCGGGAGGACGCGCGGCATCGTCCCACCGGACGACGAGACCCTGACGCGTATGTCACGTGAAATTTTCCGCGACCTAGGCATCAAGGAAGCCGCGGTTGTCGCCTATTTCGCTCACTATCACCACATTGGGAGGCGCCGGGCCGAACTGGCCTGACCAAGTGGCCCGGCGCCGCCCGCGCCCTTCCGTGAAAGGAGGTAATTGGGTTGGAATATTCGAAGATGTTCACACACTTCGTCCGGTCGCTCCGCGAGGAGCGGCGCTCGCGCCCGCCGAACGTGGGCGCGGACCGCGGTCGTGACCAATGATACCTCGAGGGAATTCTTTACAGCGCGCGACCCTCTTGCCCGACTATACTACGGACGAAATGAAATTCCAGCGACGGCTCGCCCGCTATCACAGATGGAGCGCAACATGAATATCGAGATTCGTGACGGAGAGATCGAAGTTGACGCCGAACTGCTTGGCGATCTTCTTAAAATTTTGCCTGAAGAGGTTCCAGTTCTGATGCGATCGCGATCGATTACGAGCATCTGCGAACATGGCGTCGATGATCACGTCGGACAATATCGGTTGAGCTTTTTCTACCGAAACCGACGCGCGCGCCTTAGCGTCGATCGCGATGGAAATATACTGCGACGCAGTTCGATCGACTTCGGCGAGAGGCAACTGCCCGCCTCACTGCGCAGGTCAGGCGATTAGAGCAGGCTAGGGACGTTCTGAATAGATTGGATTGAACCGACCCGCTGCTCGAGCGAACCCACCAAAATACTTCAGCCGCCACTAATTCCGGCCGCGATCTCGACCATATCGATTTCGACTTTTTTTTCATCAGTCGCGTGGAATTGCGCCATATGTTCCCGCAGAGCAAGACGCATAGCGTCTTCTTGGCCGGGCTTGGGCGATGTCCAGGCGACTTGCCTCGCGATTGCGGCAAGGATGCGGACTTGCGCTTCCATGACTTCGATTTCTCTCGCGATCCGGTCATGTTCCACAGATAGAACGAAATCACCATTGCGTCTGATGCAGACGCCAAGGCAATCGCGAAACGCCTCGACCTGACCGCAGCAGCGGCAGACCCAAATCTCCATCCGTTCGTCGTCGGGCGCCGGGTCGGGCCGCGGCTGGAGCGGCGGTTCCGCCGCAAGGGCGCGAGCCTTCCCGCGCAATGACGCCGAAGCGGAGAGAAAACGCCCGAGGTCTTCGGTCGAGGCGGCAAGTTCGGCTACGAAGCGGCGCAAAGCCTCGCTTCGTTCCATCAAGTTCAGATGGAATTCCAGCAGATCGGCATGCCGTTGGGCGTCGATGACGAAATTTCGCTTGAAATCGCAAGACCCGGAGCATTCCGCAGCATTGCCCATCGCGCCGCAGCCGATGCACCGCCAGAGCGTCAGGATCCCGGACGAAAACCCGTCATCGACGTCCGCCATGGTCACGTTCCTCGACCGGGGTTTTTCGCGTCGCGATCGTGCCGATGATCGAGGCGCTCCAAGGCTTCCTCCAGCGCCGCCCCATGGAAGGCAAAGGCGAGCAGAGCCTCCTCGCCGTCGATGGAGATCGCCTCGGCGTCGAGAAAACTCAGCAGGCAGGCCATGCTTTCGGAAGTTTCGCCGAAGCGCAGTCTGTCGCCTGGCTGAACGCGCCCCGCCGGAGCAATCGCCACCAGCCGACGATCCTCGCCGACTTTTCTGACAAGCACCGCCTCGATCGGCGCGGAATCCGCGCCGCGAAATCTTGATCCGAAAAGCACAGGTCTGCCGCTCATTTCGCCTTCGCGCGCTTTGTTTAAAAGATTTCCGGAATAATCCGCAAGTTCCGCCTCTTGCGCCACATTAAGAATATGGCGGCGCCCGAACGTGCTCAAGCGCAACGAACCTTCCGCTTTTCCCGGAAAAATACGGGCCATTCGTAAATCGCGAAAGTCTCAGTGGGGAAAAACATATGGAATCGACGAATCCGGATACGAGTCTGGGGGACCGGCCGATTGGCGAGATCGCCGTGGAAAGGCCGGGCTCGACCGCCATTTTTCGCAAATTCAAGCTGGATTATTGCTGCGGCGGCGATGTTTCCCTCGCCACCGCGGCGGCCCGCCGTGGCGCCGATCTTGAGGCGATCGAGCGCGAGCTCGCCGCCATCGTTCCCTCGCCCGGCGAGCCGCCCGCGGGAACGAGCGATTTGATCGATCACATTCTTTCGCGCTTCCACGACACGCATCGTCGCGAGTTGCCGGAGTTGATCATGCTGGCGCGGAAGGTCGAAAAAGTGCACGCGGATCATCCAGACGTCCCGAGAGGGTTGGCGCAGTTTCTGGATCGACTGGCTCGCGAACTCGATTCCCACATGGCCAAGGAAGAACAAATCCTCTTTCCGATGCTGCGCGCGGGCTATCCGGGAGCCGTGGGACCGATCTCGGTCATGCGGGCGGAACATGTCGATCACGGCGAGGCGCTCGAAGCGCTGGCGGCCACGACCAACAACATGCTACCGCCGCCCGGCTCCTGCGGCTCATGGAAGGCGCTTTACGCCGGCTTGCGCAAATTGTCGGACGACCTCCTCGAACACATTCATACCGAAAACAATATCCTGTTCCCGCGTTTCGACCATTGACGAGGGCGGCTTGGGAAAAGCGCTTTCCCAAGCCGCCAGCCGCCAGCCGGCAAACGGCGGATCGCCCCGACGGGGACGCGGATTACCGGCGCTCAATCTCGATTTCCTTCATTTCTGCCGACTTCCGCGGGCTTCGGACATGTCGTGGCGACCGGCGCACGCGCGCAGGCTCGCCCGCGCAAGGTCGATGAGGCCGATTTCGCGCGCGGCCGCATAAACGAGGTAGATCGAATGCGAGAATTCCGGGGCGCCCGGAATCAGGCGCATCGAACCGTCCCGCAGGCATGGCTCGATCGAGCCGAGCCGGAAATAGCCGGAACCGCCCACGGCCTGCAGATAGCCTCGGGCGAGGGGGCCGAAATTGATGAAAACCGGAGGATTAGAAAATTGCGGGAGCGCCGCGTCGTGATAGGGCGAAAAATTCGGTCCCCAATCGACATAGACGTAATTTTCGTCGTCGGGCTCTCGCCGATCGGCGCCTGACGCCGCGAGGACAAGCTTTTCGTCATACAAAAGCTCGGCGACGAGATCGTCGAAACGCGGGGGATTGTGCATCACGCCAATGTCCAGCGCGCCTTCGCGAATGCGCTCGATCAAGCGTTCCGCAGAATCGATTTCCACCCGCAGGGCAATCCTGGATTGCTCGCGCCGCATCAAGACGAGCCAATCCAACATCATCGGATCCCACAATGTCAGTTCGCCGCCGACGGCCAAGCCCTCGGTGCGTCCGGGCGGCAACCGGATTTCCTGCCGCGCGCTCTCCCAGGTCTGCACCAGCGCGGCCGCGTGACGGCGAAAACGTTCGCCGGCCGCTGTCAGCCGCGCTCCGGATTTGTTGCGAACGAACACCTGGCGGCCCAACTGGTCTTCCAGCAACCTGATGCGGGCGCTGACGGCGGTCGGCGTGATGCTGAGTTTTTCGGCGGCCGCGAGGAAATTGCCCGTCGCGATGATCGTCAGGAATGTGCGCGCCAGTTCTATATCCATGATTTTCTGCGATAAGTTCCGACGTGACCGGCAAAGGACCGCGTGCGCCGGATCTTAATATGTCAGCCCAGCCTGTCCATGGCGAGTACGACGGTAAGGAGGCCTCCTCCGATCATGACCACGCTGCGCGCATCGACCAGACCGAAGATCGTGCCCAGAGATGAAACCGACATGACGGAGAGCGCAACTATCCAGCGCAAAGGCAGATGAGCCTCGTGGTTCGGCGAGGAGTCCGTGCGGTGAAAGGATGCGGATGGCGCGGGTTTTTCTGACATGGCGGACCTGTTCGGGAGCGGCTTCGAAATGACAATGGCCGAAACGCCGCCGCGCGAACAACGAAAGTTGTTGTGTTTTTAATGCAAAAAAATTGATCTGAATTTGGGTGCTTGCCTGGGCGCCCACCGGCGGCGCGAGGGCGTTCGCCTTTTTACCTTGCTTCGGTCGCAACGTGTCCCGCCAGGCGCCGCCTGGCCCGCTGACGCTCATAGGCGGCGGCAAGTTTAGCCGTCTCGCGGGAGATATCGTTGGCGCCCTCGATCGCCTTGATACATTCGCGAATAATGGGATCCTCGGCCATGCGTTTGCGACGGTCGTCGCCCGATAGCCCCTTCAGCAAAGGGCAGAACTCAGGATCGAAAAATTTGCGTTGGGACGATTGATCGCACATGATTGAAGAGCACAATAGAAGGAATACGCGCCGCCAGCGAATTGCATATGCCAGTTTCGCGCGTGGCGGAATTGATCCTCATCAAATTTTTGCGCAATTCGGAAAAAAGGAAACCGGCGCCGCGAAATCGTGCGCGGCGCCGTGATGGCCAAAATCAGGCCGGCGAGCGCAGGGCCTTTTCCTGCTCGTGGACGACGCGCTTCAACCTTTCCGTTTCCTCACTTGCGCCCCATCGGTCGAAATGCAGGAGGGTTTCGAGCGGAAGGCGGGGGAGCCAGCCGGCGGCCTCCAGTTCCGGTTTCGGATGGTAGCCCCTGACTTTCCCGACGCACAGATAGGCGATCGGAACGATCCGCCTGGGAATGCCGAGAATGCGCTGGAGCTTTCCATTATCGAAAATGCTCACCCAGCCGACGCCGAGCCCCTCGGCGCGCGCCGCCAGCCAGAGATTTTGCACGGCGCAGACGGAGGCGAAAAGGTCCATGGCGCGGATATGGGTCCGTCCAATCACGGCAGGGCCGGCGCGGTCGCGGTCGCAGGTCACGCAAATATTGACGGGCGATTCGAGAATGCCTTCGAGCTTGAGCGCGCGGTAGGTTTCGCGCTTCTCGTCGGGAAACATCAGCGCCGCTTCGGCGTGGGCCTGCCGGAAGGCCTCATGAACCTGCGTCCGGACCTCGCGGTCGCGGACAATGACAAAGCTCCATGGCTGCATGAAGCCGACCGACGGCGCATGGTGCGCCGCCGACAGCAACCGGCCGAGAATCTCGTCCGGGACCGGGTCGGGCAGAAATTCGCCTCGCGTGTCGCGCCTTGTGAAGATGGCGCGATAGACGCCGGCGCGTTCGGCTTCGGGCAAGGGTTCGGCAGGCAAGAGAGTCGCGGTTTTTTCCATCGTCATTCCCCTTGATGGAGCTTTCGCCGCGCCGTCCGCGCGCGACGAAAAAAACCTGCCGGCCGGTCTTCTGACTCGGGCTCCGCCCGCCGAAACGCCTTCCCGGATCGACCAGTGGCGAATGTTCCGGCAGTCCCCCTCACAGCGCTGGGCGCGTCGCGGATTCTCGCCGCGTTCCCGATTCTTCCATGCGAAACGCTCGCCTGGACACCGGCAGATCGTGTCGAATTACCAAACCGCATCGACGCCGCATAGAGTCTTGTAAGGAACTCGTGAGAAATGCGTAAGAAGTCGCGCCGCGCTCCATCCACTTAACTAAAGTCAAACGCCGGCGCGGCGGCGGGCCTAGATTTCCGCGGCGCCGTCAATGGCGCCTGTTCCGGAAAACGTGAGGAAACGCCATGAACTGGATTGAACCCGCCTATTGCGACGTCCGCCTCGGCTTCGAAGTGACGGCCTACGTTTACGTTCGCTGATGAAGGCTTGAACGCGACCGCGGTTTCCGAGCAAGAATGTGGAGGCCGCGGCGCAGTCGCCGCGAGGTTGGCATGAACGACGAAACGCCGCTGCGCCCCGAGGATGCGGTCGAGCTCAATCCGACCCATCATTTCCGATGGGAGGAGCCGCAACAGGCGCACGTGCTGCTTTATCCCGAAGGGATCGTGAAGCTCAATGAAACGGCGGCCGCGATCATCGAGGCGGCGATCGCCGCGCCGACGATTGACGCCGCCGCGAAAACGATTGCGTCCCGCTACGGCCGGGACGATCTCGAACCAAAAATAATGAATTTTCTGGAGGACGCCCGTGCCAAAGGATGGATCCGGGTTAAGTCTTGACGGCCTTGGCATGCCCTTGTGGCTGGTCGTCGAACTCACCTACAAATGTCCGTTGAAGTGCCCCTGGTGCAGCAATCCGGTCGATTTCGAACGCTACCGCAACGAGCTTTCGACCGAGGAATGGAAAGACGTGTTGCGCCAGGGCCGCGCGCTCGGCGCCCTGCAACTCGGCTTCACGGGCGGCGAGCCGATGCTCCGCCCCGACCTTGAGGAACTCGTCGCCGAGGCGGAGCGTCTTGGCTATTACACGAATCTCATCACCTCCGGCGTCGGCCTGAATCCGGAGCGGCTGCGGGCGCTGAAGGCGGCCGGACTGAAGCAGGTCCAGCTCAGCGTTCAGGCGCCGGACCGCGAACTCAGCAAATCCCTGGTCGGCCTCGACGTGTTCGACCACAAGATCGAAATCGCGCGCGCCATCAAGGCGGAGGGCCTGCCGATGGTCCTCAACGTGCCGGTCAGCCGCTACAACATCGAACGCACGCAGGAATTCATCGATCTGGCGGAAGACCTCGGCGTCGAATATGTCGAATTCGCCAATCTACAATATTATAATTGGGCGCTGTTGAATCGGGCCGAACTTCTGCCCACGCGCGAGCAGATCGATCTCTCGGAAAAACTCGTCAACGAAGCGCGGGCGCGGCTTGGCAAGAAGCTGACGATATACTTTGTCGTGCCCGATTATTACGACAATCGGCCCAAAGCCTGCATGAATGGCTGGGGATCTATCCATCTCACCATCGCGCCCGATGGCACGGCGCTGCCCTGCCAGGAGGCGCGGCTGATCGAGACGCTGGAGTTTCCGAACGTTCGCGAGCGGGGCCTCGCCTGGGCTTGGCGCGAGTCTCCGGCGTTCCAGAAATTTCGCGGCGATTCCTGGATGAAGGAGCCATGCCGATCCTGCGACGAAAAGGAAAAGGATTTCGGCGGCTGCCGCTGTCAGGCGTTCCTTTTGACCGGCGACGCCGCCAATACCGATCCGGTTTGCGTCAAGTCTCCCGACCGGGGCCTGATCGACGAACTGACCGGCTGCGCCAGGAGCGACAGCCCCCGATGCGCCGACAAGCTTGTTATGCGCGACATCCACAAGCGGCTCGCCGCCGCGGCGACGGCCAAGGCCTGAGGCGCGCCGGTGCCGCTGACCATTGTCGATCTCGCGGCCCGCTGGCTGCATATCGCCGGGGTTCTGGTCTGGGTGGGCCATAACTGGGCCAACGTCGTCAACCACCCCTATTACCGGCGGGTCTTGCCGCAAGATCCGCCGGACGCGATCCGGGGCGTTTTCATGGCCGCTTCGAAACGCGAGCACGGCGTCTTCCGCTACGCTTCGCTGGTAGTCTGGGCCAGCGGCCTGGTCATGCTGTGGATGCGCGGCGAACTCGTCGAGGCCTACACCTTGTCGGCTCCTTCGCCATGGATCGGCCTGGGCGTCTGGGCCGGCACCCTGATGCTGCTCAATCTCTGGCTGGTGCTGTGGCCGCACCAGAAGAAGGTGCTCGGTTTCGTGGCCGCGCCGGTCGAAGAACGCCTGCGCTGCACGCGCGTCACCTTCCTGTCCTCGCGCACCAACAGCTTCCTGTCCCTCATCACCCTCCTTTTCATGGTGATGGGCGCGCATGGCGGATGAAGGGAGCGGCGCGCGATGACTCTTTTCAGTTTTGCCTCCGCCCAGGGACCGCTGCCGCGCGAAGTTCTGACCCAGTTGCGCGACGAGATCAATCCGGGCGCCGGCGCTCTCTCGCTGCTGGAGCTGCCGTTTTCCGTTCCCGCGTTCGAGGAGATGCGCGCGGCGGCCGAACAGGATTTGCGCGAACTGCTGGCCTTGCCGGAAGACTATTCCGTTCTTTTTTTGCAGGGCGGCGCCTCGGCCATGTTCGCGCTGGTTCCGATGAATCTCCTGCGCCGGGGCGAAGCCGCGGATTATATCGAAACGGGCCTGTGGTCGCGGCGGGCGGCGCGGGCGGCGCAACCCTGGGGCGTCGTGCGCGTGGCGGCGAGCGGCGATGGGCGTTCCCTGCCGCCGGCAACGCAATGGCGCCGGTCCGGGGACGCCGTCTATTGTCATCTGACCACGACGGAAACCGTTGAAGGGCTTCAGTATTTCTCCTTTCCCGCGGCGGATGGCGTCCCAATCGTCGCCGACATGACCGCCGATTTTCTCACGCGCCCGCTCCAGCTTGCCCCCTTTGGGCTGATCTACGCCAGCGCGCAGAAAAACCTCGGCATCGCCGGCCTGACAATCGTCGTCGTCCATCGGGCCTTTGTCGAGCGCGCCCACGGAATTGCGCCGGCGCCGCTCGACTTCGCGCGACAGGCCGAAGCGCGAAGCAAGGTCAACACGCCGCCGGTCTTTGCCATCGCCGTCGCCGGCAAGGTCTTGCGCTGGCTGCGTGGAAACGGCGGCCTTGCCGCCGCGGAAGAGCGGGGCGAGCGCAAGGCAAAGCCGCTTTACGCGGTCATCGACGACGACGATTTTTATGACGCACCTGCGCCCAAACGCGACCGATCCCGCGTCAGCCTGCGTTTCCATTTGCCGGAGCCGCGCCTCGAAGAGACTTTTTTGCGCGAAGCGGAAGCGCAGGGGCTCGTCCATCTGCGCGGCCATGCCGAAATCGGCGGCTTGCGCGCCGCGCTTTATAATGGCGTGACGCAGGAGGCGGTGGAGGCGCTCGCCGCGTTCATGCGGGATTTCCGCCAGCGCCGGGGGTGATGGCGTGAGCTCATCGGGGAAGCGGGAACAGCGCTTGAAGGCGATGGGGCTCGCCTTTTCCAGCCCGCTGGGCGTCGCCGCCGGAATCGAACGCACCGGCGAGAGGCTTGGATCGCTCGAACTGGAAATTTTCGGCCATATCGAAATCGGAACATTTTTCCCCAACGATCGCATATCGCTCGCGGAGCGGCCGTCTCATCTGCGCGTCGGGATCAATTTCGGCAGCGCCCGGCTTGGCCTGGATCGGGATGTAATCGCCGATTATCTTGCCGCGCTGCGCCAGGTTCAACCCTTCGCCGATTATCTTTGCGCCAATCTGAGCGCGCCGCGCGCCGGCCGCGACGGAAACAGCGCAGAGGTCCGACGGCTCCTGAGCGACCTGCGTGCGGAGCGCGACCGCCTGGCGGCGCGAAACGGGCGCCGGACTCCGCTGCTCGTGAAATTCGGCGCCGGAATGGCCGGCGCGCCTTTTCCGGCCGCGCTTCAGGAAGCGAAAGACCTCGATCTGGACGGAATTGTGCTCGTTTGCGCAGACTTGGTGCGAATAGCAGAAGTCAGGGCCGGGATCGAAGAAGCCGTCCTGATCTCGGTCGGCGGCGTTCGCGGCAGCGACGATGTCGTCTTGCGGCTTGGCGCGGGCGCCGACCTCGTCCAGACGCATAACGCTTTCGCGGAAGGAGGCGCGGCGGCTTTTCGTCATTGTGCAAAATGACGCGCGGCCCATGGATGCGGGGCAGCGCAGTCGGCGACAGCAGTTCTCATTGGCGCCGTTTTCGCGTTCATTAAAGAGCGGACAGGCGGCAGCCTCGCCGCAAGGGCTGAAGCCGACGCTTAGGCCGCCGGCTGGAAGCCGAAATCTTGCAGTCTGAGCATCAGGTCGGAAAGCGTATATTGCTCGAGGACCGCGATAAAAGTGTCGAGGCTCTCGTGCAGGATTGTGCGTAGCCGGCATTTGGGGGTGATGACGCAATGGTTGTCGGACTCAAAACATTCGACCAAGGCAAAATCCGGCTCTGTCGCCCGGACGACATTGCCGAACCTGATTTCCCGCGGCGGACGGGCCAGCCGCAATCCGCCGCCGCGTCCACGCACGGGCGTCAGGTAACCCGCGTTGGTCAGGGTTCTCGCGACTTTCATGAGGTGGCCGCGTGAAATCGCGAGATGACCGACGACATGTTCGATGGTCACGAGGCGCCCGTTCCTGGCTGCGGCGTAAATCAGCAGCCGGAACGCGAAATCAGTGAAACTCGTCAGCTGCCTGATCCATTCCGTCAATCGGGTGGCGAAGGCTTTGAGCCGCCCCGGCGTCCAACAATCAATACGCGGTTTCCGACCGCTCGCCGGGTGCGCTATTCGTTCAGGACGCGCGCCACGGCTTCGCCAAGGATGAGGGCGTGATTGTGCAACTCGTCGCGCGCCGCGTAAATGAGCGTGAGCTCGCCGCCGCGCGCGGTCCCGGCAAGGTCTCGCAGAACGTCGCTTCTTTCCGCGAGCTCCAGCTGGTAACGACGTCGAAATTCGTTCCAGCGGCCCTGATCATGACCGAACCAGCGCCGCAGTCCGGCGCCCGGCGCGACCTCTTTCAGCCACAGGTCGATCGCGGCGTCGTCCTTGCGCAGGTTGCGAGGCCACAACCGATCGACCAGAACGCGCTGGCCATCGGCGGGCGCCGGCGGAAGATAGGCGCGTTTCAATCGAAGACTCATGGCGTCGCCGTAAAGATTCGGGACGTGGGCGCGTTATTCCGCGCCGGCGCAGATTGTCAGCCGGTGCTCCAGATGCGCGGGCGCCGCATCCCGGCGATTTTGCAGGCCGGACCGGCATAGCCGGAGGGAAAGAGTTCGAAAATGCGGTTGCGGGCCGCGCCTCGGGTCTCAGCCAGGTGGCGGATGACGAAGCGCACGTCCGGCGGAACCTGATGCTCTTCGTGATAGCCGCGCATGAAGCGAAGGACGTCCCAATGTTCGTCGGTCAATTCAATCTGAAGATTGCGCGCGACGTCGCGCGCCCATTCTTCGCTCCAATCCGACGGATCCACGAGGTAACCGTCGGCGTCGATTTCGGGCTTGGGCATGGCTTCCTCTCGTTTGTCGGGTTGTTGGTTCGCGAGAAAAATTACGCCGATTCTCCGGAAACGCGCTTACTCCCCGTGGCGCTCAACCGGCATAGGACCCAGGCCCGCGCCATTCGCGCGCGGTCGGTTCGAAGACGCGCAGCAAGTCGACTGCTCGGTAAGCGATCTGGTCGATGATGTCATCGACGCTTCTGGGTCCCAGATAGAAGGCCGGAACCGGCGGCATGACGACCGCCCCGGCCTTGGTCGCCGCGGTCATCGCGCGCAGATGGCCGAGATGGAGCGGCGTTTCGCGCGCAAGCAGGATCAGTGGGCGGCGTTCCTTGAGGTGAACGTCGGCGGCGCGGGTCAAAAGGCTGTCGGAGTTGCAATAAGCGATCGCCGAGAGCGTCCGGATCGAGCAGGGCGCGACGATCATGCCGGCGGTGGGGAAGGAGCCGGAAGCGATCGGCGCCCCGATATTGTCGATGTCGTGCCAATGATCCGCTCGGGCGCGCAGCCGTCCCAGCGCCTCCGGCCCGATTTCCTCGGCGAAGGTCCGTTCGGCGGCCCGTGACACGATGACATGGGTCTCGGCCCCCAGGCTGTGCAGCAGGTCGGAGATGCGCTGGCCGATCGCCGCGCCCGAAGCTCCACTAATTCCAAGGACGACGCGCGGCTTCATGTCCTGTCTCCGAGGCAGCCAAGATCACGAGCGATGCGCGGCCAGAGGGAGTCGATCTTCTTTCGGATTTCGGGCGTCATGTCGAGCGTGCGTCCCCATTCGCGCCTTGTTTCGGGCCCAATCTTGCGGGTGGCGTCCAGACCGAGCTTGCCGCCAAGGCCCGGCTCCGGCGAGGCGAAATCGAGATAGTCGATCGGCGTGTTGTCGAGCCTGACCAGATCGCGCGAGGCGTCCATCCGTGTCGCCATCGCCCAGGCGACCTCCTTCCAGTCGCGCGCGTCGATGTCCTCGTCCACGACGATAATCGTCTTGGTGTAGCTGAACTGCGGCAACATGCCCCACAGGCCCATCATCACCCGACGCGCATGGCCGGGATAAGATTTGCGGATCGCGACAATCGCTGTGCGATAGGAGCAGGCTTCCGGCGGCAGCCAGAGATCGGCGATTTCCGGCATCTGACGCCTGATGGTCGGGAGGGCGAGGTCGTTGAGCACAACTCCGATCACCGAGGGCTCGTCCGGCGGCTTGCCGGTGAAGGTCGTGAGATAGAGCGGGTCGCGCCGGGTGGTGATCGCGGTCACTCGCATGACAGGAAAGGATTCGACGCTGTTGTAATAGCCGGTATGGTCGCCGTAGGGGCCTTCCGGCGCGGTTTCGGTCGCCGAGACATAGCCTTCGAGGATGATTTCCGCATCCGCGGGAACCAGCAGGGGCACGGTGAGGGCGGGCGCGACGCGCGGGCGCTCGCCGCGCAGCGCGCCGGAAAAACGCAATTCGGAGACCGTTTCCGGGAGCGGCAGCACGGCGGAGAGAATGGTCGCCGGATCGGCGCCGATCGCCACCGCGACCGGCATGTCCTCGCCGCGCGCGGCCCAGGCGCGATGGTGCGCCGCGCCGCCGCGATGCGCCAGCCAACGCATGATCGCGCGATCCTTGCCCAGAACCTGCATGCGATAGACGCCGACATTCATCCGCGCCGTATCGTCGGGATCGGAATCAGGCGGCCGGCTGAAGACGAGCGGCCAGGTGATCAGGGGCGCCGGCTCGCCGGGCCAGCAGGTCTGGATCGGCAGGCGTCCCAGATCGACATCGGCGCCGAGAAACCGCTCCTGCTGGCATTCCGGCCGCATGACCGGATTGGGCCGCGTCGCCAGCGCGGCGCGAACCATGGGCCAGCGCCCGAGCGCGTCGCGCAGGCCGTCGAGCGGCGCCGGTTCGCGCAGGCCCGCCAGCATCTCGCCCAGTTCGCAAATCCCGTCGCGCTTTACGCCGAATCCGTCGGCGACGCGTTCGGGCGTTCCGAACAGATTGGCGATCACCGGCATGGCCGCTCCGCCCGCGCGTTCGAATCGCAGCGCCGGACCGCCCGCGAGGAGAACGCGGCGATGCACTTCCGTCATCTCGTGGATGAGGCTGACCGGTTCGTCGATCCGGGCGAGCTGGCGCTGCTCCTCGAGGTGAAAGAGGAAGGCCCGCAGATCGCGGAAGGGTGGAAGCGTGCGGAAGGACATATCCTATCCTAGCGCGAAAGGAGGCGACGCCTCTTGACGGCGGTTAAAGCGCTTCGGGGCGGCTTCTGCTTTAATAGCCTTCATGCCCAGCGCGAACGCCATCCCCTTTTTCCCGACCGCGGGCGCGCTCGCCCTGCGGCTTGCGCCCCTGGCGCCGCTGTCCTTCGCCGCGGCGAGGCTGGCGCGGAGCCTCGGGCGCCGCCATCCGGCGCTTTTCAAGCGCCTCGGCGACCAGACCGGCAAGACATTCCTGCTCGATCCGACCGACCTGCCTTTCGCTTTCCTGCTTTCGCCGCGTCCGGAGGCGCCCGGGTTGAAAGCCGTTCGGCGGAGCAGCGCGGGTTCCTGGGACGCCCGCATCGCCGGCTCTCTGGCGGCGCTGATCGGCCTCGTCCATGGCGCCTATGACGGCGACGCCCTGTTCTTCTCGCGCGACCTCGTCATCGAAGGCGACACCGAGGCCGTGCTCGCGCTGCGCAACGCCATCGACAATGAAGAGATCGATCTCGCCCGCGAAACAGCCGCCCTGTTCGGACCATTCGAATCGGTCGCACTGCGCCCCGCCCATGGCCTGGCTGCGCTGGCCGCGCGCTGGACCGGCGTCGCTTTCAAGCGGCCCGAACGCGGGACATGGGAATGACGGTCGGACAAGCCCTCGAACTGGTCTGCCCGGCCGGAACGCCCGCCGCCCTACGCGCGGCGGTCGAGGCCGGGGCTCATGCCGTCTATTGCGGCTTCAACGATGAGACCAATGCGCGCAATTTCCCGGGCCTGAATTTTTCGCGCGAGGAAATGGCGGAAGCGATCGCCTTCGCGCACCGCCACGGCGCCAAGGTGCTGGTCGCGCTCAATACGTTTCCGCGCGCCGGCGCATTTTCGCAATGGAGCGCGGCGGTGGACGATTGCGCCCGGTTCGGAGCCGACGCCGTCATTCTTGCCGATCTGGGGCTGCTGGAGGACGCGTCGCGCCGCCATCCCGGACTGCGCCTGCATCTCTCCGTGCAGGCGGCCGCCGCCAATGCCGACGCGATCAATTTTTATGTGCGGACCTTCGGCGTGAAGCGCATCGTTTTGCCGCGCGTGCTGACGGTGCAGGAAATCGCCGCCATCAACCGCGAAATCGAGGCCGAGACAGAAGTCTTCATTTTCGGCGGCCTTTGCGTCATGGCGGAGGGACGTTGCTCGCTGTCGTCCTACGCCACCGGCAAATCCCCGAATATGAACGGGGCCTGTTCTCCCGCGAGCCATGTCGAATATCGCGAGGAAGGCGGCGCTCTCGTCTCGCGGCTGGGCGGCTTCGCCATCCATCGCGTCGCGGCGGGCCAGCCGGCGCCTTATCCGACCCTGTGCAAAGGTGTTTTCGAGGCCGGCGATTACAAGGGCCATGTCTTCGAGGATCCGGTGAGCCTCGACGCGGCGGCGCTGATTCCGCAACTCGCCGAAGCCGGCGTGACCGCGCTGAAGATCGAGGGCCGGCAGCGCAGCCGCGCCTATACCGAGGCCGTGGTTCGCAGCTTCCGGCGGGCGCTCAACGACCATGCGGCGGGACGCCCCATTGCGGCGGGGGAATTGCGCGCTTTGACCGAAGGGCAGCAAACCACGGCGGGCGCCTATCGCAAAACGTGGCGATGACGCCGCGCCGATGGGAGGACATGGTGGCGGACAGAATCTTCAACCTCACGCTCGGGCCGCTTCAGTTCAACTGGTCCGCCCAGAAATTCGTCGACTTCTATGCGGCCATCGCGGATGAGGCGCCGGTCGATCGCGTCGTCATCGGCGAACTGGTCTGCTCCAAGCGGGCGCCCTTTTACGCGGACCGGATCCCGGCGGTCATCGAAAGGCTGGAGCGCGGCGGCAAACAAGTCATCCTCGGCTCGCTGGCGCTGGTCACGCTCGAGCGCGAACGGCGCGCGGCCCGCGAATTATTTGAACAGACGGAGCACGAAGTCGAAATCAACGACCTCACCCTCATGAATTGGGTGCGGGACGAAACGCCGTTCTCGGTTGGTCCGCTTGTGAATGTTTATAATGAAGCGACGCTGGCCTTTCTCGCCGAAAAGGGGGCGCGGCTCGTGTGCCTCCCGCCCGAACTGCCGATCGCCTCGGTGGACGCGCTCGCGAAAGCCGGCAAAGGCTGCCGCGTCGGCGTCGAGGTTTGGGCCTATGGCCGCATACCGCTCGCCGTTTCGGGACGTTGCTATCATGCGCGCGCCCATGGCCTGAGCAAGGATTCCTGCCATTTCGTCTGCGAGAACGATCCGGACGGCCTGGCGACGAAGACGCTCGACGGCGTGGATTTTCTGGCGATCAACGGCATTCAGACCTTGTCATATCAGTTTGCCAACCTGATCGGGCGCATGGATCGTCTGGCCGAGGCGGGCGTGACGCATTTGCGGCTGTCGCCCCATACGGGAGACTTCGTGGCGGTGACGAAAGTCTTCGCGGATGTCGCCGCAAGCCGAATCTCGGCCCGGGAAGGCTTCGCTTTGCTGAGCGGCGCCAATCCCGAGGCCGCGTTCACGGACGGTTTTCTGTTCGGGAATTGCGGGGCTGCGGCTCTGGCGCCGTTCTGAATGCGGCCTCGAACAACGGCGCGCGAAAGACGAAGAGAAACAGGGCGAAGCTCGCTGACCACGCCATCGCCGACGTGACAAGAAGGACCCGCGGTTCGGCGGAAAACGCGGCGCAGACGCGCGCCGCCGCGGCGCCGAGACAGAGAACGACGGCCGCCTCGGCGCCGCGCGATGGCGCGAAGGCGCGATGGCTGTTCTTCCTGATCATGCTTGCCATGATGGCAAGACTCATTCCGCCGAAACCGCCGATCGTCCAGACATGCAGCCCCGCGCTTGCCGGCGCCGCATCCGGCGCCAGCGCGTGAAAGGCCAGCAAACCAAAACCAAGGGGAATCGAAGCGTAGGCCGCGTAAAGCGCGAGCAGCGGCGGCGAATCGAACGTGCGGCGACCGAACCACGACGCCATCCGCACAATCTGGCTCGCTCCGGCGGCGGCCAGAAGTGACGCGCATAGCGCGCCCTTCGGCGAAACAAGCCAGCAGCCGATGCCCGCGACGACGAGAACGGCGGAAATCCGCTCAAGCGCCCGACCGCGAGGCAATGGTGGGGGGGAGCCGCGCAATTCATCGAATCGCGCCGTCAGCGCGGGCAGAACCCGGCCACCAATCAGGACGATCAAGCCGGTCATCGCGCCTATGCAGAAATTCATGGCCAGCGCGCGTCGAGCGATGCCGACGTCGCTCGAATAGACGAGGCCAGAAACCGCATGAATGGCGAGCAGGAGCGTCGTTTTTGCGTTGCGGCGGTCCTGCGCCCGCCATATGTGGACGGCGACGATGAAGGTCAACAACAGGCCGGGCGCCGCCGGGAAGGACGCATAAGGCGATGGATGGACCGGAGCGAACCGCGCCGCGATCCAGACGCCAAGCATGGCGGGAGTCGCGGTTTTTGGCAGGCGCAGCCCGGTCCAACGCGGCAGGGCGGTCAGCAGAAATCCCGCCAGCGCGGCAGTGACGAAACCGAGCAGCAATTCACGCTGGTGCCATACGGCAATTTCCGCAATGGTCGCGGGCCGCGCCTCAAGCGCGACAATCCAGCCGCAGCCGACGGCGATGGCGTCGAGCGCGGCGAGAGGGAAGAAAATGGCGAAAGGCGGCGGCGCCGATGAGTGCTTCATCCGGCGGAGGTTCGATCTCGAGTTGCACAAATTCATTCGCCCGCAGTAACGGGAGGCGGGCTGGATAGCATGGTTTGCGGCGTCTCGCTGCCGCTTCCGGCCGCTGTTTGTCCGTGCGCAAATTCGACGCCCTTTTGCGCGTTTCGCGCCGCCGCCGGGATTGACGGTCGCGTCCCGCGGCCGATTAATCGTCGGCGCCAAGGGGAGCCTCGCCAAGAGGCTGAGAGGTCGCTGAAACGTCCAGGCGCGACGACCCTGATCAACCTGATCCGGTTCATGCCGGCGGAGGGATGGCGCGCAGCGCGTTCTTTCTCGCTTCCCATTCCGGATCTTTCGACAAAGTCGAGGGGACATTGCGCGTCAGAATCATCGGCGCCGGCGTCGCGGGCCTAACCGCCGCCTATGAATTAGCCTCCCGCGGCGCCGAGGTCGAACTCATCGAACGCGAAGATGGTCCCGGCCGCGGCTGCTCCTGGTATGCCGGCGGAATGGTCGCGCCATGGTGCGAACTGGAGTCGGCCGAGCCATTGGTTTGCCGGCTGGGCGTCGAGGCGCTGGACTTCTGGACGCGGCGGATTCCCGTGGCGCAGACGCGCGGCAGTCTGGTCGTCGCCACCCCGCGCGATTTTGCCGAATTGCGGCTTTTCGCCCGCCGCACCATAGAATTCGAAGAGATCGGCGGCAATCGCATCGCCGAACTCGAACCGGACCTCGCCGGGCGGTTTTCGCGCGCGCTCTATTTCCCAAAGGAAGCGCATCTCGATCCGCGCGCGGCGCTGGAGACAACGACGCGCCGCCTCGCCGCAATGCCGAACGTCCGCCTGCGCTTCGGAACCGACGCCACCACGGCGGAGGGCGATTCGGATTGGACCATCGATTGCACCGGATATTCGGCGAAGTCGAAATTGCCGGGCCTGCGCGGCGTCAAGGGCGAGATGATGGTTCTCGCCGCGCCGGACCTGAATTTCTCGCGGCCGATCCGCCTTTTGCACCCGCGCCATCCTGTCTATGTCGTGCCGCGCGAGGAGAACCGCTTCATGATCGGCGCGACGCAAATCGAAAACGAAGAACGCGCGCGCGTCACCGCGCGGTCGCTTGTCGAACTGATCAATTCCGCCTATGCGGTTCATCCCGCCTTCGCCGAGGCCGAAATCGCGGAAACCGGCTCCGATCTGCGGTCCGCCTTCCACGACAACCTGCCGCGCATCCTCGTCCGCGACCGGACCATTTTCGTCAACGGGCTATTCCGCCATGGGTTTCTGCTGGCGCCGTCGCTGGCGCGGCAAACGGCGGATTATGTCTGCAGCGGCGTCGCGGCACCGGAAACGATGCGCGCGCCCCAAAAGGCTTAATCCTCAGACACGCTCATCGCTGTGGGCGCCGTCGCCTCGGCTCAAGTGGGGCAAGCACTGCAATACTAGAACAATCAAGACGGTGAAGCAACTTGGATGGCTTGTCGCCCGCAACGGCGTCAGATTGCATCAGTATTTGACGCCATGCCTCACGCATAATTTCGCTTTTTGATGGGTGGCGCGGCATCGTTTACATGCGATTCTCGGGGCTCTATTATGTTGATTAACGTGATGGGTGCCGTCCACATATGACCAACCTTGGCTTGGCCCTCGCCTTGGCATCCAGTCCAACCGAAGCGGTGTCATAAACTGCGGCCCACTATGAGCAATATCGGCCGAAGGGCCGCGACTGGCGGCGGCTACGCCCACGCACAGCAACCGATGAGCGTTCAGTAGAATTTCGGTACGATGGGTGAACAAATACTCAAATGGCAGCCGAGCGGCCCGCCGCTCGGCGTGAACCTTTAAGAGTTGGTCATAGCATTGCCGAGGCCTGGTCAGGTTGTCCGTCAGCAGATGAACGCAGTGCTCTTCACAATTGCCGGAGACGTCGAGTTCGCGATCACGCTCCGAGCGTTGGCGAGGGGGGCTCGCCACCCCGCCCCCGAGAGTTGGAGGACGGTCCGCACAAAGGCGCCATTTTTCTCGAGGCCGACGTGACGCGTTTTACGCACAGGTTGCGTCGCGGCGGCATTCCGAACAATGGGATGATTTGATCACCGGAATCCGGGCGCCGCCTGAGTGGCTGCGCTTCGCCGTCTGGCAGGACGGATCGTCATGGAAGCTGCAAACGCGGCCGCGCCCGAGCGCCTTAGCGCGATGAAGCGCAATGTCGGCGTAGCAGACAATTTTTTCGATGCGGTCCCGCGCGTTCGGGACAATCGTTGTGGTGCCAATCGCCGCGATCCCGGAGGCCGGCGTCGCCGCCCCGAGCCGAATCGCATTGGTTTTAATGATCGAGAGGAGCTTGTTCCCGAGCTTCATCGCGCCCGCGTGGTCGGCGCCAGGCGCCGCCACTGCGAAGATTTCGCCATTGTAATGCACCATGGATTTGCCGTCGCGGTCGGCCTCGTGGAAAATGTCGTCGCCGACGGCGGCCAGCAGAGCGCGATCGACTTGGCCTGACGGGACTTCGCCCGGAGACCGGTCGATCCCGACATCGACCAGCAACAGGGAGATCGGCTCGCTCGTGGCGACCGCCTTCCGCCACGACCGCAACAGTCCCTCGTCGAATTTCCGGCGCTTCCAGAGCGACGAGAAGCGGGTGGGCGCTTGTTTCCTTTCGCGCAGGCTATTGCCGAACGGCGCCCCGACGTAGCGTCGCATGCGTTCGACGTCCAGGATCGTCACCTTCTCGCGATCGACCTCGACCCCATGTGCGCGCAACTGGACGAGCGCGCGGGAAAAACTTTCCGACGTCGCGCCGACCAGCATGGCGATCAGCGTTTTGCTGAAGGGCAATGTGATGACGGTCCCTTCGTTTGCCGCTTCGATCTGCTCAAGGAGGAAGGAGGCGACCCGCTGCGAAACGGAATGTGTCTTGAGTTGTTCAATCTGTTTGACCAGACCCGCGCGCACGTCGGAGCAAAGCGCCAACAAATCCAGGGCGAAGCCCGGATTCACTGCCATTGCCGCGCGTAGAGCCATAGCATCGAAGCGAATGACGCGCGCGAAGGACACGGCTTCCGCCGTCGCCAGATGGCGGCCGGCCGAGAACATCGACGGCTCGAAATAGACCTGCCCGGCGGTCAGGACGGAAAGAACCGCTTGTTCATGGCTTCCGGTTTTGCGGCAGAGCTTCACGCAACCCTCGGCGACGACAATAAGGGCGTCGGCCGGCTCGCCCTGCGCGAACAATGTTTCGCCGCCCTGATAATCGTGAACCGAAGCGGACCGCACCAGCGATGCCAGAAGGTCGGCCCCTGCCGCCATCAACAGGGGAGATGTCAGCAGAACGTCCTGGTCTCTTGCATCCATGCAGAAATTCCCAACCGCGCCTTTTTGACGCAAGTCAGTATCATCAGTTCGCCGAGGCGCGATTTGATCGTTGTCAAATGGGCGTGGCCAATTCATAGGCGTGCGCAATTATCGTGTAGAGCCAACAGGCGGAAATTTGCCAATTTTGCGAGTGGTCCGGGATAGTCCGCGAGCAGGCGGTCCGCTTTCGTGACTATCGCCGTCCCCGGCGTACTGCTGCGATTATAGACCAACATCGTGGCTAGGTGGCGGTCATGCCGGCGCGAGCGCGAGCCTGACATTGTGGCCATTGTCGGCAAGACGTCGCGCCGGGCGCTTGGCAAGAACGACGCGCCGCTCCATCTCGTCTCAGCCAGAGCTTCGCGCGAACGCCTCGTGCTTGGGCAGGAAGCCGTCGACGAGAAAAGCATCAAGATTGTCACCATTCCGCTTTTGCTCGACGGTTCGAACATTTCGGCTCGCTCGTCGTCGTCGACGCCATGGGCTGCCAGAGGATTTGCGCCTGCGCAAATAAGGTGAATCGAATACGCATTAAATAGAGCGCGAGCGGCGCCGTTTGGTGCTCAAACGCTCGTTGAAAATCTGTGATCCAACTGCTCGTTGAGAAGGATTTCTGATGACCAATTCAATGGAAGGAAAAGTCGCTGTCGTAACCGGCGCCAGCAGCGGTATCGGTTGGTCGATTTCGCAACGGTTGATCGAATCTGGAGCAAAGATCGTTGCATTCGCCCGTAATGAGGTGAAGTTGGCGGAGTTAGCGCGCAACTTTCCAGGCAAGGTCACACCCGTGACCGGGGACGTGACCCGAAAAGAGGATCTCGAACGTCTCGTCGACACGGTGCGAGAGAATTTCGGCAAAATTGACGCCGTAATTCCAAACGCCGGCATCGCACGGGTTCGACCGTTTGATGCTTCTGGCAGCGACGATATCAATGAACAGTTTAGCGTCAATTTCGTCGGCGCCTTTGAAACAGTGCGCCATTTGACGACATATATCCAGCCTGGCGGCGCAGTCGTCTTCATCACGACATTCTTGACCAAAGCGGCGATTCCAGGATTGAGCGTCTATAGCGCATCAAAAGCCGCCCTTTCCTGTCTGACCCGCAGTCTTGCGGCTGAACTGGCTCCAGAAATCCGCGTAAACGCCGTCGCGCCGGGACCTATCGCCACGCGGATCTGGGGCACGGTCGGCCTCGACCCGGAAACGCTCGACGCGGTCGGTAAGCAGGTGTCGAGCCGACTGTTTCCTGGGGCTTTCGGCAAGCCCGAAGATATCGCCGGCGCCGTCGCGTTCCTCTGTTCCGACTCCGCAGCCAATATTTTCGGTCACGAATTGATGGTGGACGGCGGATATACCTGCGGCTAAGGCGAAAAGCGCAAGAGCGGTGCGAAGCGGTCATTCTGTCAGCAGCGGCGACGGCTCATCGCGAGTAACGCTGGAAACTCCCGGCTGACGCTTGCCAGCCGCAGGGTGGCGAATTTCGACATGAACGGAAAGCTTTTGAAAACTGAATCGCGAAGAGACGCCAGCGCAAGGAGGCGCGGGGCAGCTATGCAGCGAATTCAATTTTCGATTGGCGGAGCGCGAGCGGGCGCGCGATAATCGCGCTCGCCGCCTGAGCCGCGCGCGACTGCGACGTTCCAGCGCGCGTGACTGGTCAGCGGCTCGGGCGGGTCGAGCCGTGCAGGCTGCGGTAAGCGAAGCGGCGCCCCGGCCGGCGCAAAATAGCAGAGCTGACATCAATCTTCATACCGCGCCGGCGCGTCCGGCGTCTCGCGCCGCTCTCCCGCGATCTATGGGACCATGTACAAATCATAAGGAATGGCGGATCGCTTCAGGCTTCGTAGTCGCCTTCACCGAATTCCGCTTTGTAGACCTTATCGCGGGCTATTAATCGGCTTGTTCGTCGCCCGGGAAGCACTCGCAATTCTCAAAGAAGCGCAGCAACAACCGGACCTGAATTAACCGGCCGCTTTTGGTTGCTTGGCCACCCCAGCGCCCAGCCATTCTTATGGGTTTCGTCGGTCACCACGTCGCGGCAGGTCCAGTTTGGCCGGCCTACTCGACGATGTCCGCCTTTATGCTCTCAACGAAGGCCAGCACCTGAGAGCGTTCCGGGTCGGGAACTTGGAATTTGTCTAGCGTGGCGTGCAGGCAGCTAAGGAATATTTGCCAGTCGCTTTCTTTGACGCCCATGCCCTCGTGGCTGAGCTTCATATCGCGACCGACATAGTAGCGGGGGCCGCCGGCCGAAGCGCAGAGAAAGTCAACCAGCAGCTGTTTTTCGCGCCGTATGCCGTCCGTTCCCCGGTTCTTCCAAAAGCGCCCGAGTTGCGGGTCCGTCATCAAGCGCGGCAAAAGATCATCGCATACGGCGCTAATGGCATCGTAGCCGCCGAGGCGGGCATAGAGGGTCTGAGACATGGCGTCATCCTCGCGGCGTCGACAAACTTCGGCGACGCTGACCTTTTCACATGTTAGCTCGCGTCGACTGGCGGCTTCAAGTGCGGAGAAGGTTCTTGCGGCTGTCGGCGGCGACTGGCGGGAAAAACAAAACGAGCCGGCCTAGCTATCGCCCCGATCCTCAAATTCGCGCCGGCAATGCAGGTGCTGATCGAGGAGGCGCTGCCGGATCGGTTTATCGAGAAACAGAATGCTGGAACGGCCCGACAAGGTCGACGGGGAACAAAGTAACGCCATAATCGACCTATCTTGATGCCGCTGAGGGACCTGCCATCATTTTGCGGGGCCATATGACAAAACCGAAACTCTTAATGGACGCTGTGACCGGGAAAACTGGGATCGTCGCCGTGATCGCCCTCATCGGCTTGGCCAGTTCGGCCTATGCCCAAGAATATTGGCTCACGTCGGGAGGCGTATATCGGAACCAGTTTCGATATGCGTGCGACAACGGCGACGAAGAGACGTGCTGGCGTCTATAGCAAATGCATAATCAGTGGTGGCAACGACAAGGGTGGCGGGAACAAGATGAACAGGGCGAAGATCAGTTGGATTGGAGCGTTATTCCCGCGAACCTGAGGCTGAACGACCGCATGGAACGCCCGCCACGGAAGCACTGGCGGGCGTTTCGCGTTTTCAGGCCCGGCGTCGATACAGGTCAGAGAAAAGCCCCGACGACGCGCACCGAATGTCTTCGCGGAAGCGACGCCGCGTCAATTGTAAGAACGAACACCGGCGTCGAGGACGGATCGAGACATGACGAATGTTAAAACGATTGCATCAGCGTCCGGTACAATATGGCGATGGCGCCGAAACCGATCCGCTGACAATTGTCGCGCTCTGCCGGCTTCAAGCTTCAGGCGGCCAGTGTGGCCATGAACGGTTTACCGGCGATCAATGTCGCGCGGCCAAGCAGATGGGGCAACAAGATTGCGCGTCAGAGGGCGCTTTCACCAGGCGTCGCCGCCGTTTCCGCGTTCAAGTCATGGCTCGAATGCGAAGCAACCGATCGATTTAAGGACGAAGCGCGCTCCACCTTGCGCGGAAAGAACCTTGCGTGCTAGTGCGAACTTGGCGTGCCTTGCGGCCGACGATCCCATGGCGGACTACGACACATGCTGGCTTTGGGAGGAGTTGGGATTGTTGGGCGAGCGCCGCTGATTGGGGGTAAGGAAAAGAGGAAACGGCAGAGGTCGACCCGATGCTGTCTTACGGCGGCGATACGCCGACGGCTGCAAGACGCTTCGATGCGGTCATACAATAATTACAAACGCGGTTGACCGCGTTGGGGGGACAGCCTTTTCCGCGCCCGGCGTCAAGACTTTGGCGTCCGTCGGAGCGCCAGACGCCGACGATGGAAAAGCTCTTTCCAATCGATCTTCACGAAGAAATACATGAACGGCACGATCAGCAGCTGGCTGACAAAAAAATAAATGCCGAAACCAAGGACTGCATCTCCCGCGTCAAGGTCGAATTTGCGTCCGGCGGCGGCGGCGCTCAAGATCCAGAAGGAATAACTCGTCAGCCTGCCGAAAAAGAACGGCGCGGCGGCGAACGCGATGTTCAAGCTGCTGAGGCCGTAAGCAACGAAAAGATGATTGGACGGCAAGGGACCCAGCGCAAAGACCATCAAGGCGACGGCCGACACCGCGCGATGCGCTTCGATCTTGAGGCGGATTTCGTCGATGTTTCTTCTTGAATCCTCCCTGAGCAATCTTCCTCGCAGAATGAGACGCGACAGTTTCGCAAGGACGATGCGGCCGGATGTGGCGGCGGTCGCGCCGGTCAAAGCCAGGGCGAACCAGTTGATATCGGGCGCGCCGACGCTGAAGGCCGAGAGCGCCGTCCAGGTTGGCGGCGCAAAGGCAGGCAGGACATTCAGCAGAAAAACAACCAGGAATATGCTCGCAAGGCGCCAGCCGTCGGGGGGCATCATGTCCAGCGCCGTCAGACTCACGACATCACCCTGATCCGCCTGTGATGCGCGCCGCAGCGGCGTTACGGCCCGAAATCGACTGTGACGACGCTTTCCATAGGACGATTTCATCCGCAAGAACAGGCGTTGCGCTGCCGATCCTCGCCATTCCGGCCCCGAGCGCCTGTCTGCAGGAACCCGAGTGCGAGTTCCTGTCCGTTTGACCCATCGCAACGCGCAATATCGCTTTCCCCTTCAGGCTTTGCGGCAAGGCCTTTCGAAATTGAAGCGTGGACCATGTCCTACAAGACAATACATTTCTTCGTGAATGTGAACGAGACCGCCCAACCGAATGCGGTGATCGACTATGCGGTCGAATTCGCGCGGCGCGAAGACGCGCATCTGTCTTCGCTGGTCACCGCGCAGCGCCTCGATCTTGGCCCGATCCGCATCTTGCCCCTGGCGGACGCCGTCGCCGAACAAATCGATGACGAGCGCCTCGCCAAAGCGAAAACAATCGCCGAGCACATAGAGTTGACGACCAGGCTGGCGGGAGTGAACGCCGATTGCTCATTGGTCCATGCCGCACCCGACCGCGCGCGAAAATCCGTCATCGCCGCCGCGCGGCTCTGCGATCTTGTCATTACGGCGCAACCGAATAACCTTTTGTCCTCCGACGAAAAGCTGATCGAAAATGTCATGTTCAATTCGGGCCGTCCGATTCTCGTGGTCCCGCCGTCATGGCAGTCGGGACCTTCGCTCGAGAGCGTCGTCGTGGCATGGGACGGCGGCGCCCATGCGGCGCGCGCGGTTGGCGACGCCGCGCCTTATTGAGCAAGGCCGGTCGGGTGGAGGTGGTGCATGTCGCGGCCGACCCGAACGCGGATGCCGCCGGCGCTGACCTAGCGCGGCATTTGAGCCGGCATTGCGCCAAGCTGGACGTGATTGTCTTGCCGATCAGAGAAGCCGACGCCGGCAGAACGTTGCGAGACCATCTGGCGTCGATGCGGGCTAGCCTCCTCGTCATGGGCGCCTTCGCTCACGCGAGGCTGCTCGAATATGTTGTGGGAGGCACGACCAGCCTGATGCTGACCGAAGCAAAGATTCCGGTGTTCTATTCCTATTGAGCAGGACGGCGGTCGGCGCCAACGAGGACCAGCCATGGAATGCGGCGAAAATTGCGTTTTCTTAATGCGGCTGCCGCTGCAACAGCTATCTATTCGTTCAAATAGCGCTGGAGGCGCGAAATGACGACTTCCGAGCGATACGATTCAGTCGCAATCGCCTTGCATTGGTCGATTGCCGCACTCATCGGACTGGCCTTCGTCATCGGCCTGACTGTCGACGACTTTCCCAAAGAAATGACGGGGGCAGTGATCAATGTCCATGCCTTGCTCGGCCTGACGGTGCTTTTGCTGTCCTTGTTCCGCCTGGTCTGGCGTTTAGGGCATCCCGCGCCCGACTTGCCGGCGACGATGCCGCCGCTGGCGCGCAATGTGGCGAAAATAACCCATGCTGGGCTTTACCTGCTGATGGTCGTTGTCCCGATTATTGGAATTCCGACGCTGTTGTGGCGCGGCCGCGGCCTGGATTTCGGCTTGTTCCAAATCGCGTCGCCCTTTGCGAGGACGCCGGAAATCTTCCGTCCTCTGACCGAAGTGCATGAGATCGCATCTTTTGCGCTGATCGGCCTTGCCGCAGCCCATATATTGGCGGCGCTTTACCACCAATATATCCGCCGCGATGCGATCCTGACGCGCATGTCGCCGTGGCGCGGTTGACTCAAATTTGGCGCGGGAGACGAGGGCGCTCGCCTCCCGCGCCAACTTCCTGGAAATTTTCGCGGTGTTTGCGATCCGCATCTGGTCACGCCAGCTTCTTGCCAGTGAACATGGCGCGGACGAGGTTTTCGCCATATTCGACGCTGGCGAGGGCGACGCCCGCCAGATGGAGCATGACGAGGCCGACCATCGCATAGGCGCCGGCTTCATGCGCCTCCTTCAGCCAATGCGAGCCCCAGAAGGCGTCCGTGGTCAGCATCATTCCGGTCACGGACAGATACGTCAGCAAGCCAAGCATGGCGACGATCATATAGCCGCCGGCTGGATTGTGCCCGAGACGGCGCGGCGCCCCGAGGCGCAGGCTTTGGCGCAGGAATGCGACCACTTCGCTTGGCGACCGCAGGAAGCCGGAGAAACGCGCGTTGCGCGGACCGACAAAGCCCCAGACGACCCGCAGCAGGATCAGAACCGCAATGATGTGGAGCCAGTCGATCTCGTCGCCTGTCGCGAAGGCGCAGACGAAGAGGGCGAGGAGGCTTCAGTAGAACGGGCGCACGAAGGGGTCCGACACCCTGACCGTGGCCGGCGGCGTCGCGCCGCCGGCCTGTTCGGTCATGACCGGAGCGGTCATCGATCCACGTCCTAGTTGGCGACGCCGCCCGCGACGATGACGCCCGAGGTCGGATCGACGAAGAGTTCGCCCTTCTTGCCGGTCTTGTCGATGACATAGAATTCGCCACAGGCCTTTTTGATCGCGACGTCACGGACCTGGTATCCCATGGCGGCGACCTTGGACTTCAGGACGTCGAGCGAAAGAAAGGCCGACGCGGGCTTGTCGGTGCAGGGACGGCCAAGGCTCCCAGCCTGCGCGGCGCCGGCGGCGCCGAGAAGCGTGGCGAGGCTCGCGAGAACGATCAACTTGCGCATCTTGTTTCCTTTCATGGCCCGGACCGACAGCGCCGGGCGATGGAGAGCGTTATGACGGGGGCCGCATGACAGCCGGCTGATCGGTCGCGTCACCGATTTGTCAGCTACAATCAGCGAGGATGGATTGACGCAGGAGGAAGTGATTGTGTTGCGCGCGTTCCCGGTTCTTTTGGCGCTCTCGCTTTTTCTTGCCGCGCCGGTTCGGGCCGCGGCCGACGACGGCGCAGCCGACCAGGACGCGGCGCGCGCCGCCGTCGAGAGCGGCGCCATCCTGCCGCTCGAAAGGATCCTCGCCCGGCTCAAGGGACGCCTTCCCGGCGAAATCGTGAAAGTGAAGCTCGAACGCGATCGTGGCGGCTGGACTTACGAATTTCGCGTGATCGACGCACAGGGCCATTGGCGCGAGACTGCGGTCCACGCCGCAACTGGCGAAGTTGATGCCCCCCCTATCCGAACAGCGAGGCCAGATAAAAGGCGGCGCCGGCGGCCAGACCGCCGACCAGAGCGGTTTGCAGGCTCGATTTCAGCGGATTGGCGCCCGTCAGCTTGCCCTTCACCGCGCCGAAGACCAGCAATACGAGCGCGAGCTTGCGGAGCGCGCCGTTGAGGAAATCCATCGTCGCCTTGAATGGGTGCCGGCTGACGTGCGCGCCCGGCTGGACAAAGAGCGCGGTCCTCTCACCTGGCGGCCGATGCCGCAGGCGCTTTCGTGGCGCAAGTCGTGGTCGCCGGGCGTGCTCTTGATCGGCCGCAAGGGCGATTTTCCTGAAATCTTTGGAGCGTGACCGATGGCTCGCCATGACGACGATCACGACGAGAACCCGCCCGGTATTCCGTCCTATGTTTTGAAGGCGCTGGCGAAGGCGCAAGCTCGATTGGGGGAATCGTGCTGTCAGCGACGGAGCAAACGTTCGATGTTGACAATCCGGCGCATGTCGCCGCCGCCGATGAGATTGCCGCCACGCTTAAGCCGCTTCGTCCGGAGTAGACATCATTCCCGGGTAAGGATAGGCGGATTTGAATCAGCGCCGCGCAAGACTGTGCATAGTTTACCCCGTAATTTCAATGACATAAGTGTTCGCAGTTTTATCCTGAGTGGCGCGCCATTTCCGACACCACTCATGATAAAACTGCGAACACCGTGCATATAATGCACTGTTTTCATTCTTTATTCTCGCGATGATCTCTTTTGGGCAACCGCATTCCTTAAGATTCGCGACGTAGCCTCGACCTTTGAAGAGAACCATCGCTTGTGGGCCGATTGCGGTCAAAGGTCGAACGTCCGAAAAAACGAAAGTCCAGCCGTCGCCCAATTCTTTCGCAGGCCGGATATTGGGGACAGCCATTCAGACAAACTTGGACTTGCCAATATGTTCTCTTTATGTTCTATTGGCGTAAATTGTGGTCGGAGATGTTGTTTCGATGGGTGCTGAGGCTTTTCCGTGGATGATTTTTCACCGCCTCGCGCCTCCCGGAGACGTAAGTGGTGCTTCTTCCGACGAGAACGGTCCCGCAATCGGTCCGATCCGGCTCTTGACAAAGACAGGCGCAGGTTTTGCATCCCGTCCAGTTGACGAGTTGAACACGCTATTTGCCTATGTCGTCGAGCGTCCCGTCGATTGTTCCGATCTCGTCGAGAGATTGAAGGGCGTCGCGGCGGCGCTGAACGAAGGGGAGCCCGCGCGAGCCGCGTTCGCCACATTGTTCATGGATCTTCCTTCCCTGTCAGAAGATCAAGCTCTGCGTGCGGCAGAGGCAATAAGACTGGTCAAGGCGTCGCCCGACGATCCGGAACAT